>SUXY01000004.1 GCA_015060705.1 Bacteroides sp. | reverse complement strand
GTGGCTATCACTACTTCTGAACCTCAGAAGATCGTGATGCGTCCGGACGCACAAGTAATTGACGAAGTGGTAGTCGTAGCTTACGGTACTGCCAAGAAGTCTTCTTTCACCGGTTCTGCTTCAACCGTAGGTGCTCAGACCATTGAAAAGCGTGCCATCACCAACGTAACTGCTGCCCTCGAAGGTAACACTACCGGTGTTCAGGTAACATCTGCAACCGGTCAGCCGGGTGAATCTGCTTCTATCCGTGTCCGTGGTTTCGGTTCTGTGAACGCTTCTTCTGCTCCTCTTTATGTAGTGGATGGTGCCGTTTACAACGGTTCTTTGGGTGACATCAACCCTGCCGACATCGAATCGATGACTATCTTGAAGGACGCTGCTTCTACTTCTTTGTACGGTTCTTCAGCCGGTAACGGTGTGGTATTGATTACTACCAAGAAGGGTAAGGGCAATGGCGGTACAAACTTCAACTTGACTATCAACCAGGGTTTCACAAACCGTGCATACAACGACTATGCCAAGGTTGGTTTGATGGAATATTTCCCATTGCAATGGGAAATGCGTAAGAACGCTTACATCACTGCAGGTAAGAGTGCTTCTGAAGCTGCTCAATTGGCAAGTAATGAAATCGGTGACTTGTTGGTTTACAACCCGTTCAAGGGTGTAGCGAACAATGCTATCGTTAGCACAGACGGTAAGTTGAATCCTGCTGCCAGCATGGATAACTTGAAGTGGGGTGATGACTTGGACTGGGAAGATGCTGCATTCAGTACTGGCCATCGTCAGGAATACAACCTCAGCTACAACACTAAGACTGACAAGAGCGACACTTACGCTTCTGTATCTTACTTGAAGGATAAGGGTTACATGATGAAGACTGACTTCGAACGTTACTCTGGCCGTTTGAACTACAACGTATATCCTGTGAAGTGGTTCAAGACAGGTTTGAACTTGGCTTTGTCTCGTACTATCTCAAATTATTCTACATCTGATTCCGGTTCTTCAAGCTCATATAACAACTTGGCTCGTTTCATCCGTGGTATGGCTCCGATGTACCCAATCCACAAGCATGATTTGTCAACCGGTGCTTATTTGAATGCTGCTGGTGGAACCGCAGAAAGTCCGGCTGACTATGTGTACGATTACGATGGTTATCGTTTGGCTAATGCTGGTCGTGACGCTTTGGCTGAAACTGAATTCAACGAACGTTTCTTGGCTCGTAACAACCAAAATGTAACTACTTATGTAACATTCATTCCTTTTGAAGGTTTGACATTGACTGCAAACTATGCATACAATAACATCGACCATCGTGATAAGGAATATGAAAATCCATGGGTAGGTGACGGTGTTGCAGGTCCAGGTCGTTTGGACCAATCTTCTACACGCCGAATCACTCAGACATTGAACCAGTTGATTTCTTATAACAAGGATTTCGGCAAGCACACTGTAGATGTTATGGTGGGTCACGAAAGCTATACTATGAAGTATGAATATTTCCGTGGTTACAAAATTGCTGAAACATTCTCAGGTATCTATGAATTTGCAAACTTCTTGACTATCTCTGACTTGAACTCTTATACACACGAATATAAGAAGGAAGGTTACTTCGGTCGTTTGAACTATGATTATGCTGACAAGTACTATGCATCTATGTCATACCGTCACGACGGTTCTTCACGTTTCCACAAGGACAACCGTTGGGGTGATTTCTGGTCATTCGGTGCTAGCTGGCGTATTTCTGAAGAAGAATTCATGAAGGACATCACTTGGGTGAACAGCTTGAAGCTCCGTGCATCTTATGGTGAAACTGGTAACGATGACATCTATATCGGCGGTTACAGAAACTACTATCCATACCAATCATTGTACGAATTGGGCCATGCTAACGCTTTGGAAAATGGTGTTTACATGTTCGATATGGCAAATCCTAACTTGAAGTGGGAAACTCAGGTTTCTACTGACATTGGTTTGGAATTCGGTTTGTTCGACCGCTTGACAGGTAGTGTTGAATATTTCCGCAAGGATTCTAAGGATTTGTTGTTCGACGTATCTCAGCCTGCTTCTGTCGGTGTGACTTCTATTGTTCAGAACATCGGTAAGGTAAGTAACTCAGGTGTTGAAATTGATTTGAACTATGATGTTATCAAGAATAAGGACTGGAGTTTGTCAGTAGGTGCCAACGCTACATTCATCAAGAACGAAATCGTGGAATTGCCGGAAGAAATGAAGGAAAACGGTTACATCAACAGTTCCAAGAAATGGTTCGAAGGCAAGTCTATCTATGAATTCTGGTTGCGTCAATGGTATGGTGTAGACCCTGCAACAGGTGACGGCTTGTATTATGCTGATACTGATGCTTACGCTATGGATAACAAGTCGTTTGCTGCAACAGTTGTAAATATCGACGGTCAGACTTTGACTAACGACTACAACTATGCGAAGTATGATTACAGCGGTGCTTCTATTCCTAAGGTATTCGGTGGTTTCAACTTCCGTTTGGGTTACAAGGCATTTGACTTGTCTGCTACTTTCTCTTACCAATTGGGAGGTCATGTATTGGATACCAGCTATGCAGGTATGATGGACGCAGGTGAATATGGTTATGCAATGAGCCCTGATATCAAGAATGCTTGGAAGCAACCGGGTGACATCACAGATGTTCCTCGTTTGGATAACAATGCTACTCATAATTCAAACGTGACTCAGTCTTACTCTACTCGTTGGTTGACTAGCTCAGACTACTTGAACTTGCGTTCAGTATCTTTGGGTTACAGCGTACCAAAGAACTTGTTGAGCAAGATGATGCTGAAGAGCGCCCGTTTGAATTTGACTTGCGAAAATGTATTCATGATCAAGGCTCGCCAAGGTTTGAACCCACAAGCTAACTTTACAGGTTTGACTTACAACGAATACATGCCGGCTCGTACATTCACAATCGGCTTGAACGTAGGATTCTAATTTAAAGAAAGGAAATAAAACAATGAAAAGTTTAAAATATATCACGATGGGATTGGCTATGGCAGGAACCATGGCATTCTCCAGTTGCGCAAGCGACTTTTTGGATACCAATCCAACGGCTGACGTGTCAACTTCGCTCATCAACCAGTCATTGGACAACCTTTACATGGCTTTGAATGGTATTCACCGTCAACAGGTTTCTCAGGAATCAGGTAGCCAGGGTTACGGTGGTGAACCGGGTTTCATGGTGGCAAGAGATTGTTCGGCAGATGATGTGACATGGTTGACTAACACATGGTATTTGAGTGCTAACTTGAACTGGCAAGCTAATGCTAGTGCTACAAACTCACACAATGCCCGTATCTGGCGTGTATATTACCAATGGGTAATGAATGCCAACAAGATTCTGGAAGGTTTGGAAACAGTAGAAGTAGGCGCAGGTAAAGAAAAGTTATATAACCAAGTGAAGGGTGAAGCCTTGACATTCCGTGCATACGGACACTTCCAGGTAGCACAACTTTGGGCTGGTCGTTATGTTATGGGGCAGAGTAACTCTGGTCTTGGTATTCCTTATCGTATGACTTCAGAATTGTGCGAATTGGAACGCTCTACTATTGAACAGACTTACCAGAACATCTTGGCTGATTTGAACGAAGCGGCTACTTTGTTGGCAGGTATCAAGCCAAACGATGTTAACCACTTTAATGAAACATTTGTATGGGGGTTGAAGTCTCGCGTAGCTTTGGCAATGCAGGATTTCGGTAATGCAGCTGCTTACGCAGAAAAGGCTATTCAGTTGGCAGAAGCTGATGGTAAGGCATTGATGGTAGGTGATGAATTGATGAACGGTTTCTCTGACATCACAACTAAGACCAAAGAAGCGATTTATGCTGCCATGACTCAGAACGACCAGACTGTTTACTTCTATTCATTCTATGCAAACATGTCTTGGAACTTCTCTTCAACAGCTATCCGTCAGGGTGTGAAGTCTATCAATGCAGATACATACGACACCATGTCAGAAACAGACTTGCGTCGTCAATGGTGGGACCCGACTGGCACAATGGATGTTCCTGCAACTTCATTTACTAAGAACAAATATCAAAACCGTAAGTTTACTGCACGTGCAACTTCTGATGCAGTAGGTGATGTAGCTTTCATGCGTTTGGCTGAATTGTATTTGAATGCAGCTGAAGGTTATGCTCGTTCTGGCAATGATGCTAAGGCACAAGAAGTCTTCACTAAGTTCCAGGTAACTCGTGACCCTGCATACGCAGGCAATGGTAACACAGGTGCAGCTTTGGCTGAAGAAATCATGAACAGCCGCCGTGTAGAATTGTGGGGCGAAGGTTTCCGTTACACAGACTTGAAGCGTTTGAACCTAGACCTCGTTCGCGGTCGCAACTTCGACATTTCATTCTGTGGTTTCTTGGAAAAGAAGGCAGGTGAAAAGGGTTGGATTTGGGAAATTCCTAAGATTGAAACTGACTATAACCCTTTGTGCGAAAAGAACTATTAATAGAATGAAACATTTAAGAAAGAACATTCTCTCTTAAAGTATATATAAAAAACATCTCTTTGTTAATGTAAATCTAAAGAGACTGGAGGAACCCACCCGCGAGGGCAGGTTCCTTTTGAAACAAATCATTTTTCTCATTTAGAGAAACTCTTTTTTATTAAAAGAGAACTTAAGGTTGGAGGAACTTAACCCGTGAGGGCATGAGTTCCTCATTTTTTTATAATAGACAGATAGAAGATTCCTAAAGCTTTATTCGTTATTTGGGAAATAATCCCTATATTTGCATTGACCAACATAATTCAGCATAGCAAGTAAGCTATGAATCATTTCTACCGGCATTGTATTTATGTCGGTAGAGATTGTATATTACTACAACGGTTTCATACCCCCGTCTGGAGCGTTAATGCGTTCCAAAGTTTGCTGTGCTGCAAATGTTGGTCAAAACGGGTCAGGTGGAACCGTTTTCTTTTCTACCTATTATTACTATCTATTATGGGTACAGCTTTTGATTTCTTTTTGAAAACGGGACCTGGGGTGCAGGCCGTGTATCGTATGGGTTTCTTGCCTTGTGAAAATGATTTTCGAGAAATGACAGAGGACGAATATGCTATCTATCTTCAAGATTTTCCGGATAGAATCAACTCGGAAATATATGTTTTGTGGCCGGAAGAGAAAATAAAGATAGCTGGTGGCAAGGTATGTATAAACGAGCTTGAACTTGACTGCTTGATGAGAGGAGTAACCGCAATCAATAATTTAACCGAAGGAAAAGGATGTCATTCCGATGAAGAGAAATTGCAACGGGCTGCAAAAACCTTACCTAATGTATTTACGAGAGGTACACGTTTTGAACGAGGGAAAGAGATGTAAACTTTTGTTACATGAATAAACGGCTGCAATCCAGTCTGAGAATTGCAGCCGTTGCTATTATTTCTAGTTAGTTTATAGCCTTTTAACCTCTTCGATGGAAAGACCTGTTAATTCAGCAATCAGTTCCAAAGCTAAATTTTGGCTCTTCATATTGCGAGCTATCGTACACTTTTCTTCTGCACGTCCTTCTGCACGTCCTTCTGCACGTCCTTCTTTAAGTCCTTCTGCACGAGCTTCTGCTGCAGCTTTTTTCTCTGCCGATTCAATCGTATTGAAATAATCATTGTAGATTTTCCATTCGGTTTCATATTGCTCGCGCTCCTCCTTGCTCAGATTGGCTTGAGAGACCATCTGTTCCAACCGACCGAAAATCGCTTTCTGGTCCTTGAAAGATATACGTTCTAATTTGTCCATATTCACCAAATTATAAATCCAACATTCAAAAAAATTCTCACATTCTTCTTCCGACTTCACGAACCGGGGCAGTTCTATATAGATCTGGCGGAATTTATTGTTAAAGACATTGCCTGTGTATTTGTCAATCAGCATTACATCTTTGCAAAAATGCTCTGTGGGTTCTGTGTCCAGCAAGAAATTAATGAAGAATATGCCATAGACAGCGTCTAGCTTAAAGTTCCACTTTTGCCCTTTAACTGCTTGTTTGACAATCGATTGCGACATATAGAATAAGGCCCTGTCTTTAAAATGCTCCTGCCAGCGGTTCTGCATCTCCACAATGATGTGTTCACCTGTATCCGTCTCGCAGAAGATGTCATAAATAACCTTCCGCATCTCCATTTGTTCGGGTATCCGCTCATTATTCATGTAACGGACATCGGTTATCACTCGTTCGCCTTGCAGCAAATCATTCAAAAACTCTATGAGGACGTCTTTTGACTCCTCTCTACCGAATATGTATTTGAATCCCCAATCGGTAAAAGGATTAATGAATGCTCCCATGTAGTTGTATTCATTAAAAGGTTAAACAATAATTTCTTATTTTGCATCTACAAATTAACGATAATTCTTTTGGAAATGCAAAAAAACACCTCGTTTTGTGGTAGAAGTAGGATGGAATCCATTAAAAAAATGGAAACTTATGCGGTAAGTAGGGGCTTTTTTGTACCTTTGCCGATAAAGATATGAATAATCGAACTTTATAAATGAAATAACACTATGAGCAAGAAAGCCCTTTTAATGATTCTTGATGGCTGGGGAATCGGCACTCAAGGTAAGGAAGACGTGATTTTCAATACCCCAACTCCGTATTGGGACAGTTTGTTGGCCAACTATCCGCATTCTCAGTTGCAGGCAAGCGGTGAAAACGTAGGTTTGCCTGACGGTCAGATGGGTAACTCGGAAGTAGGTCACTTGAACATCGGTGCAGGTCGCATCGTCTATCAGGACTTGGTAAAGATCAACCGTGCTTGTGCGGACAACAGCATCTTGAAGAACAAGGAAGTGGTATCGGCTTTCAGCTATGCCAAGGAAAACGGCAAGAACGTTCACTTCATGGGTTTGACATCCAATGGTGGTGTACACAGTTCTTTCGACCACTTGTTCAAGCTTTGCGATATCGCTAAGGAATATGGTGTTGGCGAACGTACCTTCATCCACTGTTTCATGGACGGTCGTGATACTGACCCGAAGAGCGGTAAGGGCTTCATCGAACAATTGACGGCTCATTGTGCACAGAGCGCCGGTACAATCGCTTCTATCGTGGGCCGTTTCTATGCGATGGACCGTGACAAGCGTTGGGAACGTGTGAAGGAAGCATACGACTTGTTGGTAGAAGGCAAGGGTAAGGATGCTACTGACATGGTTCAGGCAATGCAGGAATCTTACGATGAAGGTGTAACCGACGAATTCATCAAGCCAATCCACAATGCAACCGTTGACGGTACCATCAAGGAAGGTGACGTGGTAATCTTCTTCAACTACCGTAACGACCGTGCAAAGGAATTGACTATTGTATTGACTCAACAGGATATGCCGGAACAAGGTATGCATACCATCAAGGATTTGCAATACTATTGCATGACTCCGTACGATGCATCGTTCACTGGTGTACACATTCTCTTCGACAAGGAAAACGTTCAGAATACATTGGGCGAATACCTTGCAGCCAATGGCAAGACTCAGCTTCACATCGCTGAAACAGAAAAGTATGCACACGTAACCTTCTTCTTCAACGGTGGTCGTGAAACTCCGTACGATAACGAAGATCGTATTCTCGTTCCTTCTCCAAAGGTAGCTACTTACGACTTGAAGCCGGAAATGAGTGCTTATGAAGTAAAGGATAAGTTGGTAGAAGCCATCGGTACTCAGAAGTACGATTTCATCGTGGTGAATTATGCGAATGGTGACATGGTAGGTCATACAGGTATCTATCCGGCTATCGAAAAGGCAGTGGTTGCCATCGACGAATGTGTGAAGGATACCGTAGAAGCTGCCAAGGCCAACGATTACGAAGTAATCATCATTGCCGACCACGGTAATGCGGACAATGCTTTGAATCAGGACGGTTCTGTAAATACAGCTCACTCATTGAATCCGGTTCCGTTTGTATACGTTACTGCGAATAAGGATGCCAAGGTGGAAAATGGTGTATTGGCAGACGTTGCTCCGTCTATCCTCCACATCCTCGGCTTGCCACAACCGGCAGAAATGGATGGTAAGGATTTGATTAAGTAATCTTTTTGAATCAGTCATAGCGGAAGCGGCTCCTTGTGGAGCCGCTTTTTTTGTGATGAATTTCGGGGAAATCGGGGAATCATTTAGTCTCTTGTTTGTTGGACTTCCATCATAAAAGCAGCAGGGAGGAAAACTCACGCTTTGCTCCCTGCTTGTTGATATTGAAATAATTGAGAAAATAAATTCTTTATTTTTATTCAACGATTCTTGCTTTATATACTCTATTCCCATTTTGGTCAGGTAATCTGCATATGTATACTTTACTAGGATTACCATTGCTTGTGCTAAGCATTAGACCTTTATCTCTCATTTTTACCCAAAGCCCGCAGCTACTGCCATCAGTTACATGCATAGCGCCAAAATAACCGCATGAACCGTTAGATTCATTAGGCTCAAGATTAGCAACTAGTTGATTAAATGCTGTTCCGTTGTCTGTACATTTACTTTCTAGAAGACCTTCAACTTCAGTTGGTGGGACAATAATCTCAACCTCCACTTTTGATCCCGCAATAAACTCCTGAGTCTTCATTTCAAACCGTTCTACCTCCGGCTTCAAATAACTTCTTTTTGTTGCTTCCATATGCTATAATTTTTATTCTTATTTCTTCATGTATGTAGTTTAGGCTACAAAGAAAAGCAACAAAAGGAAGAATATGTACAATACAGTGTCCCTGATTTGTTTACATGCAAACAAATCAGGGACACTTTGGGCGCTATGAAACATTATGAACGTTTCGTTTCGACTTTAGGATGGTATGGTTTCAGCCTTAGGTTCCTAATTCATACTTACCTTATACCACATATTCTATCTGCAAAGAAAGCTTGAGAAGGGACCATAAGGAAATAAAATTGTCCCTGATTGGTTTGCATGCAAACTAATCAGGGACAATCCCCTTACGTTCTTGTCCCATGGGACAATCCCCTTTTAGCATATGTTCCGAATATAGGGAGAAAAAATCGAAGTCGAGGATGGCCGAGATTCGGAACAGGACATCCGTATCGATGGATTTCTTGTCGTACAACTTGTAGATGTTTGTACGACTATAAGACATTTGTTGGGCGAGCCAAACACTGGTCTTGTTTTTTTCCTTTACTTTTTCCTTGATGAGTTTCCCTATATGCATAAGTTCTTATTTTGTTGTTTGCCAAAAGGCAAACAATAGTTTCAAAAAAATATGGCGAATGTATTAATAGCTTTTCGCCAAACAGCGAACAAATGTCGCAAAAAATATATTTTCAATCTTCATCGTCTTTTTCGTCACAGCAGCATCCTGTTCTGCAGACGCATTGACCGACGAAATCATTGAATAGCATACGCATCACTTTCCAGTTGTTTTTGTTGATGCAGTATTTCACTCTTGGCCCATCAATTTCTCCACAGATAATCCCTGCATCCTTCAATTCTTTCAGGTGTTGGGAGACGGTTGCTTTGGCGATAGGTAGCTCTTCCCAGATTCTTCCGAAATAACATTCCTTTTGTTTGATCAAGAATTGAAGGATCGCTATTCGGGTGGGGTGACCTAAAGCCTTAGCGAAACGGGCCAATTGCTCTTGGTTGATTGTTTCTAAGCTGTAAGTCTTCATTTATTTATATTCTCTTCTGCAAAGATGCGAATAATTGTTGAATTTACAAGAAAAAGTAAAATAAAAAAGCGCATGTGTAATATGCTTTTTTATAGCATAAGTGGTTTCATGATTTTGTTTTATGTCGTAAAAGCTCTTGGGAGTATTCTAAGAAGAAGTTATGCTTCAGAATGGATGATATACGTAACAATGTATCCGTATCAATAGAGGCTCTATCCACTATCTTGTGAATATCGGTGGGGAAACATTCCAATTGCTCTGCTAGCCAACTTTCGTTTTTCCCAGCTTCCTCCAATTTTTGCTTGATTAGTTTTCCGATGTGAATCATTAATCCTTGTTTTTAGTTTTCGCTTTGCACGTAATTCTCTATCTTTGCACAAAGATAAGGAAAAATATTATGATTCAGATAGATGATGTAGTAATTTCATTGGATGTATTCCGTGAAAAATTTTTGTGTGACCTCGGAGCCTGCAAGGGCGAATGTTGCATCGAGGGAGATGCCGGAGCACCGGTGGAGTTGGACGAAGTTGCTAAGCTGGAAGAAGTGCTTCCTGTGATTTGGGAAGATTTGGCTCCCGAAGCAAAGGCGATTATCGATAAGCAGGGAGTGGTCTATACCGATGAGGAAGGGGATTTGGTGACTTCCATCGTGAACGGAAAGGATTGTGTCTTTACTTGCTACGATGAGAAGGGCAGTTGTTATTGCGCCATCGAAAAAGCATATCGTGCAGGAAAGGTGGACTTCTGCAAACCGGTATCGTGTGCGCTTTATCCGATTCGGGTCGGGGATTATGGTCCGTATAAAGCGGTGAACTATCATCGTTGGGATGTATGCAAGGCTGCGGTGTTGTTGGGAAAGAAAGAGAATCTGCCAGTGTATAAATTCTTGAAGGAACCATTGATCCGTAAGTTCGGAGAAGATTGGTATGCTGAATTGGAAATCGCTGCAGAAGAATTGAAGAATAGAGGACTGATTTAATTCCTTCTTCATTGTCATTCCCATTTTTAATTTACTAACTATGAAAAAACTTGTTGCATTATTCATATTGATAGGAATGGCTTGCCTACCAATTCAAGCGCAAGACCCTGCTTTGGTGACTCCTGATGATTCCATCAAGAGCCTATTGAACCGATTGTTACCAACCGTCAATCCGGAGGTGAAAGCACACATGAACTTGGAGTTCTATACTTCGGCTGCTGCCTATTTTACGAACGGCGACTTCGATGAAGCTGCTTTTAAGATTAACCGTGTGCGCATGGAGTTGCTCGGTTCGTTCAGCAAGGAATTTAATTGGCACTTCCGTCAATCCTTCAATAAGTATAGCAATCCGCATGCTTTGGACAACTTGTCTTCTTCCATCGAATATGCTTATGTCAATTGGAAACCGACGGAGAAGTTCAATTTAACAGTAGGTAAGCAGTTTGTTTCGATGGGGGGATACGAATACTACTTGAACTCCAACAAAATACGCGAATTCAGTGAATTCAATGATTACGTAGCGGCGTATCAGGCAGGTGTGTCGGCTACATTCAACTTCTCGCCTACACAGGAGTTGGTACTTCAAGTCACCAACCTTCGCAACGGGAAAGACGAAGACACCTATGTATATGGTCGTCCCGAAGGCATTGCGAAGGCCAAGATTCCTGTCATAAGTACCTTGAACTGGAACGGCTTGTTTGCCGACAAGTCGGTGCATCTGCGTTATGCCGCATCGTGGGGACAACAAGCCAAGAGCAAGAACATTCTTTACTTGACAGCAGCCAATGTCTATGAAAAGGGACCGGTTGTGGCTTATTTGGATGTGATGTATTCCCGACAGGGGTTGGATGCCATGGGTATCATCAGTGATTTGCAAGGTCCGGTAGTGCAGACACCTACTACCGCCATGAATACGGAATATCTCTCATTCATTGCCGATTTTGATTATCGCTTTCATCCGAATTGGAATGCATACATCAAGGGCGCTTACGAAACAGCCGGTGTTTACAAGACCAATGGTCTTTTTGAGAAGGGATTGTATCGTACCACCTGGAACATACAGGGATGTGTAGAGTTCTTCCCGATGGCAAACAGTGAACTGATGATTTTTGCTCACCTCTTGCATAAAGAGCATAAGTTGACAGAAAGAGCACGTGCGTTGGGAGCGGTTTCATCGGATACACAACGTATTTCATTCGGCTTGGTTTATACCATTCCGGTGTTCTAACCGTTTAAGTCTTTTTATCTTCCTTCCACAAACAAGGTCCCTTACAAATTGTTCTCCCAAAAGTATTTATCTAAAACTTTGGAGACATGAGAAGGGACTATCTATTTAAAGTCTTACTGACTCTATGGACTGTATGGGGAATATCTGTTGGGAGTTTTGCCCAACAGATTACAGTCAATGGAGTTGTGCAAGACACCCAAGGCGAACCGATTATCGGCGCGAATATTCTGGTCAAAGGAACAGCCAACGGTACCATTACTGACTTGGACGGCAACTTCCAACTGACAACGGATGCCGATGCGATGCTGGTCATTTCATTTATCGGCTATCAGACACAAGAACTGCCTGCCCAACCCGTTATGAACATTACCTTACGCGACGATTCCAAGCAATTGGAAGAGGTGGTGGTCATCGGTTATGGTTCGGTCAAGAAAAATGACTTGAGCGGTTCGGTGGTGGCTATCAAGGCAGAAGACATGAACAAGGGGGCTGTAACTTCGCCGCAAGAGTTGATTCAAGGTAAGGTACCGGGACTCTATGTGTCGGCAGGCGATGGTCAACCGGGGGCGGGTAGTAGCATACGCATCCGTGGGGGGGCTTCCTTGAATGCCAGCAACGACCCGCTGATTGTGATTGATGGCGTGCCGGTAGCGAACGATGCGGCTCCAGGTACTCCCAATGCCCTCGCAACCATTAATCCCAACGACATTGAGACTTTCACCGTGTTGAAAGATGCTTCGGCAACGGCGATTTATGGTTCCCGTGCTTCGAACGGGGTGATTCTGATTACCACCAAGAAGGGAACGCAAGACCGTATCAAGGTGAATTATGCAGGAACCTTTACCGTCAAAGATCCGTACAAGCGGGTGAAGGTGATGAATGCAGCCGATTTCCGGGAAACGACTATTCGGCAATATCCTACAGGGACCACCTTGGGCGATGCGGCGCAAGCGATGATTAACTTGTATCCCGAACAATCCACTGACTGGCAAGATGAAATCTTCCGTACCGGTTTGGCGACCGACCAGAACATCAGTGTGGCGGGTAAGGTGGCTTTTATGCCTTTCCGAGTGTCGGTGGGAGTCAATACGGAAAAGGGTACGCTCCGGACTTCACATTATGACCGTTATACGGCTTCGATGAACCTTAGTCCGAAGTTCCTGGATAACCATTTGTCTATCGACTTGAATGTGAAGGGGACGATCAATAAGACCCGTTTTGCGGAAAGCGGTGCGGTAGGAGCGGCTGCTTTTTTCGACCCGACCAAGCCGGTGTACAATGATACTGGTCGATACAATGGTTATTGGACTTGGGAAACCATGGCTGAAAGTGATGGTGTGATGACTTATTATCCGAATACCTTGGCGAGTATTAATCCTTTGGCCATGTTGGAACAATACCGGAATCGGGGAACAACCAACCGAAGCTTGGGGAATCTTCAGATCGATTACAAGATGCACGGATTCGAAGAATTGCGTGCCAACTTGAACTTGGGTTACGACGTAGCCAAGAGTACAGGTAGCCGTTTCGATACTGCGGGTTCGCCACAGGCAGCTCTCAATACCACCTTCAAGGATATCGGTCAAGGTGCCACCTGGAACAGTCTTCGCCGGAACTTGCTGCTCGATTTCTATGTCAACTATAACAAGGAATTTGAATCTATCCAGAGCCGTGTTGATGCCATGGCCGGTTATTCCTGGCAGCATTTCTACAACTCCGACTTCGACATTACGAAATCCAATCCGACCGATGCCGGAGAGAAAGAAGGGTGGACCTATGTAGACGAGGAGCGACGCTTCTGGCAAGACGGGTATCACCGGATTCCGAAAGAAAACTATTTGGTATCCTTCTTCGGCCGTTTGAATTGGCATTTCATGGATCGCTACTTGCTGACAGCGACCCTTCGTCGGGACGGCTCTTCCCGATTCAGCTCGAACAACCGTTGGGGTACGTTCCCGTCGGTCGCTTTTGCCTGGACTATTCTGAATGAACCGTGGATGGAACCGGCGCGTGAAGTGCTTTCCAACTTGAAGCTCCGTTTGGGATATGGGGTAACCGGACAGCAAGAAATTGGTGATTATCTTTACTTGCCTACTTACTCGTTGGGTACCAATCCGACGGGGCAATACTTGGGCTCTTACCTTTTGAAACCGAACGGGTATAGTCCAGACTTGAAGTGGGAAGAAACGACTACCTATAACTTGGGGATAGATTTTGGTTTCCTGAACAACCGTATTACGGGTACCTTGGAGTATTATGACAAGCGAACCAAGGACTTGCTGAACAGTGTCAGCGCTCCGGCAGGTACGAACTTTACGAACATCATCACCGCCAACGTGGGGCAAATGAAGAACCAAGGGATTGAATTCAATATCAATGCCGTGGCTATCCAGACCAACTACTTCACTTGGGAACTGGGGTATAACTTCACTTGGAACAAGAGTCGGATCACGAAGTTGACGGCAACCTACAATCCCGACTATCCGGGTATTGCAGCCGGTAATGCTCCGTTTGCTACGGGTACCACCATTCAGTATCATCAGGTAGGCTATGCACCAAGTACATTCTACCTTTATCAGCAGGTGTATGATGAACAGGGACATCCGATTCAGAACGAAGTGGTGGATAGAAACAAGGACGGTGAAATTACCCAAGCCGACCAATACATGACGGGCAAGAGTCCGATGCCTAAAGTGTTCATGGGCTTGAACTCGCAGTTCAAGTACAAGAAATGGGACTTGGGCTTCAATCTTCGTGCCAATTTCGGCAACTATGTATTCAATGGTTTCGCTGCAGATCATACCACCTTGGCTCATTTCAACAACCAAGGGTTTATCAACAACTATGCGGTGGATGCAGGAAAATACGGTTGGACCAAAATGTCGGAGAATTATCAGAAGACCAGTGACCTCTATTTGGAGAATGCTTCGTTCCTGAAGATGGACAACATAACGATAGGGTACACGTTTGATAAGTTCTTTACGGACAAAATATCGGGCCGCGTCAGTGCCTCGGTGCAGAATGTGTTTACCATTACCGGTTATAATGGATTGGACCCGGAAACTTCCGCCATTGACTCGAATATCTGGCCAAGACCACGGACCTTTACCATTGGTTTGAATTTGAACTTTTAATGATTGTTTACTGCCAATTGTCATTCAGACGACCGAAGGGAGGAAGAATCTCGAGGACATAAGGTGAATGATACCGAGATTCTTCACTACACTTCGTTTCGTTCTGAATGACAAATAGAAATGATAAAAGTAATTGCATTATGAGAAAAGAACTATACATAGCAGCAGTGGCGGTCATCAGCTTGTCCGCCTGCACCAACGACCTTGATGTCGAACCGTTGGACCCAACTGTCTCTACCGCTAATCGGGTCTATGCCGATGCTGCCAGTTATCAGAAGGCATTGGACAAGATCTATTCGGTATGGGCACTATCCGGACAAGACGGGGCAGGAGGTTCGGATATCTCCGACTTGGATGCCGGTAATACGGTCCTCTTCCGAAGTTGGTTTACTCTGCAAGAACAGACCACGGACGAGATGAAGAACTCTTGGAGTGATCCTTGGTGTCTCGATGTGAATGGTATCCTATGGAGTACCACGAAGTGTGAACCCATTGAAGGAGTTTATCAACGTTGTATGTTCATCGTGGCTTTGGCAAATGAGTATCTGAAGAACATTCCGAATGCTCCGGAAGAAGTAGACAAGAGCCGATTTGCAGCGGAGGCCCGTTTCTGTCGTGCGTTGGCTTATTATACCTTGTTGGATTTGTTTGGTATTCCGCCGTTCATTACTGAGGAAAACTATTCCATGAATCCGAGTCCCCTCTCCCGGGAAGAACTGTTTGCCTGGATAGAGAATGAGTTGTTGAGTATTCAGTCAGCACTTCCGGTAGCACGTCAGGGGGGATACGGACGAGCCGACCAAGCGGTAGTCGATGCCTTGTTGGCGCGTATGTACCTGAATGCTGCCGTGTATACAGGTACTGAACGATATACCGATTGTGTAGCAGCTTGTAATCGGGTAATAAGTGCCGGTTATAGCCTTGCGGACAATTATGCCGAACTCTTTATGGCGGACAATGGTCAGAATGCCCGTGCCAACCGGGAAATCATTTTCCCGGTCATCTTCGATGGAAATACGACGCAGAGTTACGGTATGGCTGCCGTTATATTGGGTTCTCGAAGCAGCAGCGACTTTGCCGATGTTCCGGCAGGTATTGGTGGTGGATGGGATGGTTTCCGAGGGACACCACAATTGGTACGGATGTTCGACTATCAAGACAATGCCAACCCGAAAGCCAATGAGATTCTGGACAAGCGAGGCATCTTTTATGATAAGAACCGCAGTATTGATATTACGACATCAGTGACAGGTACGTTTACTACCGAGGGTTGGTCAGTTTATAAGTACACCAATATTCGCAGTGATGGTCAGCCAGGAAGTAATACTACTTTTCCCGATACGGATTTTCCAATGTTCCGTTTGGCAGATATTTATTTGATGTATGCCGAAGCAGTAGCTCGTGGCGGACAGGGAGGAAGCTTGGCTACGGCGGTGGAATATGTCAATGCGCTTCGGAAGCGTGCGTATGGGAATACTTCGCACGAAGTGAATGAGGCATGGTTGACTGAGAATAATTATCGGAATCTTCTTGATGAACGGTGTCGGGAGTTGTATTGGGAAGGAACCCGCCGGACGGACTTGATTCGATACGGCCTGTTCACTTCTGCTGATTATCTGTGGACATTCAAGGGAGGAGTACTAGGAGGAACCGGAGTAGCCAGTCGCTATAATGTATTCCCTATTCCAACGACTGATTTGAGTGTGAATGGGAATTTGAAGCAGAATGAAGGGTATTAAGAAAATTAGAATTTTGTAATAGCTCTCCCCCTTGTGAAGGGGGAGGAGCATATTAGAATTTTGTATAAATCACAAAACTATGTGCAGGAACTTTAACTGTTGTTCCTACTTCTTGTGATTCACCGCTCTTCCATTCGGTCCATTCCCCTGTAGTAGCAGGGAAGGCTACAGAAGTTTCAGTGCTGGTGAAGTTGCCCAATACTACAAGTTCCTTACCGGTAATGGACTTCACATGCAATGAACGACCGTTGTCCCAATTGGATGTACCTACCTTCCAACTGAGGGTAGCGCTACCGATGAACAGTTCCGGATGGTCATTGCGAAGCTTCAACAATTTGATGTATGTATCGTGCAATGCCTTGCGATATTGATTGTCTAAATATTCCCAATGCAGAGGCTTGCGACCGGTACGGCCATTCTCATCAATGCCGATGTCGTAACCCATTTCACCAAACTGCCAAATCATCTTCGGACCTGGAACGGTGAAGGTGAAGGCAGCATTGGCTTCGAGCTGTTTCATGCGGGCGGTAAGGTCGGTCTTCAAAGGGCCGTTACCCCATTGGCTTTGCTTATATCCCATGCGTTCTTCGTCGTGGCTTTCCATGAAGCCTATCCACATCGGTGTTTGGGTGTGCATAGCTGTGAAATCGCTTCCTTCGCTCCAGCCCATTGCAGATTGGCAGTAAGCATAGTTCACATTTCTCCATAAGTGCAATCCGTCGGCGGCCAATTCCTTTTCTTCCTTGTTGTCGCAGAAGTGTTCCAGGATAACGAATGCATCTTCCTTCACTTCCTTGATGGCTGCATGATAATCCTTCAGGATAGCTACACGGCTAGTATCGTAATTGCCAGCTGTACTTTCAGAAGATGACTTTTGGGTGAAACCCTTGGTCAAGTCGAAACGGAAACCATCGAGATTGTATTCTTCAAGCAAGAACTTCAAGTTGCGCTTCATGTAGTTGCGTACCCATTCGTTTTCATGATTGAAATCGTGGAATACACTGTATGGATGCGGTGCATCTACATTGAAGAACGGATTGTTGGTCGCGGTCTTGTTGGCAGAAGCATTCCAATACATCTTGGCATGCGGGAAATCACCGGTTGCATGGTTGTACACCACATCGAGAATCACAGCGATACCTTCTTGGTGGCATGCATCGATGAAATCTTTATAGTCTTTTTTAGTACCGTAAGCCTTGTCCATGGCGAAGAAATAGCAAGGATTGTATCCCCAACTATCATTGCCGTCGAATTCTTGTGTCGGCATCAACTCGATGGCATTCACACCCATTTCTTTCAAATAAGAAAGTTTGCTCATGGCTCCATGAATGTCACTGGTTGCAGTGAAATCACGCAGCAACAATTCATAGATAACCAGTTTGTCGGCATCCTTCATCTCGAATTCGCTCCAATTGTAGGTGTCTTTCTGAATCTTGAATACCGAGGCAATTCCCTTGGCACCTTCCGGATACGTCTTGTTATCCGCATAAGTCGATGTCGGGATATAGGAGTCGTTGTTCGGGTCGAGAATCTTTTCGCAATACGGGTCGCCGATGCGAATCGGTTCTCCGTCTTTATCGCCTACATAATATTGGAATGCATATTCCTTATTGGCATCCAATCCGCTGACGGTAGTCCACCAACATCCGGTAGTGTTGTCCCGATACATCTGACTGGTTTCATCATTCGCCAAGGTCCAATGGTTGAAATCACCGACGATGTAAGCATAATCCTTGCTTTCGCCATTCTTGTCCTTATCGTAAAGAACGAAAGTCACGGTCTGCTGGTCGATAACATTGATACCTTCCTGTACTCCTGTCGGAAGTGCTTTCTCTACAATAGCAGCAGCTTCGAAACCTTTGTACTTTGAATCGGTCACGGTGATGAAAGAGTCTTCTTCAATACCTTTCTTGCTACCATCAGCACTACGGATGACGATACCGAGTTTCTTGACTGGTGTTTCGCCCGAGTCGAACCATTGGCGGATGCTAGGAGAGAGGGTAAGCGTCCATACATTCGCTTCTTGTGCTTTCGTCATCTTGCACTTGTCAATATTCTTGTCCCAAGTAGCAGGTACATATTGCCATTCGCCTTCGTTCACGATGCCGATGTGTATATAGACATCCCCGGAATATCCGTACAAGGCTGATTTGCTAGTCGCCTTGAAGGTCAAAGTAAGAGGTTGGTCGGCATCAGGAGCTTCTGGAGTCCAACTCAATCCGTCCGGAGCCACGTATGGCTTAGCGGCTTGTGTGATGTTGATCGATTTGCTGACAGTACCGGCACTAATGATGACGGTAGCTGTGCGTGCCTCTTCCGTCCCGTTTTGTGCGACTGAAATGCTAACTGTATTCTTTCCTGCATTTCCTTTGGTAGGGCTTATGCGGCACCAATCCGATGTGTTCGCGTCCTTTAAGGAAGCTGCCCAAGTATTTCCCGCATCAAAACTCACAGTTTGTGTCGAGGAACCTTCGGTAAAGTTGAGGCCTTGACTGAATGCAGTTTCACTTCCTGTTGCAGGAGTGAGATAGTCGGAAAATGCTTCTTCACTGTCGCTACAAGCGGGCAATAAACAAAATAAGCAGAAGAAAAGGAGATGATATAAATATGTTTTGTTCATATTGGATTGTAATTTAAGTATCTAAAAAAGGCGGGCGTTCGCCTTTTAGGAACGTCCGCCTTTGAACTTTAGTAGATTACAATTACTTCTTAGTCAATGTGCAATACATCTTGTCTGAAGTAGAACGAGTCAAGAACAACTTCACTTCGTATGTACCGGCTTCAGCAACCTTGATATTAGCACCGTCTTGTGACAAATCATCGATAGAGCCACCCATGTTGATGCCCCAATCGTCGTTTGCACGGAACTTGAATTCATCAGCTGCCAATTCGAGAGTAGCAGTCCATGATTCGTCTTCTGCATTCCAAGTCATGTCGGTATCAGAATCCCAACCACCTGCTTGTGCAGGACCGATGATGCCCCAAGTGGTAATCTTCTTGGCACTCAACTTGCTAGTAGCAACGTCGGCAGTAATCTGATAGAAACCTTCTTCGCTGATGTTGATGTTTGAACCATCGTTGTTGAAGAAGATATCGTCCTTGGTTGCAAAGTCGTTGAAGTTATATTCACCATTCCAGTTACGTTCCTTAGTGAACTTGAAGTTACCGTTCAAGTAAGTGAAACCAACGTATACACCGTCGAAGTTTGGAGAGCGCATAGCTGCTGCTGTGCCTGGATTCCAACCTTGGTGATTGCCCGGAGTGTAGATGAATTCCTGGAAGTTGAGCTTTTCAATCTTATAGGTATATTCCATCATGTTGAGGGTCATTTTGATGAACTTAGCATCACCATCTACTACTACCTTGAATGAACCATCGTCTGTCAAGTCGGCACGACGCTTCAAGCTACCTTCTTCTCCATTGGCACCATTACCTTCTGCACAACCGAATACTTGTGACCAACTGCCGTCTGCCAAGTTTTGGTTTATACTGATAGAGTCTGTCACCGCAAACCAACATTCACCATCTGATACTGGGAATACGATACTGAAGATTGGATCTTCATAAACATCCTTTCCACTATGGTTGAACTCCAAGGTTGTACCCAAGATGTCCCAATTGTTAGGAGCACCGATGAGGTAATAGTTCTTTGAAATCTGCGGAGCTTGTGGAATCGCTGTTACAGTTGTTTCAGACTTAATCAATGAAGCTTGTCCATTGGTCATGATGTTCGCATAAACTGTAGCTGCAAATTCACGTGCTTCCGGACGCTTGCCATAAGCCTTTTCGATAGCTGCTTGCAAATCAGCTGTTGCTACCTTACCTGTAGTGGAAGCGCTCAATGTAGAAGTGCCATTTTCAGCAGCCAAGTCTACACGGTAGTTGGCTACGGTTGCACCTTCAGGCAATGTTCCGCTAACTGATGGATTAAAGATTGCTACAGAGTCGCCGGCATTAGCTAAGTCGACGGTTGCCACAGGACTGATAGACAGTCCTGGCAATGTAATCGCTTCTTCCTGTGCCCACTCTTGTGGAGCAGCCACATCGTTGAAGTCTTCGTCGCAAGAAGCCATTGACAAGGCAGCGGCTCCAAACAATGAATATACTAAGTATTTCTTCATAATTGTTTCGTTTTAAAGGTTTGATGCTTTTATTCGATTCTACCTGTATCGTTAGAGAAGTTCAAGTAGAGCTTCTGACCTGCCGGAGCAGTTACACGTTCCTGGTCACCACCTGTTGCACGGTAAACAATCTTTTCGCTGAATACCATGAATTCTGAGTGCCATGGATCGTGGCCTTCAATCGGACAGTATACACGTACACCATTTTCAGCAGTAGCAGGAGCAGCGAATGCCGGTGATACGAATTCACCATCTGCAGTTGCAGGAACTTCCAATTGCCAGCCTTCTGTACGCGGTGTCCAAGAGATACCGGTAACGTCACCAATCATCCAAACTTCAGGCTTGTTGATGCTTACAGCGTATTGTACGTCGCGGCCTACTACGTTAGCAGTAATTACTACCAAGTACCATCCCGGGTTACCTGCTACGATGTTGCCATCGTCGCTACGAGAAATGTTGGCACCTGCATTGTCCACGATTTCCTTAGCGCCGTCGTAGCCTACTTCACCACCGTCCCAAGAAAGGGCAGAGTTGAACTTCCAGCCACCGTCCAAGTAAGTCATGCGCCAGAATACATTGTCTGTACCCCAAACGAGAGTCATAGGCAAGCACTTGGTCCAATCCCAACCGTTGTGGTTACCGATGATGTAGAGATTTTCAGGAACCAATACCGGTGGCAAAGCGAAGTGAAGCTTCACGTTCGGCAAAGAAATCACATTTGAGTAGATAGCACCTAGTTCGTTGCCGAATTGGTCATTACCCAAAGAAGCCTTCAAGCGGAAGTACAAAGCTGTTTCCATCGGGAAATCAGCATCGACAGCACCTTCTGCTACCTTCAATGTAGTAGCTGCTACAGCGATTTCGTCAGCTGCTACATTCATCTTGGCTGTAGTATAAGTAGAAGCCAATGTTTCGAAAGCTGAGAAATCCTGGCTAGTCGAAACTTCTACAGTATAAGTAGTGGCTGCTGCATAACCATAGTTCGGTTGAGAGCAAGTCAGTTCCAGAGTCTTGGAGTTTTCCAAGTCGTAAACGGTGTTTACGTAAGCCGGAACATTCAATGTAAATGCAGTTGGTTCATTCAATACAGGGTTGTCGTCTCTGTCGCTGTCGCAACTTGAGAACATCAAGACGCCTGCCAATAATGAAGCGAATATAATTGATTTTTTCATTGTCTTTTCGTTTTACGAATTAATAACCTGGGTTTTGAACAAGGTTCGGATTTGCATTCAAGTCTGTATCTGGAATAGCAAAGATATTCAAGTTAGAGCTGAAAGTAGTACCGCTGTAAGCACCACCCTTCCATTGCCATACGTAGCTGTTGCCGCTGAACTTGCCGTGACGGATCAAGTCGATACGACGACGACCTTCGAAGTAGAATTCGCGGCTCCATTCGTCGAGGATGAAGTCGAGCGAGTAAGATGGTTGCAAAGATGCATTGGCACGTGTACGGATAGCATCGATAGCGGTCTTGGCCTTGTCGGCATTGCCCATACGTGTTTCTGCTTCAGCGTATGTCAACCAAGCTTCGGCTGCACGCATCAAGAAGAAGTCGGTATCAGGGAACTGTGAATGCTTGGCTGTACCTGAAGTATAGAAGTTAGTAAACTTGGCAACAGAATAACCGGTTGCAAAGTCAGCAACGTCTTCAATATTCAATGTGCGATCCTTACCCCACAACAAAGCGCGATCATCACCAGCAGCAGCAACCATTTCGGCAGCAGTTACAGCAGGAGCTTCGCTTGTCGGGAAGAACTTGGCAACGAAATCCGGACGAGCACGGTTACCAGCCCACAATTCGGTAGTACCGTTAGTAGCAGAACCTACCATAGTCATGTCTGCCTTGAAAGTAGAAGCCATCAAGAAGAGTGAAGTACCCCAGCTGGTAGTAGTCAAACCATCTTGCAACAATGGAAGGATAGCTTCGCATTGAGCACCGTTTTCACCATTGTCGCCCATGAAAAGCATCTGGTATGCGCTCCAGTCTCCCTTCGGAGTAGTGTGCAACTTATAGCCAGAGTTCATGATCTTCTGTGCGTATTCAGAAGCCTTAGCCCATTGTGCATTACCTGTATACACTTCAGCATTCAAGTACAAACGAGCCAACAACATCCAAGCAGCAGCTTGGTCGGCACGACCGTAAGTATTAGTCAATGGAGCAGCCATCTGACCTTCGATTTCCAACAATTCTGTTTCGATGAAGTTGTAAACTTCTGCACGGCTAGCTTGTGGAGCCGGTTCAGAAGCAACTTCTGTCAAGAAAGGAATGTTGCCGAAGCAGTCCATCAAGTGATAGTAATACAATGCACGGAGGAAGCGTACTTCTGCAGTCATGGTTGCATCATAGTCAGCAGCTTCTGTCAAGTAGAAGTTACACATAGTCACACCGAAATAAAGACGGTAATAGAAACCCTTCAACATCGGGTGGCTAGCGCCCCATTGGTTGTAGTTGAATGCAGGGATACCTTCGTCACCCCAGCAACAGATGGCTTCATCTGTCGGGAGTTCGTTGGCATTGAACATCTGACGAACGAAACCGGTAGTACCGCCATCGAGACCGTCGATGTCGCAGTCACCGTTTGCACCACCGTTACCAGCCAATGCCATGTTGGCATAGCACTTGTTGAACAAGGCATCATAGTCAGCCGTCATGTTCGTACTTGGGTCGATTGGAGTTACATCCAAATCGTTGACGCACGAACCCAATCCGAGCGACAAGCCAAGTGCCGCAACCGGAAGTATATTCTTGATATATTTGAAGTTCATATATTTATTCATTTAGATGATTAGAAATTAAGGCTAAGTCCTACCAATGCAGAGAACGGACGTGGGTAAAGGCTGTTGTCGATACCACCGCTCACTTCCGGGTCGATACCCTTGTAGTTGGTAATAGTAAATACATTAGATGCAGTTGCATAAACACGGCCGCCAATCTTAGCACCGAACAATTGGTCGAATGTATAACCCAAAGTGATATTGTCACACTTCAAGAACGATGCGTTCTGTACGAAGTAGTCTGACAATACGTTGTCGTATGTCTGCCAATTCTTTTCCAACACGTTCAAAGGACGGTTAGAAAGGTATTCAGATGGTGCCCAAATTTGTGATGAACTTACACAGCTTGTACCTGCTTCCAAGTCGTTGAATACGTAGTTGTCGAAGCTTGCACGGAGTGAGAAGCTGAAGTCCCAATCCTTGTACTGCAACTTAGAAGTGAAGCCGGCTGTCCAAGGAGCGTTCGGGCTCTTGTAGAAATACTTGTCGTCCTGGTTGATGACGCCATCAGCATTACGGTCTACATATTGGCCTTCGAGTGGCAAACCATTCTTGTCATATACCTGTTGGAATACATAGAATGAGCTAGCCGGATGACCTACAGCGTGAGCCTGACAAGTGTTACCTGTACCTGATGAAATACCACCAGTTGCTACGTAGTAACCTTCTTCACCGATCAATTCAGTGATTTCGTTCTTGTTGTAAGTCAAGTTGAAGCCCAAATCCCAATACCAATCGTCAGAAACGATAGGCTTCACGTTCAATGATGCTTCGAAACCAGTATTTTCCAATGAACCGATGTTTGAAGTAACCTGGTTACGGAAGTTAGCACCTGCAGGTACATAAACAGTGTTCAACAAGTCGGTTGTTTCGCGGAAGTAGTAGTCCAAGCTACCTGTGATGCGGTTGTTTACGAAACCGAAGTCCAAACCTACGTTATAAGTAGTAGTTGTTTCCCAAGTCAAGTCTGAGTTGTAAGCATCCGGACGGTTTAACTGACCGTTGCCAATGATAGGATAGAAACTGTCAGGAGTCTGGTTTACATTGTAAGAAGCGAAGTAATTGTAGTTACCGATACCTTCTTGCTGACCAGTCTGACCATAACCCAAACGGAGCTTCAAGTCTGAAAGTTCTTCTACATCCTTCAAGAAAGCTTCTTCCTTGATCTTCCAACCGAATGCGAATGATGGGAACAATGCCCAATGATCCTTGAAACGTGAAGAACCGTCGTAACGAACGGTAGCAGTCAACAAATAGCGGTCAAGCAATGAGTAGTTAGCACGACCGAAGAATGATACCAAATAGTTTTCAGTCTTCCATTCTGTCAACTTATGTTCTGTTTGCTGACCTGGCTTTTCTGTATTGGTGCTAGGATACAAACCATAACCGTCGTAGCTACCTTCTTGGTGGAAGTGTTGCCATTCGTAACCACCCATGATGTCGAAGTGGTGAGCATCGTTGAAATCCTTCATGTACTGAGCGTAAGCATTGAACATGAGGTTGTACTTTTCGCTCTTGTCCCAACCGTCCCAACCATAGTATGCGTTGGTAGAAGATTGCGGAGTGATAACAGTTGTTTCTTCACCCTTAGAGAAGTCACCACCCAAGTTCATGTGCAAGCGGAGATCTTCGAATCCATGTACCTTATAGTCGAATTCGGCATTACCGATGAATGTCTTGGAATCGGCATTCTTGTCTTGTTGTTCGAGCAAAGCTACTGGGTTCTTGGTTGCCAATGAATTGTAAGTCTTGTCCCAAGTCGGGTCGTTCAAAGCGGCACCGCTACCCAACCATTGGAAGTAACCACCGAAGTTCTTGAACTGTTCGCGGCTGTCTCTTACGCTCTGAGTCGGGTCCATCCAAACAGCAGCATTGACTGCATCTGTATTGGCATAACCAGTCTTGGCAATCATACCTTTGGCATTCAAGTTCACCTTCAAATGGTCTTCAAAGAAGCTAGGAGAGAGGTTTACACTGGCTGTGTAACGTTGGAAGTCAGAAGTCTTCAAAATACCTTGTTGGTTGGTATAACCGATAGATACACGATAAGGCATGTTCTTCAAACCGCCAGAAAGAGTGACGTTGTGGTCAGTGCTGATAGCAGCGCGGTAGATTTCGCTTTGCCAGTCAGTATTAGCTGTACCCAAAGCTGCGTATGCAGGGCTGTCAGTACCATACATGTTACCGATGAATGAGCGGTATTGGTCGCCGTCCATTACTTCGATAGTCTTCTTCTTCATGCTGACAGAAACGTTACCGTTGTAAGAAACAGAAGGCTTAGAACCTGTTCTACCTTTCTTAGTAGTGATGATGATGACACCATTTGAACCACGAGAACCGTAGATAGCTGTAGCCGAAGCATCCTTCAATACAGTAAAGCTTTCGATGTCAGAAGGGTTGACCATAGACAATGGGTTAGACAAACCTTTCACACCATTGTTATCCATTGCCAAACCGTCAATAACGATCAACGGATCGTTGGAAGCGTTCAAAGAAGAGCCCCCACGGATACGGATGGTTGCACCTGCACCTGGAGTACCGCTGGCAGAAGTAACGTTCACACCGGCAATCTTACCTTGCATCATGTCCTGTGCGTTGGTTACCAAACCCTTGTTCATTTCGTCCGGTTTCACGGCAGTTACCGAACCGGTCAAGTCGTTCTTCTTGGCTACACCGTAACCGATAACAACGACTTCGCTCAACATTTCAGAGTCGTCTTTCAAAACTACGTTCATCAGCTCGCTGGTAGCAGGAAGTTCCTGAGCAGTATAGCCGATAAATGAAATAACGATGATGTCGCCTTGATTGGCCATCAATTGGAAATTACCGTCGAAGTCGGTAATGGTACCATTGGTAGTACCCTTTACCAATACGTTCGCACCGATCACTGGTTCGCCCGTGGTATCTTTTACAATACCTTTAACGGCTATTTGCTGGGCAAACGCTCCGACGGACAAGAACAGTCCAACCACTAGGGTTAAAAGGACTTTAAACATAAAGTGTTTTCTCATGTCGCTTAATTTTTAATGATAATATAATTTTTATAGTAATTTGTCTAAAAAGGGCTAGTGGTGACTATCACTAGTTACCACTAGCATAATAAATACCTATTGAAAACCTTTGTTTAAACCTAATCTTCTAACCTAATCTTTTACAAACCTTTTATTACAATCTTTTTAACCCCTTGGTTTCTTTATTATCTTTTACCTCTTTGATGCTGATAGCAAAACCACCTCCACTAGCTGCTTGCAAGTTCAACTTGCTCTTGCTGGTCAGGATACCTTTCTTGATGGTATATGCTTGCGGGTTCTTGTCCCAACTTGCATCCTTGGCATCTGCATAGATGGTTGCGATGTATTTCTTTCCTGGTTCAAGGAAGTCGAATGCCAACTTAGTGGCGTGACCGTTTTCGTCAGCAGTACAACCTACATACCAGTCGTTGGTTCCTTTGGCACGGCGAGCGATGGTGATGTAGTCACCTGGCTCAGCTTCCAGATACTTGGTTTCATCCCAATCGATAGCTACATCCTTGATGAACTGGAAGGCATCCATGAAACGTTCATAGTTTTCTGGGATGTCGGCTGCCATTTGTAACGGGCTGTACATGGTCACATAAAGTGCCAATTGGCGTACCAAAGTCGAACGGACTCTGGATGTGTTGGTCGGGCTCATCTTGCTACAATCAGTTTCGAAGATACCCGGTGTATAGTCCATTGGACCACCCATCAAACGAGTGAATGGGAGGATAGTGGTGTGGTTTACATTGTTACCACCGAAAGATTCATATTCAGTACCGCGAGCCGATTCGTTACCAATCAAGTTCGGGTAAGTACGGCAGATACCGGTCGGACGAACCGCTTCGTGGGCATTGACCATAATCTTATAGTCAGCTGCTTTCTTTACTGCATGGAGGTAATGGTTGTTCAACCATTGGCCATAGTGGTGTTCGCCACGTGGAATCATGTCACCCACATAACCGCTCTTCACTGAGTTGTATCCATTGTCTACCATGAACTGATAAGCCTTGTCCATGTGACGTTCATAGTTACGTACCGATGAAGATGTTTCGTGGTGCATCATCAGCTTTACACCCTTTGATGCAGCATATGCATTCAATTCCTTCACGTCAAAGTCTGGATATGGAGTCACGAAGTCGAATACGTAGTCCTTGCTCTTGCCGAACCAGTCTTCCCAACCTTCGTTCCAACCTTCTACCAATACTTGGTCGAAACCATGTTCTGCTGCGAAGTCGATGTAACGCTTCACATTGGCAGTATTGGCAGAGTGCTTGCCGTTTGGCTTTGTCTTGGAATAGTCGAGTTCACCGAGTTTCACGCTAGGTACTTCGTCGGTATATGCCCATGAACCTTTGCCTGTAATCATATCCCACCAAACACCGACGTATTTCACTGGCTTAATCCAGGAAGTATCTTCAATCTTACATGGTTCGTTCAAGTTCAAGGTCATGCGTGAAGCCAACATGTCACGGGCATCGTCTGTTACAATGATGGTACGCCATGGAGTATGGCATGGAGTCTGCATATAACCCTTGTCACCCTTGGCATCCGGAGTCAACCAGCTTTCGAATACCATGTTCTTGTCGTCCAAGTTGAGGTGCATACAAGAATAGTCAATCAAAGCCGCTTCGTGCAAGTTGATGTACAAACCATTGTCGGTCTTCATCAGCAACGATGTCTGAACACCTGTCGGTGAGAACGGAGTTTGAGATGAGTTCGGAGTAATGGCCTTCTTCATCAAACCACGAATTTCAGACAAACGCGATTCTGTATAGTCGTATTCTTGTGTGTCATAGTCACCCGGAAGCCAGAACGCTTTGTGGTCACCTGTCATGGCAAACTGGCTGCGTTCTTCCTTGATGACAAAGTAGTTCAGGTTCGGCTGTTGAGGAAACTCATAGCGGAATCCGAGACCATCGTTGAAAAGACGGAAACGTATGATGATATATCGATTGTTCTTGGGTTGTTCGAGTGTAACTGCCAACTCGTTGTACTGGTTGCGGATTTCCTTTTCTTCTCCCCAAACCGGTGTCCATGTTTCGTCGAAAGCGGAAGTCTTGGCATCCTTCAAAACAAAACCATTATAAAGGTCAGCCTTGGCGTCCAACTCTGCTTGATTGACATTCTTTTCTGTCCATTCAAAGTCTGTCTTTTTGTTAGCATCTTCTTTTTTGAGTTCCAAACCTAATTTGCTAGGCTTGATAACCTGTTGGTTCTTATAAGATAAATCGTATACAGGAGCACCCTTGGCATCGAGGGTAAAGTTCATCTCGAACTGACCGTCAGGTGAAGTAAGCTTTTGCTGAGCATTGGCAATCAATGTACAAAGTGACAATGCAATCAAAGTAAAGTTTCTTTTAATATTCATTTAAATTCTGGTATTAAATTGTTTTTAGTTAACTATAGAAACGGTAATACGTCTGATTTTACAAATTTAATGGCTATTGGAATTTAACGTTTCTATAAGAATGAAAATATAAATCCCAAAGAGTCCATTAAAACAGCTATGTTGTTGTAAATCAGTGTTGTCTGTTTATTCGATAATCATAGAAAATATAAATGGAATGAAATATTCTAGAATTCAAGAACAAACATTTCACGCTTGCCTAAAGTTAATTCCTTACCGAGGGTAATCGTTTTTCCGGTAAGCATATCCTTGGTTTGAGCCTTTGGAAGAACTTCAGCATATGGGGCCAAACCGATGGTTTGTTCTCTATCGTTACCATTCATGATGACCACTACAGACTTTCCATTATATTTACGTTCGTAGACATAAACACCCTGATTGATAGAGAAGTGTTTCAATGTTCCCTTACCGATGACTTCATTGCCTTTACGCCAATTCAGCATCTTCTTGATGAATTCGAAAGCTTCTTGTTCTTGGGCAGTACGTCCGGTTGCTTCGAAGCAGTTACGTGTGTCGCCTGGCCAACCGCCTGGGAAGTCCTTACGGAGCATTCCATCACCTTCACCCTTGTCGCCAGTCATCAAAATTTCGGTGCCATAATAGATTTGAGGAATACCTCTGGTTGTCAACAAGAAAGTAACGGCTTGCTTGAAGCGAGTGAGATTTTGCGCCTTTTCATCGTTGGTTGTGAAACGGGAAGTATCATGGTTGTCGAGGAAAGTCAACAGGTTCATCGGGTCAGCATAGACCAAGTCTTGGGTGAGATAATCGTACAAACGATAAAGACCACCCGACCAATCTGTTGTTTCTTCATCGAATGCCTTGTTCATGTGCTCCATTAATGGGAAGTCCATAACTGTCTTCAAGTTGGAATTACGTGGAGCAGCCAACTTGCTGTCCTTTTGCCAGAATGAAACCAAAACATTGCTGTTTAACCAAGTCTCACCCACAATATTGAAGTATGGGTATTCATCATTCACTTCCTTGCACCAACGGGACATGAAGTCATAGTCGGCATACGGGTGAGTATCCTGACGGATACCATTGATACCCGCATATTCAATCCACCAGATACTGCTCTGAATCAAGAAGCGGGCTACATGGCGGTTGCGTTGGTTCAAGTCAGGCATGGCTTGGGTAAACCAACCGTCTACTGCAATCTTATATTCGTATTCGGATGCATGAACGTCTTGTACGCTGGCTGTCTTATAAGAAGTACCGACATATTCCGATTTGAAGTTGAACCAATCCTTGGACGGCTTGTCGCTGAACAAGAAGTTGTGGCTGCCGCAGTGGTTGAAAATCATGTCCATAACTACTTTCAGTCCCTTTTCATGAGCCTTATTGACCATACGGAGAAAATCTTCGTTGGTACCATAGCGGCGGTCTACTTGGAAGTAATCGGTGATGGCATAACCATGGTATGAACCTTCCGGCATGTCGTTTTCTTGAGTCGGATTCAACCAGATGGCTGTTACACCCAAGTCTTCCAAATAATCCAAATGATCTTCGATACCCTTCAAGTCACCACCATGGCGACCATATTGTTCCTTGCGGTCTACCTTGTTTTCCAACATGCTCGGTACAATGTCATTGTCCGGATTGCCATTGGCAAAACGGTCAGGCATAATAAGGTAAAGTACATCGCTGGCATCAAAACCTTTGACTTCCGATGAACCTTGACGACGTTGTTTTAATTCATAAGGTACGTTGGTTATTTTCTTCCCTTTCTTTAAAGCAATGTTGAATGTTTGTGGTGCAGCTTCCGAAAGGTCTACATATAAGATAAGATAATTGGGATTATCCTGTTTCACTACATCTCGAAGTTCTACTCCTTGTGCGGAAATACTTACTTCGTTGGAGGCAATGTTGTCTCCATACAATAGAATCTGGAGTTCAGGGTTCTTCATTCCTGCCCACCAAAAAGTAGGCGCTACCTTCTTGACGACGGTTGCTTTTGCAGCATGCAATCCTAGAAATGCAAATAGTGCCATAAAGAAAATTACTTTTTTCATGATATGAGAGTTTGATAATTAAATACGTATATCCTAATGTCGCAAAATTAGGAGGATAAAATATTCGTTTTCTCGGATAGAATGAAAATATAAATATTTTATAAATATAAGTAGCTGATAAATAAGATGATAATATCTAAATATAGACAAGGAAATATAAATGATAACTAAAAATATATAGCTTTATTTTCTTGTTTTTCATAACTTTCTTATATTTGCAGAAACCAATCCTTATCCTATGAAAACTAGAATATTGAATATTTTGTTCATTTGTTTTTTATGTCCAAGCTTGTTGTTCGCGGAACAACGTGACATAGAACTTTTATTGAAAGAATTGGATGGAGTCATCAATCAAAAGGATGTCTATACACAACCAAAAGAAAAGGAGTTGTCTGAACTTCGGATTCGTTTGAAGAATGCGAAGAACAATCGTCAGAAATATGAATTGTGCGATAAACTTTTTACTGGTTATTTGCATTATCAAGCTGATTCTGCATTGGCGTATGTAGAAAGAAAAGAAGAATTGTTGCCCTCGTTTCATGATCCTTTGTTGGAACAGGAATTGATCATCAACCGGGCAGAGGTTATGGGGGTGATGGGCATGTATTCATGGGCAGAACAATTGTTGTCAGAAGTGCAACCTTCGACTTTGTCTCCGGAATTATTGGGTTATTATTATCGAACCATGCGAGCTAACTATGGTTGGTTTGCCGATTATTTGGTAAACAAGGATTTGGAAGAAATGTATCAAGATAAAGCGCATATCTATCGCGATTCTATCATGTTGACCACTTCTCCCGGGATTGATCATGACATTGTTGCTGCAGAAAAACAAATGGTGGAAGGAGAACTTGATGAGGCGCTGGCTTTACTGCATCATTTATCAGAGAATAATCCCGACTTACGACAGCAGGCTTTCATTAATTATACATTGGCGGAAGCATATGGGATGAAGGGAGATGTGGATAATCAGATTTATCGCTTGGCCTTGACTGCTATTGCTGACCTGAAATTTGGGACTCGTGAATATGCTTCTTTACAGAAATTAGCTTATTTGCTTTATGATAAAGGGGATGTAGACCGTGCTTACAAATATCTGACATGTTCAATGGATGATGCAGTGGCTTGTAATGCCCGTTTACGATTTAGTGAAGTGACTGAGTTTTTTCCTATTGTAGACAAGGCTTATAAACTGAAAGAAGAACGGGGAAGGAGTATTCGGTATGCTTTGCTTTTCTTTGTTAGTTTCCTTTCTTTGGCATTGATTATTGGCGTTTGTTGGTTGTATCGTTGGAACAAAAAATTGTCGTTGATGCGTCATAATCTAAGTGCCGCTAACGAACAACTTCGTTTGGTTAATCGGGAATTGGCACAAACGGGAAAGGTGAAAGAGGCTTATATTGCTCATTATCTGGATCAGTGTGTGGCCTATTTGGATAAATTGGAGTCTTATCGTCGTTCGTTGGCAAAGTTGGCTATGGCTTCTCGTATAGACGATTTGTTCAAGGCTATTAAATCGGAACAGTTTATCAAAGATGAACGGAAGGATTTCTATCATAATTTCGATAGATCGTTTTTGGAATTATTTCCTAACTTTATCGTGTCGTTCAACGAGTTGTTGGTAGAGGAGGGGCGGATTCATCCGAAGTCTAATGAATTGTTGACTACGGAATTGCGTATTTTTGCGCTGATTCGTTTAGGCATTACTGACAGTAATGCAATTGCCCATTTCCTGGGCTATTCATTGGCTACCGTTTACAATTATCGAAGTCGCATGAAGAAATCGGCGAAAGGAGATAAAGATAACTTTGAACAGGAGGTAATGAACTTATAAATAAAAAGAAAGCGGATATATCAATACATATCCGCTTTCTTTTTATTTATAATTATTTCTTAAGCTTGATTACACTTACGCAACAAGCGCCAATAATCAAGAATACACCAGCAAGAACCAGCATGTTTACTTCTGGAGCGATACTTCCTTCTGTTGTAAACATCTTCAGAATCAGCCCACCTAAAGAAGCAGCAACAATCTGCGGAACACAAATCGTTCCGTTGAATAAGCCAAGGTAAGTACCCATGTGACTGCCGCTAAGCGCATTGGTCAAGATGGTGAACGGCAATGCCAACATAGCTGCCCATGCGCAACCTATCAAAAGGAAGGATGCAAACAATGCATATTGATCTTGGATGAAGAGGATAGAAATGAAGCCTGCTGCACCCAATAGCAAGCTTACTACATAAGCTACTTTCAAACTCTTGAACTGAGGGATAATGGTTGCCCAAATGACAGAACCTACTGCTTGTACGGCAAATAAGATACCTACCCAGTCGCCTGCAGTCTGGTATTGGCTGGAAGCGGTATCAATCACGGTTGCACCGGCTGCGTTCAGTGTAGAAGGGGCATCAAATACGTTGGCGGCTACAGTACCATTAGTATAAGTCCACATGAACATAAAGGCAGCCCAACAGAAGAATTGTACCAATCCTACAGTCCAGAAAGCTTTCGGAGCCTTGATGAGCAATTGGAGCATATTGGTCTTTTCTTCTTTCTTGTCTTCCTTGATGCCATGGTATTCTGCATACAACTTTGGTGGATATTCTTTAACTTTGGCAGACGTGTAAATCACACAAAGAATCAGAATGATAGCACCGATATAGAATGAATAAATCACTGAATCAGGAATTACGCCCTTAGGAGCAATGTTGCTGATACCAATAGCGGCAAAGATGAACGGGAACAAATATCCTGCCAAGCTGCCGGCATTACACAAGAAACTTTGAATGGAATATGCCAAGCCTTTCTGCTTTTCATTTACCATATCGCCAACCATCATCTTGAATGGTTGCATCGCCATGTTAATGGAAGTATCCAGGAACATCAACGAAATCAAACCGAAAATCATGGCTGCTCCAACAGACATGCCGAAACTACCGGCATTCGGGAGTAAGCACATCACGGCTACGGCAAACAAGGCTCCTACAAATAGATAAGGTATGCGGCGACCGAATCGTGTCCAGGTACGGTCACTCATGGCACCGATAATCGGTTGGACAATGATACCTGCCAATGGAGGTAGAATCCAGAAATAACTCAAATCGTGCGGATCGGCTCCAAGTGTGGAGAAGATACGGCTAATGTTGGCGCTTTGCAGTGCATAAGCAATCTGTACGCCAAAGAATCCGAAGCTGATGTTCCACAGCTTCCAAAAACTTAAATCGGGTATTTTATTCATGGTATTATTGGTTTGTAATTCTTACCACAGAGTCACACAGAGTTTCACTGAGTTATTTTACTCCGTGTGACTCTGTGTACTTTGTGGTGAATAGGATTAATATCTTCCAGCTTCGTCAATCATTTCGGTCATCTTCTTATTGAAAGCCTTGTTTTTCATCAAGTCTTCCAATGTGAGATGCATGCGATAACGCCAATAATGGCGTGGATTGGCCGGTACATTGATACGCTCGGCATTTGCATCCGGATAACGGAGATCTTCGTCCATCGACAACCAGTCTTGGAATGCAAGAATGCAAAGCAGGGACGGGCATTGCAAGTGCTGACGGACAATCTCTTCACATGCCCAACCTGGAGCTGTTACAGGTACTTCACCCCATTGGCCCAATACTTGGTTGTAGTAACGGGCAGTCAAGGCAGGGTCTTCTTCCCACCAACCACGGAGAGTTGCCATGTCGTGGGTAGAAATAGTACATACTGAGCGCAATGGATATTCCCACAAATGACCGAATTCGTGTTGTGGGTTCTTTGGCATGCGTTGGATTTCCAAACTCAAAATCTGCAGCTGTTCCATTACCCAAGGCACACAATCAGGTACCATACCCAAGTCTTCACCGCAAACCAACATGGAAGTACATTGAGTCAACATCGGCAACTTCTTCATGGCTTCGTGATACCAGAACTGGTTGTGGCGCTGGTAGTAATAATGGTTGTACAAGCGGTTGAATGCGTCTTTTTCATTGTCACTCAAGCGTTCAAAGATGAAGTCATTCTGAACGGTGATACGTGGGTGATAAGTTGACGGGTTCTTACGGTCTGGCACAAACAATACATTGCTGATCAACGCATAGATACCTTCACGCATATTCACGCTTTCTTCGTCTTTCTTGCCGGCAAACCAAGCTTCTACCTTGCGTTGGGTATCGTATTCCGGACGCATTTCCCAAATGTCGTCGTGGCTGTTCTGCAAGAATGTTTCTTTCACGAAATCCGCTTTTTCACCGAATACACGGTTCAGAATGTCATCGTTGATGAACGGACGGGTCATGAAGTCCTTCTGGAAATGCAAACCGAAACTTTGAATTTCTTCTTCACCCATAGGCAATGCAGGAACGAACTGACCGAGCAAGCCATGAACGGAATGAGAAGGAATTTCCCAAATACGGAAGAAACCAAGAATATGGTCGATACGGTAAGCAGTAAAGTATTCGGCCATTTTGCGGAAGCGTTTTTGCCACCACAAATAGTTGTCTTGTTCCATGACGTCCCAATTGTAAGTAGGGAAGCCCCAGTTTTGTCCTTTGGTAGAGAATGCATCAGGTGGTGCACCCGCTTGACCGTTCATGTTGAAATAATACGGTTCAATCCATGCTTCTACGCTGTTGCGGCTGATGCCGATTGGAATATCCCCCTTGAAGATGATACCTTTCTGACGGGCATAGTTGCCGGCATCCAACAACTGGATGTGCAAGTTGTACTGAATGTAATAATAATAGGCGATAGCTTCGTAACATTCGCTCTTAGGATCGCACATGGCTGCGATAGCCTTGGCGTCGTAAGTCTGATGTTCCGGCCATTGGCTGAAATCCGGTGTGCCATATTGATCTCTCAAGTATGAGAACGCTGCATATGGGAGTAACCAGTGCTCGTTTTCCTTGAAGAATTGCTTGAAATCAGCCGAAGCCAATACTTTCTTACCTGTTTGTTGGAACATCAAACGGATGTATTCACGCTTGGTATTGTTGACCGCTTCATAATCAATCTGTGCCAAAGCGTTCAGTTCCAGACGTTTTTCTTCGAAAGCAGCGGCTGCTTCCTTGTCCTTCATCTTACCCAACTGACGTACGTCGATGTACATCGGGTGGAAAGCGTAGATAGAGATGCTGTTGTAAGGGTAAGAGTCTATCCAAGTATTGGTGATAGTCGTGTCATTAATTGGAAGAATCTGAACAGCTTGTTGATGTGTCTTTTCTGCCCAGTCGATAAGCTTCTTCAAATCGCCGAAATCGCCAACACCAAAGCTGCCTTCGCTGCGGAGCGAGAAGACTGGAATAGCAGTACCTGCCACCTTGCGTGACATGGATTCGAACTGCACTTCCATTTCTTGTGTCAAGAAGATTTCGCCTTTGCGCAAGTCGTTGATATACAATTGGCGGTTAGCACCCATTTCCCATTCTTCTACCTTGCCGGTTTCTGTATGGACAGCTACAAACTTGTATTCCAATGGGAATTTCAGGTCTTTGGCAGATAAGGTCACAACCCATTCATTGGCTTGGATTTCCTCCATGCAGATGACGCGGTCCGGATTCCAGTAGCCCAATTTTTCTTCCCGTCCACAAATACCCAACACTTGTTTGCGGTGGTGTAAGCACGGACAAAGGGCACGGAAGACGATGTCGCCTTCGCCTGTACATTGGTCTTTTGGTGTCTTGTCCAATGAATAATTACCACTGAATGCAGCGCTATACAAGTGTGAGGCAGATGGAAGGTCCTTCCAACTGTCGTTCAAGATGTAATGACTGTTGCGTTTTTTGCTAGGACAGAAGATGTGTGCCATTGTTCCGCTTTCGCGACGGCTACATTGGCCGTCCAAAAATACACCATATCGGTAGGTTAGGGGAACACCGGCGGGAGCATCTAGCATTTCGGCGCTACCTTCCCACATGATTCCGTCACTCGTGCCCAACATAATTGGGCTATTCTCTTGTCCTTTAAGCATGACGCCGATAGACTCGCCCCATGCTGTACGGTACTCTATTCGAAAAGTGAGTTTCATAGTTCTGTTATCTATATTAATATTCAATTATTTTCAAAAATAGGACTTTATTGTCGAATATCAGAATTTTTAGATAAAAAATATAAGGGCATATTGTTCGTGTAAGGCTCTTCTTGTGTGTGCTAAGTGACAATTTTCCCCCAATTCATCGGGAAAATACGATATGAAGAGTGGTGAGAAAATGTCGTCTGATAAAGTAGAAAATATAAAGGCTATAGGAATAAAAAAAGTCCCGAACTCGGAAGCTCGGGACTACCTCTGTGTAAGATGTGAGGATGGATTTAAAAATTTAGTTATGAAATAATTACGCATCGATATTTGCATACGTTGCGTTTTTCTCTATGAATTCGCGTCGTGGAGCTACGTCATCACCCATCAACATGGAGAAGATATAGTCTGTCTCAGCGGCATTTTCAATATGTACTTGCTTCAAGTAACGGGTTTCCGGATTCATGGTTGTTTCCCACAATTGTTCCGGGTTCATTTCACCCAAACCTTTGTATCGCTGGGTGTGGATGCTACCTTCGTTACCGTCTGCATACTTTTCGATGAAAGCCAAACGTTCTTCGTCGTTGTAGCAATACTCGCTTACCTTTCCTTTCGTACACTTGTAGAGAGGAGGGTTGGCGATATAGAGGTGTCCGGCTTGGATTACTTCCGGCATATAGCGATAAAACAAAGTCATTACCAATGTAGCAATATGGGCACCGTCCACGTCGGCATCGGCCATGATGATCACCTTGTGGTAACGCAACTTGTCGATGTTGGCTTTCTTGCTGTCATCGTCTCCGTCTACACCGAAACGGATACCCAATGCAGTGATGATGTTGTTCACTTCGTCACTTTCGAAAGCTTTGTGCCACATCGCCTTTTCTACATTCAGGATCTTACCTCTCAACGGAAGGATAGCCTGAGTAGCACGGCTACGACCTTGCTTGGCTGAACCACCTGCAGAGTCCCCTTCGACCAGGAACAATTCGCATTCTTCCGGTACACGGCTAGAACAGTCGGCCAATTTACCCGGCATACCGCCACCGCCCATAGGACTCTTGCGCTGAACGGTTTCGCGTGCCTTGCGGGCTGCGATACGAGCTGTTGCAGCCAAGATAACCTTGTCTACAATCTGCTTGGCTTCCTTTGGATGTTCTTCCAAATAGTTGCTCAATGCTTCACCTACGGCTTGGTTTACGGCACCGCTGATTTCGCTGTTACCCAACTTGGTCTTGGTTTGTCCTTCAAACTGAGGTTCGGCTACCTTTACCGAGATTACGGTAACGAGACCTTCACGGAAGTCTTCCCCTTGAATCTCAATCTTAGCCTTTTCGATAGCCTTGGCATTGTTTTCTTCGGCGTATTTCTTCAATACACGAGTCAAAGCAGTACGGAAACCTACCACGTGTGTACCACCTTCGATGGTATTGATGTTGTTGACATACGAGTAGAGGTTTTCACGATAGCCTGTGTTGTACATGATGGCAATTTCGATAGGTACACCCTGCTTTTCTGTATTCAAATAAATCACATCGTCGATGAGCGGTGTGTTGCTGTTCTGATTGTTGAGGAAACGTACGAATTCCTTCACGCCTTCTTCCGAATGGAACGTTTCGGTACGTGGATTGCCTTCTTCATCCTTGTCGCGAAGGTCGGTCAATGAAATGGTAATACCCTTGTTGAGGTAAGCCAATTCACGGAGGCGGTTCTGTAACGTTTCGTACTTATAAGTGGTTACTGTAAAGATGCTGCCGTCCGGCCAAAAAGTCTGACGGGTACCGGTACGGTCGCATTCGCCAATTTCCTTTACCGAATATAGCGGCTTACCACAAGAATATTCTTGCTGATAAATCTTGCCGTTGCGGAATACATTGGTCGTCATGTGGGTAGAAAGTGCGTTAACACACGATACACCGACCCCGTGGAGACCACCGGATACCTTGTAGGAACCTTTGTCGAACTTACCACCGGCATGAAGTACAGTCATAACTACTTCAAGTGCAGACTTTTGTTCCTTTTCGTGGAAGTCTACAGGGATACCACGTCCATTATCTTGTACAGTGATTGAATTGTCTTCGTTGATGAATACTTCGATGTGGTCGCAGTAGCCAGCCAAAGCTTCGTCGATGGAGTTGTCCACCACTTCGTAAACCAAATGGTGCAAACCCTTTTCGCTGATGTCTCCGATGTACATCGCAGGGCGTTTGCGCACTGCTTCCAATCCTTCTAATACCTGAATGTTACTGGCGGAATATTCTTGTCCGCCATTCATCTTTTCCTCTTGAGTCATCTTTTTTCGTTCGATTGATTTAGTGTTCAAAGATACGAAAAAAAGTGCTAACAAGAGGGTTTTTAATGGTAAAAATAGTGAAAATGTTCTGCTCGAACCTGAATATGTAAAGAATGGTGGAGGTAGTCATAAAACGACAAAAGGCTGAACCTTTTGGAGGTCCAGCCTTCTTTATCGTTGACTTAAGTGTATTACTTAAGCGAGCTTGCTGATGTGAGCAGCCAATTTTGACTTCAAGTTAGAAGCCTTGTTCTTGTGGATGAGGTTGCGCTTAGCCAACTTGTCCAACATCTTCTGTACACTTGGGAACATAGCAGCAGCTTCTGCCTTGTCGTTAGTGTTACGGAGCTTCTTTACAGCGTTACGCATAGTCTTAGCGTAGTATCTGTTGTGAAGTCTTCTCTTTTCTTCTTGTCTAATTCTCTTGATTGATGATTTGTGATTTGCCATCTCGACTAATCTTTAAATTGTTCTTTTATTATTTTTCTTATTAGTAGTCCGTGGGGGAATCGAACCCCCCTTGCAAGAATGAAAATCTTGAGTACTAACCGATATACGAACGGACCTTGAAGCGGTATGGACGGGACTCGAACCCGCGACCCCCTGCGTGACAGGCAGGTATTCTAACCAGCTGAACTACCACACCAACTTGTTTAAGAGCGTCTTCGTTTCCGAAAGCGAGTGCAAAAATAGAGTGTTTTTTTGAAACTGCAAAACATTCCGAAGAAAAAATGCAAGTTTTGATGAAATTTCCTTCCTTTTCCCTATTTTTGTGCTTGGATAAAGCTATATAATATAAGGTAATGTACCAAAAAATATCAGGCATCGTGCTTCACACCTTGAAGTACAACGATACTTCAAACATCGTGGATATCTATACCGAGCAGGGGGGACGGGCTTCTTTCCTGGTCAAAGTGTCCCGCTCCAAAAAGAGTGGGGTACAGAATGTGCTGTTCCAACCTTTGGCTTTAGTAGAGGTTGAAGCTGATGTACGTCCGACGAGTAACCTTCATCGGATTCGCGAAGCGAAGTCTTTGTATCCGTTCCGGTCTTTGCCTTATCATCCTTATAAATCATCCATTGCTATGTTTTTGGCTGAGTTCCTTTATCGGGCATTGAAGGAGGAGGCTCCGAATGAACCACTTTTTATCTACTTGCAACATTCTATCCGTTGGCTTGATGAGTGTGAAGGACGTAGCTTTGCCAATTTTCATCTGGTATTCCTCATGCGTCTTTCCCGTTTTTTGGGATTGTATCCCAATGTGGATGATTACACCTCGGGTTGCTATTTCGATATGCTCAATGCTTGTTTTACACCCATGCTTCCCAAAAGTGGTACATTCTTGAAACCGGATGAGGCTGCCCGTATCCGCTTGTTGCTCCGTATGAATTATGAGACGATGCACCTGTTCGGCATGAGCCGCACTGAGCGAAACCGTTGCTTGACGGTCATCAACGATTACTACCGTTTGCATTTACCTGACTTCCCGGTGCTGAAATCTCTCGATGTGTTGAAGGAGTTGTTTGACTGATGGACGGAACATTCGTTGCGTTTTGTCATATTCTTCATCGCTTCCAGATATGATAACGGGATGAAACGGAAGCCGTATCTGCCAACAGACTTTCCGCTTGCTTGAAATAAAACAAGGCTGAATCCTTTACTCCTACCTTCCGGAAAGAATCGGCCAAAAACAAACAATCCTCCATCTTCCTATTGTCGGAAGAATTCATGGATGTACAATTGGACATGCCTAATATACAACAAACAACAGCTATGAACGTGAAGATTCTCATTGGGTTAGTTCAGGCCTTCATTGTCATCTGTTCCGAACAGGAAACCAATGCCATATAAATCAATAATCTAAACTAGTTTCTTCATAAAATTCAATATCCTATATTCTGCCAATCCCCAAGGAATTAGGGGAAGTGCTTACAGTCCTTCCACCAGGGAGATTTCTAAGAAAAAGCTAAACCTCTTCGCACACCACCATATCCATACCCCGATACACCACCACAATTTTGTGAAGTGTGGTCATGCCGATATTGCGCTTCACCACTTCCGTATCGGCATAGCGATTGGCCTGGGCTATAGCTTCTTCACGAAGACGGGCCACCACCTCGTCACTGTCCTTACTCTTGGCATATTTCAGCTCGATGATGTAGCTATGGAGCATGTCCTTCCAGATGTCAATCATCGGAAGCATGAAGATGTCGGCATAACCACCCTGCGTATCTTTTTCCGACTCAGGACGATAGAACTTGTTCTGAGCCGTCATTGCCAAAGTGAAACCATGAACGAAGGATTCGCCCTTCAGGCGGTCTCGCTGGGAAGCATATGTAGTCAAACAATCGGCAATGTACTGGAAATATTCACGCCACTTGCCATCGTATGCCAAATCTGCATTCAAATCCCCCTTTTCCATACTGTCAAAACGCAAGTCCACCTCATCGTATGTTTCCAACAGATAATTGAACAACTGTTCACGCACCACCTGATTCGGAATCTTGAAACGTGTCTTGCCACGATGCACTCCATCAATCGTTGTCATTCCAAAGTAATAAAGCAAGCTGATGAAATTGTCCGGGTCGGCTATCCTTTCGGCAGGGAAACCGGTCTTTAGCTCACCCGTCACATAACCTTGCGAAACCAACGTCTGGATGACCGAAGCATCGTGAGCAAACTCCTTGTCCTTGCGGATGAGCATACGCAGCTTGTTGTAATCCACACGGATGTTGTCTTCTATCATTCTATCAGGCAACTCTCCTCCATTTCGGATGTAATTATCCACAAAGTAGAGCACCATGTTCGAGTTGTACATCGTGGTCTTGCCGTAACTCTGCATGGCAAAGCAATAGTTGTCATACCAAGGCTTCATCCGTTCAATCAATTCATCGGTAGAATGATGAAACTCACAAGTAGTGCGGTAATAGTCCAGCATTTCCCTAACATCCTTTTCCGAGAAACCCGTCAGTTCGTTGAACTCCGGAGAAGTGGAGTAGTTCGTGCCGATATTGAAACCGCTGGTCAGGTCATCCATCGTCACAGGACTGACACCCGTCACGAAACAACGCTTGATGGAAGAATCGGTGCCTCCCTTGATGGTGTCAAAAAATGTACGCAGATAACCCGTGCTGTGCGTTTCTTTCATATAGTCATCCAGACAACCCGGCTCGGAAAGAATCTTGTTGGTGAAATGGTCGTATTCATCAATGAAAAGATAAATCTTCTGACCGGCATCTGCTACTCTTTGGTACAAGAAATCCAATTGTTTAACCGCCCCGTCCTTCTCATTCATTTTCTCCTTCAAGCCTAGGGGTAAATAATCTGCATACACATCACAGAAACGGCAAAATGCCGTGTTGCAATGTGCATCCAAAGAATCCCGATAATTATTCAGGCTAGCATCAACGACCGAGAAATTCAAATAAAGTATCAAATAGCTATTCCGCTCGGGTGTAGGATGCTGACCGATATACAAGTCGCCATATAGTTCGTCAAACATATCCTTTGCCAACACATCGTAATAATGTTTCAGCATCGAGAGTGTCAAGCTCTTGCCAAACCTACGCGGACGAATATAGAAAAAGAATTTGTTCGCCTGCTCTATCACGGGGATAAAACGGGTTTTATCTATATAATAACAATTATCCCTACGGACATCTACGAAATTCATCATTCCATATGGAATTCGTTTGCGGTATGTATTCATAATCGGCTGCTTTGGATTTATCTGCAAACTTACGATATTTTGTGCAGAAAAACAATCATTCGTTACATTTTGTCATATCCCTCATCGCCTCCAACAAAGCTTCCACTTCTTCCTCCTTCATCCCCGTGGCGTGGATGTAGTCGCACACCATTCGGGAGAAGGAGCCGTTGTAGTATTGTTGTAAGAACTCCGATAGTGTCTTTTGTAGTAAAGGTTGACTGCTAGTGTGAGCCAGTTCCATTAGCTGGAACCATTTTTCCCATTAGCTGGAACAAAAAGTTCCACTTAATGGGACAAAAAGTTCCAATAGGTGGAAAAAGTTGGAACTACATTCCGTAGGATGAGGAAGGACAATGCTTCGGTGACAGGAGGGTGTAAGGAGAAATAGGCTCTTGCCACCCATAAGACGCTGAGAATCAAAGAGTGTTGCAGGAGTGACAGATATTTTGAAGCAAATTAAATTCGATGGGTTTTTAAGGTTTTTAGAGATGCCTTGAACTCATATAAAAACTCGATGAAAGGACGATTTTTGCCCATTTCATCGAGTTTTTGGTTTATATTTCGGGGATTATCCCAAAAGTTCCTTCACCTTGGCAGAGATGGCACGTCCTTCGGCCAAACCTGCGAGCTTCTTGGTAGCTGTACCCATTACTTTGCCCATGTCCTTCGGACCTTCTGCACCTACTTCGGCGATGATGGCCTTCAAGGCTGCTTCCAGTTCTTCGGCACTCATCTGCTTCGGAAGGTAAGTCTCGATAACGGCTACCTGAGCGAGTTCGGCTTCAGCCAAGTCGGCACGGCCCTGTTCGGCATAGAGAGCAGCCGAGTCCTTGCCTTGCTTCACGAGCTTCTGCATGATTTTCATCGCAGCATCGTCGGTCAGCGTGTCGTTGGCACCCGGAGCTGTCTTTGCTTCGAGGAATACCTTCTTGATGTTGCGGAGAGTTTCCAAACGTACTTTGTCTTTCGCCTTCATGGCGTCCTTGATATCGTTGCTAATGCGGTCAAACATTTCCATATTCTTTCAGTATTTAAAAGTGAATAACATTGTCTTCTTCGTTGGTTGAATTGTCGGTAGGGTCAAAACCATTGTCTGCAGAGATGCGTGTCTGAAGACTGTCCAACATGTCTTTAGAACGCTGGAATGTAGGAATGGTTTCTACCATGCTGATGATATTGTCGTTGTCCAAATCTTCCGGATTGAACAAGTAGATGTTGCGTCTTGGCTTGCGACGGATCTTCGAACTGCTGTCCTTGTCGTAGAACTTCTCGCGACGGATGCGCTTTTCTTCTTCTTTTTCTTCCAGTTCGGCCAAGCGTTGTTCTTCTTCGATGGTGCGCTTCTTCATACGGTCGTCCATTTCTTTCATGTGGATGTCCTGTACGCCGAAGCCGGTTGCCAACAAGGTAATCTTTACTTGTGAACCCAACGAGTCATCGATAGCCATACCGAACTTGGTTTCGAAGTCGCTGTTGAACTTGTTCATGAACTCACGCACTTCTTCCATTTCGTTCATCATCAGTTCGTGCTCACTGCTATAAGTGATGTTGAGCAATACCTTCTGCGACTTGAAGATGTTGTTGTTGTTGAGCAACGGAGAGTGCTGAGCTTCGTTGATGGCTGTAGTCACACGGTTTTCACCTTCGCCATAACCGGTACTCATGATGGCTACACCACCATCCTTCAAGACGGTCTTCACATCGTTGAAGTCGAGGTTGATGATACCACGCATGGTGATGATTTCGGCAATACTTTTGGCGGCAATCAACAAGGTATCGTTAGCCTTGGCAAAAGCACTGATGACCGACAAATCCGGATAGATTTCACCCAGCTTTTCGTTGTTGATGACCAAGAGGGCGTCTACATTCTTACTGATTTCTTCCACACCGTCCAAGGCCTGGTCGATTTTCTTGTGGCCTTCCCAACGGAACGGAATGGTAACGATACCTACGGTGAGGATATCCATGTCCTTGGCTACCTTGGCGATGAGTGGAGCGGCACCTGTACCTGTACCACCGCCCATACCGGCAGTGATGAACACCATCTTGGTGCCATCGTTCAGCATGTTCTGGATTTCTGCCAAGCTTTCTTCGGTCGCTTCGCGTGCCTTCTGCGGACGGTTGCCAGCTCCCAAACCTTCGTGACCCAACTGTACCTTGACAGGGACAGGTGATTCTTCGAGTGCCTTACAATCGGTGTTGCATACCACGAATGCTACATCGTGGATGCCTTCCTTATACATGTGGTTGACTGCGTTTCCACCACCACCACCTACACCGATCACCTTGATGATGCAAGAAGTTTGTGATGTTGGGAAATCAAACGGCATTATGTTGTTTTCTTCTGACATATTCTGTTGTTTTTAATCGTTCTTACTCTTCATCAAGTACTTTACCTACCACTTCATTGACTTTCTTCGAGATATTACCCCAGAAGCTGTTTTCGCTCTTCAGTTTCAGTACTTCCTTTTCGATGGTATTGATGGTTTCTTCTTTTTCAGCAACTCTCATCTTGCGTGCCTTGTCCAACTTCTTCTTGGCTGAGTTGTATTCACCGGCATTCTTTAGTCGAATCGCTTCTTGAATCAATTCTTCGCAATCGACTTTTTTCTTTCTTTCGGCTTCTTCGGCTACCTTTTGAGCTTCTTCGGCTGCCTTTTGGGCTTCTCTTTCAGCCTTCTGCTTCGCTATGATAGCTTCTTTTTCTTGTTGGCGCTTGCGTTCTTCTTCTTCTTTGGCAGCAGCTGCGCTTTCACCATCAGGAGTGAAGAGACCGACTTCTATTTCTTTCGCACTGATATTGGTTGTCTTCTTGAGAGGTTCCTGTTTCGGTTGTTCCGGCATCACCAGGCAACAATTTTCTTTTCCTGCTGCCAAAAGAGCAATCAAGGTATTGTTGCTACCATCCTTCTTGACTTCCATTCCTTTCAAAGATACTTGTGTATCCTTGGCTACACGGAGTTTCTCAATCTTGGTGCGCTTGATGAAGGCTTCTTCCATGTTCTTCAAGTTAATGCCTCCACCAGTGATGATAGCACCTGCCAACAACTTGTTTTCGTAACCCGACAGAACGATTTGGTGGGTTACATTATCGAGTATTTCGTTCAAACGGGCTTCTACAATATCTTCCAACAGGATGGCGTTGATGGAGCAACGGCCGTCGAGGTTGTATGTCTTGTTCTCATCTTCGTTTTCATTCGGTTCGATGTAAGCCTGTGCAAAACGAATCTTCAAGGCTTCTGCGTCTTCTTCTTCAATCTGTTGGCTGCAAATGTCACGAGTGATGTTATTGCCGCCCAATGGAATTACTGCCAAGTGACGGAGAATGTTGTTCTTGTACACCGAAACGGTGGTTGTATCTGCACCAAAATCCACCAACACACAGCCCGAACGTTTTTCGCTGCTAGTGAGAACGGCATCTGCCAAAGCTAAAGGAGCGATGAGGTCTTCCGCATCTTCGGCAATTTCAATAGGAACCAAGTCACAGCATTTGGCTACATTGTCCTTTACGTTCTTGCGGGCAATGATGTTCAGGAAGCGTGCTTCGATGTGGTCTGTCTGCACACCAACCGGATCGACAATCAAGTCATTGCCGACCTTGTATTCTTGTGGGGCAACCCCCAATATCTGATAACCTACAATAGGAACAGCACGGTTGCTGTCTTTCAATGTATCTATCAGCTCTTGTGAAATTTTGGTTTCTTCGTCCATGTGACGGACTTCCGTATTGCGGATGGTGCGCAACGATTGTCCGCCCATACCGATATATACTTTACCAATCGAAGCCTTTAACGTCGATTCCAGTTTCTTGATAATCGAAGTAAGGCTTTGGGTGGTTTTGTCCAGATTATAGATTACACCCTTCCGTATACAATCGGAAGCGTTTTCGCTGGCCATAGCCAGTATCTGTATGCTTCCGTCCGGAAGCTTTTTCCCTGCAATGCCGGAAATCTTAGATGACCCCAGCTCAATCGCTACAATAAAATCTGTTACTGCCATATCTTACTTCTCTTTTTTGGTACAAATAATCTGATTGTCGAACTCCAGGCTGATGCGGCTGTACTTGTTCCAACCCACTTCGTTCAACCCTCTTTTGTAGAAGGTTTTCAGCCTTTCAAATTTATTCTCGTAGTTGTTGGGCTTGCCTAAGAAAATGATGTGGTCGCCGACTTGAGGAACCAATTCCAATTCTTTGGCTGCGGTGACATTGATTTGCTGTATCTGTGCCTTCCACAATGGATGCTTTTGTAGGAACATGCCGAACTCATACAGTTCCTTTGCAGCAAATGCCTTGTCTACATAGCCGGTAACAATGGCCACATTGGCTGCACTGTTAGGTATCGGCATAAGGTGAGCCTTGTCGTCAATGTAATAGTTTTCTCCATTGGCGGCCATTACTCTAAGTATCGGTAAACGTTGGGTTATCTCAATCCCGATACGGTTGCTGGAGGTCCGATAACATTCTGCGTTTCCGATGAGTGGATGCTGTCTCAATTCATCTTCCAATTGGCGGGTGTTGATTTCCCCCATGGGCTTGCCGATAGGGGAGAGCTTCTTGTTGTTCAACAGTCGGAGCACTTCCCGCTTGCTGATAAATCCATAGTCAATACTGTCCTTGATGACCAATTCCATACCTGAGCAAGTCTGATCGTTTGGCTTGCCGTTCATGACTGTTACAGCCATCACCAAATAGACTGTAATCAGTATCAGAAATAGGAATATGAAGAGTTTTTTCAGCATCGTTTGTTCAATATTTCACAAATCTGCGGAACGTAGTTTTCCACGTCGCCCGCACCTAAGGTCATTAATACTTCTATGTCTTTATTCTTCAACAGTTCAAGAATGTCTTCTTTCTTGCACAAGGTTTTTTCAATACCCGGGCGTAAATGATCATAGATTAACTGGCTGCTTACTCCTTCGATAGGCAATTCGCGTGCCGGATAAATCTCGGTGATGATCACTTCGTCGAGGAGGGAAAGACTTTCGGCGAATTCCTGATAGAAGTCACGGGTACGGGTGTACAAGTGAGGTTGGAAGATAGCCGTCAGTTTCTTATCTTTATACAACGCACGCATGGAAAGGATGCTTTGCTTGATTTCCTCCGGATGATGTGCGTAATCGCTCAGATAGACCATCTTGTCGGTCTTGATCTTGAAATCGAAGCGTCGGTCTACTCCACGGAAGGAAGCCATGCCTGCTTTGATTTCTTCATTGGTTACACCGCTGACTTGAGCCAATGCCATTGCTGCAATACCATTTTCGATATTGATAGCCACCGGAACACCTAATTGTACATCCTGGATATTTCCCAATGGAGAGATGTAATCGAATAGGATTTCTCCTCCTCCGATGCGGATGTTTTCCGCATGGAAATCACCTTCTTCAGTGGAGTAGGTATAAAGCTTGACACCTTCTTGTAAACGGGGTTGCAGGTTGATGCCATGACGCATAATCAAGAAACCTCCCGGTTGGATCAACGAAGTGTAATGGCTGAAGCTTTCCAAATAGGCTTCTTCAGTTCCATAAATATCCAGATGGTCGGCATCTGTTGCGGTGATGATGGTAGCATAAGGAGTCAACCAGTGGAAAGAACGGTCGAATTCATCTGCTTCGATGACAACATATTCACTCGTGTCCGAGAGCAACAGGTTGGTACCATAGTTTTTGGAGATACCTCCTAAAAAAGCATCACAACCCACCTTTGACTGATGCAGCAAATGGGCGGTCATGGTCGATGTGGTGGTCTTTCCATGAGTACCTGCCGCACAGAGTCCCTTGGATGAATGGGTGAGCATGCCCAATACTTGTGCCCGTTTGTAGATGGTATATCCATGGTTACGGAAGTATTGGAGCAACACGTGGTCGTTCGGCATGGCAGCAGTGTAGACAATCAGGGTGCTTGTTGCATCGAGAAAATCGGTCGGTATGCTTTCCACTCTTTCATCGTAATAGATTTGGGCACCTTCTTCAATCAACTTTTGAGTCAAATCGCTTGGAGTACGGTCGTATCCGCCCACTTTCATTCCTTTGGATAGAAAGTAACGTACCAATGCACTCATGCCGATACCACCGGCACCGATGAAATAGACAGCTTTCAATGAATTAACGTCCATGTTCCTTTTGATAGTTTTCAGCTAACTTAATGACTTCCTTTGCAATGACATTGGCGGAGTCGGTAAAAGCTAGTTCTGCAATGTTCTTACTTAAATTCTTCAGCAGTTCCGGTTGGTTGACTGCTTCGATGGCCTTGTCAAGCAACAGGTCCTTGGCTTCTGCATCCTTCACGTAGAGCGCAGCGTTCTTATTGACCAAAGCCAAGGCATTCTTGGTCTGGTGGTCTTCCGCTACATTAGGCGAAGGTACCAGAATCACCGGTTTCTGGAGGAGACAGAATTCCGAGATGGAACCAGCTCCGGCTCGGCTGATAACTAAATCAGCTGCACTATAGGCAGTAGCCATGTCGCTGATGAAATCGGTTACGTGCAACATCGGAAGTTCGCCGGCTTGTGCAACAGCCTTCCGTGCTTCCTCGATGTATATCTTGCCGGTTTGCCAAATGAATTGGACGCCGGAACTCTTGACTTTGTCCAAATTAGCCATCAAGCATTGGTTGATGGTTCTGGCTCCTAAGCTACCGCCAAGTATCAGAACGGTTTTCTTTTGAGGATCCAATCCAAAAGAAGAAATTGCTTCTTCGCGTTGGATGGAATGGTTGAGCAATCCTTGACGAACCGGATTACCTGTCAGGATAATCTTGCTCTTGTCGAAGAAACGTTCCATGCCCTCGTAAGCCACACAGATTTTCTTGGCTTGCTTTGCCAAGAGCTTGTTGGTTACACCGGCATAAGAATTCTGTTCTTGTAATAAGGTCGGTATGCCCATGCTTCCAGCCACTTTCAATGTCGGTCCACTGGCATAACCACCTACGCCAACAGCTGCATGAGGGCGGAAGTCCTTGACGATCTTCCGTGCCAGGCGTTGGCTCTTGAACAATTTAATTAATACCGGAATATTCTTTAATAAGTTCTTGCGGTCAAATCCGGCAACCGGCAGACCTTTTATTGGATAACCAGCAGCAGGAACTCGATGCATTTCCATTCTACCTTCGGCTCCAACGAACAATATTTCAGTATTGGGCTGAAGTTCCTTGATGGCATTCGCAATGGATACGGCTGGAAAGATATGTCCGCCGGTGCCACCTCCGCTGATGATAATTCTTAAGTTCTCTTTCATAATTTCCCTTCTCTTTTAGGTTGGGTTTGCAAAGTTAGGAATATCTACGTTAAAATCCTCTGAATGAAGACGATTTATTCATGTTAAACTCCGTTATATTCACTCTCCCTATTGCTTGGAATATCTTTCGTTTGTACGGCTTGTAATGCTTCAGCCAATACTTCGTCGCTATCTTCCTCTTCAGAATTGACCATTTCCTTGGCTTGGAGAATCAATGCTTGAGCAGCCGCTTGCAGCTTTTCATCATTAGCAGCCAATTCCTCTTGACGACGTTGCTCTTCCTTGTCGGCTACATAACGGCTGACACTTAAAATCATACCGATGTAGGCACAATTGATAAGTGTAGAGGTACCCCCCTTACTGATCAACGGCAATGGTTGGCCGGTTACCGGAAACAACCCTACGGCTACCATCATGTTCAACATCGCCTGGGATACCAACAATAAAGCAATGCCCATGACTAGGAAGGCGGGGAAGTGTTTATCACTTCGTTTGGCTATTCGACCGGCTCGTATCAACAACCATAGGTAGAGCATGACGATAAAGGCCCCTCCCAACAATCCCAATTCTTCGATGACAATCGCGAAAATGAAATCGGAAAAGGCTTGGGAAAGGAAGTCACGCTGTACACTGTTTCCAGGCATCTTTCCAATAACATTGCTCGTTGCAATGGCTATATTGGCATGAGCTATCTGAGCATCCTTATCGATATCGAATTTTGCGGCAGGTACAGCTCCTTTGTCCTCTGCAAATCCTTTAATACGGCTTTGCCAAGTGGAGAAACGGTGAGTACCCGGTATGTTTTCATATACACTAGGAGGAATGACTACAATGACGGTTACTAAAAGGCCTAAACCTAAACCTACAATTCCTACCAATCTTCCCAATTGTTTCCAAGGTACACGGCCAATCAGCATCATCAAAAAGACGACTCCTGCCAATAAAGCGGCGGTAGATCCATTTTCTGGAGCAATCAAGATAAATACGATGCCGATAATCCACATGATGTACTTGAATGCCTTGGGGTTGGCGCCCTCTTCTTCCTGAAACTTGGAAAGAATGAATGCCGTGACGATGATGACCGCCATCTTTGCCAGTTCCGAGGGCTGGAACTGAATGCCGAAGAAAGTCATCCATCGGGCAGCGCCATTAACGCGGTCGCCGGTAATAATCCCCATTCCCATTACAAACAGCAAGAGAATGCAGGAAAGCGGGAGCAGGAAGAACGGCAATACACTGAAATATTTACACGGAATGTTGTGTACCAATACCACAATGACTGCCCCCACCATCAGTATGACACTGTGCTGGGTAATAGGTCCCCAATGGTCTCCGCTTTTGTAGGTGAGCGTACTGGCAGCACTGAACACCTCGACAACGGAAATCAAGCAAAGGAACAGGAAAATAATCCATATTACTTTGTCCCCCTTGAATATGTCTTTTATCAGATCCATTTTTCTGTCTTATAGATTTCTTACACATTGTTTGAACTGCTCGCCTCGGTCTTCGTAACTCTTGAACAGGTCGAAGCTTGCACAGCACGGACTTAATAGCACTGTTTCTCCCTTCTTGGCCATCTTGTATGCAGCATTGACTGCATCTTCCATGGATTGGACATCCGCTACAGGAAGTCCGAACCCGTCAAAGAAATCGTGAAGTTTTTCGTTGTGGAGTCCCATGTATATCAATCCAACGCACTTTTCTTTGACCAAATCAGCGATTTCGCTATAATCGTTTCCTTTATCTTTTCCACCAAGAATGAGGACAGTTTTGGTCTTCATGCTTTGCAAGGCATACCAGCAGGAGTTGACATTGGTCGCTTTGGAGTCGTTGATGTAATCTACCCCACGTACTCTGCAAACCTTTTCCAAGCGGTGTTCCACTCCTTCAAAATCGCTCAATGCTTCGCGGATACATTCCTTACGGATACCGGCTATGTTAGCTGAGATACCTGCTGCCATGGAATTGAACAAGTTGTGTGTGCCTGTCAACGCCAATTCCTCCTGTTCCATGTTGAATGCAATCGGTTGGGTGAAATGGAGTTGTTGGTCTTCCACGTATGCTGCGCTATTTTCCTCTTTCTTTTCTGCAAACGGATAATAGTGTCCATGAATACCGTACTTATGCAACTCTCTGCGGATGATAGGATCGTCGTTCCAGAAAATGAACGCATCTTCCTGCGTTTGATTCTGGAGAATACGGAACTTGGCATCAACATAATTCTGCATATTGTGTTCGTAGCGGTCCAAATGGTCCGGAGTGATGTTCATCAGGACGGCAATGTTTGCACGGAAATTGTACATGTTGTCCAATTGGAAACTACTTAATTCAATCACGTAGTAATCGTAATTGCATGTAGCAACCTGATAAGCCAAACTTTGACCGATATTACCTGCCAAACCAACATTCAATCCCGCTTTCTTGAAGATATGATAAATCAAGGAAGTGGTTGTGGTCTTGCCGTTACTTCCGGTAATACAAATCATCTTGGCATTGGTATATCTGCCGGCAAACTCGATTTCAGAGATGATCGGTGTACCTTGTGCCATCAACTTCTGAATCATCGGTGCTTCGTGAGGGATACCTGGACTCTTGATTACTTCGTCGGCATTCAAGATGAGTGCTTCGGTATGTTGCTTTTCTTCCCATGCAATACCATGTTCGTCCAACATGGCTTTGTAGTTATCTTTTATGGCAGACATGTCTGAAACAAACGTGTCAAACCCTTGTTTCTTCGCCAATACAGCAGCTCCTGCGCCGCTTTCTCCTGCTCCTAATATGACAATTCTTTTAGCCATGGTCTTATCTGATCTTTAATGTGATGATAGTGATAGCTGCCAATACAATGGTAATAATCCAAAAACGGACGGTAATCTTCGATTCGTGGAAAACATTGTTCGGTTTAGTAAACAAATAGCTGCATTCCGGGTCCAATTGAGCCATAGTAATACGGAAATGGTCATGAATCGGCGTACGTTTGAAGATACGTTGTTTCTTGCCTTTCTTTTTACCTGCCTGGAAATATTTCACTTGTAAGATGACTGACAAGTTTTCTACCAGGAAGATTCCACAAAGAATTGGAATGAGCAATTCCTTATGGATGATGATAGCAAATACGGCTATGATACCCCCAATGGTCAAACTACCGGTATCTCCCATAAATACTTGTGCCGGAAAAGCATTATACCAAAGGAAACCGATCAAGGCACCAATGAAAGCGCAAATGAAGATTACCAATTCTTCACTTCCCGGGATGAACATGATATTCAAATAACTGGCATACTCAATGTGACTCGAAACGTATGCTAAGATACCTAGCGTAAGCCCGATGATAGCGGAGTTGCCTGCCGCCATTCCGTCCATACCATCGTTCAAGTTGGCTCCATTGGATACCGCTGTTACGACAAAGATGGTAACAATCACGAAAAGGATCCAACCGGCGGTTTGTTTATGTTCACCCATGAATCCTACCAAATCGGCATAATCCAGATTGTTGTTCTTGAAGAATGGGATGGTAGTCTTCGTTGATTTTTCATCTTGTGACTTGTGGATTACTTCAACAACTTCACCGCCCTTCTGTATTTCTACGTTTTCACGGATAACCACATTCGGACTTAAATAGAGGGTCAAGCCGACAATAAGCCCCAATCCTACCTGACCGATAATCTTGAACTTTCCTTGAAGGCCTTCTTTGTCTTTCTTGAAGGTCTTGATGTAATCGTCCAAAAATCCTAATGTTCCTAACCAAATAGTCGTAATCAGCATCAATAGCATGTAAACATTGTGTAACTTACCTAAAAGGAGGCAAGGCACCAAAGTTGCAAAAATGATGATGATTCCACCCATGGTAGGTACCCCTTTCTTCCCTACATTAAATGGGTCGATAGAGGCATCGCGCTGAACTTCAGTGATTTGTTTCTTCTTCAATAGGTTGATGAAGTATTCACCGAAAATAGTTGAAATCAGCAATGCCAAAATAATGGCTGCCAGTGATCGGAAGGATACGTATCCGAACATGCGGGCACCAGGGAAATCGAATTGTTCTAAGTATTCAAATAAATAATATAACATGTTGGTAGATTATTCGTTAGCAAAAATTTCTCTAATCACTTCTTTGTCATCAAAATGGTGCTTTACACCTTTTATATCTTGATAATTTTCATGTCCTTTACCGGCAACTAAGATCGCATCTCCAGCTTGTGCCAACATGCACGCTGTCTTGATGGCTTCTTTTCGGTCTACAATGCTGATAACTTTTCTCATATCTTCCTTGCTGAGGCCAGCCAACATATCGTTGATGATATCTTGTGGTTCCTCGAAGCGTGGATTATCGGAGGTGATAATCACTTTATCGCTGTACTTCACTGCTTCTTGTGCCATGATAGGGCGTTTGCCTTTGTCGCGGTTTCCGCCAGCGCCTACAACGGTGATGGTATTCCCGCGTCCATTCAAGACTTCTTGAATGGTATTCAATACGTTGGTCAATGCATCGGGTGTATGCGCATAATCCACGATGGCGCTATACCCTCTTGGGGAACGCAGAGCATCGAAACGTCCAGAAACCGGTTGGAGTGTGCTTAATACCAACAATACATCTTCAGGTTTCTTGCCCAACAAACATGCGGTTCCATATACAGCCAATAAATTAGATGCATTAAAACGTCCGATGAACTGAACGTTGACTTCTACATTGTTGATGTCCAACAACATGCCTTCAAAACCATCTTCCAATACTTTTCCTTTGAAATCGCTGATGCTGCGGAGGGAATAAGTACATACTTTGGCCTTGGTGTTCTGTGTCATCACCATTCCATTCTTGTCATCCAAGTTGGTTAACGCAAAAGCAGACTTAGGCAAGTTGTCAAAGAATGCTTTCTTGGCTTTCAGATAATTGTCAACCGTTTGATGGTAGTCCAAATGGTCGCGTGTCAGATTAGTAAAGATGCCACCTGCAAATTTCAATCCGTCAATACGCTTTTGTGCCACTGAGTGTGAACTAACTTCCATGAAGGCATATTTACAGCCTTCATCTGCCATCCGGCCCAGTAGCTTGTTTAAAGTAATCGGGTCGGGAGTTGTATGTTCGGTTGGAATGGCTTCGTCGTCTATGTAGTTGCATACCGTCGAAATAAGTCCTACCTTATAGCCGAATTTACGGAACATATTATATAATAAGGTGGCAATGGTTGTTTTTCCATTGGTTCCTGTTACACCGATTAATTCCAGCTTAGAGGTCGGATTTCCATAAAAAGCTGTAGCCAGTTTTCCTACGCAATCTTCTGTGTCGGCTACCTTTATATAAGTAACATGGTTGGCCATGTCTTCCGGGAATGTCTCACATACAATGGTCGAAGCCCCCAATTCGATTGCTTTTCCTATATAGGCATGTCCGTCTGTTTGCGTTCCTTTTACCGCAATAAACATGTCACCCGCTTTCACTTTTCGCGAGTCGATATGAATGCCCGAGATAGCTTGAGTGCTATCACCTTTCATCTCGATTACATTTATTCCTTTTATTAATTCTTCCAATTTCATAATCATCCTCTATTTATTGTAATCTTAACTGTATCGTTTTTCCTTTATGTAATGTGTTACCTGCCGGAATGCTTTGGCTTCTTACCTTACCCATACCGGTAAGGTGTACTCTCAACCCCAAGCTTTCCAATAAGTAGACAGCATCTTTGGCTCCCATGCCTATCACTCTTGGAACTTTTTTCTCGTTGATTTCGCTCTCGCTCAATGTAATGGATTGATTAGGCTCGTGAGTTACTTTCCCCCAAATAGGCTTGTCCTCATCGTACTTTTCAATACCCATTGTCTTGACGTCAATTTCGTCCAAGATATATCGTGCTGAAGCCATATTCCCATGTTTCACGTCCGGAGTCAATATGGAGGTAGAGTCTTTGGCTTCTTTCAAGTCTTGTGCCAAATGTTTGGCATAAACACGTTCTGCAATTTCACTGAATACGCTACCGGCCATCAAACCACCAGATGCAGGAAGGCCTGATTTCTGGATAGCGACGATGCAGCTATATTTCGGATTTTCCGACGGGAAATAACCACAGAAACTTACCAAATATTGCATGGTTCCCGATTTGTACCCTCCGGAACCTTTGGAGACTTGGGCGGTCCCTGTTTTTCCAGACACATGGAACTGCTTGGAACCTGCTGGTTTTCCCAATCCTTCGCTAACTACTTTTTCCAAAATGACCTGTATCTGTTCGATAGTCTTCGGTGAAGCGATAGCTGGATTCAGCACTTCTGTCGGTATTTCTTCAATCACTTGTCCATCCTTAACAATGGACTTCACAAATCTAGGTTTTACCATAACTCCGTTGTTGGCGATGGCATTGTAAAATGCCAAGGTGTTCATTGGAGGAACCTGTGTCTCGTAACCGATAGACATCCATGGCAAAGCTGTCTTGTACCAGTTTTCTTTCGTAGGTCTACGGATGTTCGGTTTCTTGGCAGCACCTGGAATATCTAGGTTCAGTGGAGTAGCTATACCTAATTTATATATACCTTCCACATATTTCTCTGGTTGATGCTGGTAGTTCTCGTCAATGACACGAGATACTCCAATGTTGGAGGATACCATCAGCACCTTTGTAACGTCAATGACTCCATAACCTCCTCGGTGCCAATTGTGGTCCTTCATCGGACGGCCGTGCATCATGTATACTCCATTTTTAGTGTCCACTTCTTGGTCGGGGGTGATGTATCCATCCTCCAAAGCCACCATAATAGAGGCTGTCTTGAAGGTAGACCCCGGTTCCATCATGTCGGATACAGCATTGTTCTTTACTTCGCGATAGATACCGTCACTTCCCTTGGTCATGTTGACAATGGCTTTCACGTCGCCAGTCTTGACTTCCATGAGGATAGCTACCCCTACATTACCATTGATTTCTCTCAATTGGTCGAGTAGTGCTTTTTCGGCGATATCTTGCATGCCTACATCAATGGTTGTGATGATGTCACAACCGTCTATAGGAGGAATGTCGACAATGTTCAAGTATTTATTCATCACTTTTTGGCGATGGCTGACTCCTTCCTTTCCTTTAAGGATAGAGTCGTATTGGAGCTCCAATCCGTTCTTTGCACCCAATGTTACGTCCGAGTACATGTCACCCAAAGTACGCATAGCTAATGAACCAAATGGTTTCTTGCGTCTATTGAAGGCTTGTTCATGGAATCCACCGCGATACTTACTCATGTTGAAGACCGGTAAGCGCTTTGCTTCTTTGTATTGAATGTAAGAGACGCGTTTGGGGTATAACAGATAGTTTCTGCTTCCTTTCTTTCTACCTTTTAATATATGCGACTTGAATTCCGCTTTGCTCTTATCAGGAAAAATCTGATGAAGTCCGTCGCAGATTGAGTCTAGATAAAGCATTAGCAATGAATCTTTCAATTCGCCGCCTGCTTTAAAGTCCATATAGATTTTGTATTCCGGTAAGCTGCTGGCCATGAGTTGTCCGTCTGAAGAGATGATGTTACCTCGGTTCGGAATTAGAGGGACTTCTTCCTTGACAAATCGGTCGGCTACATCTTTCCAATATTGTCTTTCGGCAAACATGATGACACCTGCCTTGAAGACAATGGCAATGCCTACCAACACCATAACTAATATGATGAAGGAGTAGCGGGTCATTATTTTCTTTGTTGTAGGCGTCATAAGTTAGTCTTTTGTTATTAAATAGGGTCTATTGGTTGCAGTTTCCAAATGACTTTCTTCAGTTGAAATATATTCTTCGATACGGGATTGACGGCTCTTCTCCATTAATTCGGAAGATCGTGTCAAAGCATCGTATTTGATGTCTGTTAATTCCTTTTTCAGTCTGTCGATTTCAATCAATTCTTGTTGACTGGTGTATCGGTTGTCGATGTACAATATGGTCAGAACCATGATCAGAATCAAGAGGCTGGTTTGTCTCTTGAAAAAATCATTGGCCAAAATATCTCCACCGAGGATGCTTCGTATGGACATGTGCTTCGGTGAAGCGTTTTCCTTTTGTTTCTTTTGCTTCTTGGCGTTCTGTTCCTTCATGTTCTCTTTCATTTCTTTTCTGCAATTCTCAATTTGGCACTGCGTGAACGTGGGTTTCGGTTAACTTCTTCATCGCTGGCAACAATAACTTTGTTGTTGACTAAACGGAAAGGTGTTTGTACGTTGCCGAAAAAGTCTTGTTCGGCTTTACCCTCAATGTTCCCGGTCTTCATCATGTTTTTCACCATTCGGTCTTCCAAAGAGTGATAAGTAATCACCACCAGTCTACCACCTGGTTTTAAAGCTTCAGCAGCTGCATATAGCATTTCCTTAAGTGCTTCCATTTCTTGGTTAACTTCGATGCGGAGCGCTTGGAAAACCTTGGCCAATTCCTTTTTTTCGCGTTCACGACCAAACATTGGCTTGACAATCTCCAAGAAATCGCCGATAGTTATGATTTGTCGGTTGTTTCTAGCTTTAACGATGGCTGCGGCCAGTTTTCGACTATTCTTTAGTTCTCCGTAGAGGTAGAAAATATCAGCCAATCGTTCTTCGGCATAGGTGTTGACCACTTCGGCTGCCGTCATGCCCGCCCGTTTGTTCATTCGCATGTCCAAGTTGCCGTCAAAACGGAAAGAAAAACCTCTTTCCGAATCATCGAAGTGATGAGAAGAAACTCCTAAGTCGGCAAGAATGCTGTCCACTTGCTCGATTCCATGGTAACGCAAGAAGTTGTGCAAGTAGCGGAAATTGCTTCTTACGAACGTAAAGCGAGCGTCGTTTACGATGTTCTTTTCAGCGTCCTCGTCCTGGTCAAAGCTAAGAAGGCGGATGGTGTCATCGCCTTGGCGGAGGATTTCTTTTGAATGACCGCCGCCTCCAAACGTAACGTCTACATAGATGCCGTTTGGCTGCAAATTCATCCCTTCGATGCTTTCATTTAGCAAGACGGGTACATGGTAGATTTGTTCTTCTATTGGCATGCCTCTATCTTTGTTGCGGGTGTTCCCATGATTTCTGATAATTCTTTTTCAAATTCTTCCGGATCCATGAATGGCTTGTCTGCGACTCCTTTCGACCAAATTTCAATGGTGTCACCTAATCCGATGAAACGTACTTCTTGTTCAATGCCTGCAAGTTTTAGATAGCGCTTGGATATCAAGAAGCGGCCGTTGCTGTCTAATGTAATGATTTCCACATCTGATACAAACTGACGGAAAATCATTTGGTGCTTCGGATTCCATCGGTTGGTCCGGTTACGTAATTCATTCATTTGCTCGTTCCATACACTTTCAGGGTAAAGTACGAGGCAATCTTGGTACGTGTCTTTGCGCATGATAAGGCATTCTTCCCCTGCCGCTTGCAATTGCTTGCGGAAAATGGCGGGAAGGAAGACTCTTCCTTTCGTGTCTGTTTTGGCTTCAGAATTACCTAAAAAACGCATATTGTACCTTATTATATATTTTAGGGTGTAAAGTTACACATTTCCCCACAATCCCCCACAATATTTCGAGAAAATATTTGAAGAAGTTTTCAACAGGTTGTTAAAGGCATGCCTGAGGTGCTTAGAATCTTCTTTGTCGTATCTGGAGAAAATTAAATCTATTGCTCAAGTGAAAGAAAAGTGTGCAATCTGCGATGCTTTTAGTAAAACCAGCCAACAAAAATTCTCTTTTTTTTAGAATCGCCGTTCATTTTTCTGTAATTAATTGCCAAGATAAAAAAAGATAAATTACCTTTGCAAGGAAAAGTTTTAGTAAAATGGCAGACGATTCATTTTTCCTGATTGATATCGAAAGAATTCTTAAAGAGAAGTTAGGAGCGAAGTATAAGTACGTTCCTGGCTTTTTGGTGTCCTATTTGAAGCGCATTGTGCATCAAGATGAACTGAATGTTTTTTTGCGTGAGTCGAAAGACAAGGTTGGTGTAGAGTTTTTGGAAGCTTGCATGACTTTCCTGGATGCGAAGGTGGAAGTAGAAGGAATGGAAAATTTGCCGGAAGAAGGTCGATGTACGTTTGTTTGCAATCATCCATTGGGAGGACAGGATGGTATTTCTTTGGGGTATGTTCTTGGTAAGAAGTATGATGGTAATGTTCGCTATTTGGTCAATGATTTGTTGATGAACTTGCGTGGCTTGGCTCCACTTTGCATTCCGGTTAACAAAACGGGCTCTCAGTCGCGCGATTTTCCGCGGATGGTAGAAGCTGGCTTTAAATCGGACAATCACTTGATAATGTTCCCGGCTGGACTTTGTTCCCGTCGTCAGAATGGGGTGATAAAGGATTTGGAGTGGAAGAAGACTTTTGTGACAAAGAGTGTTGAGACACACCGTGATGTGGTTCCTTTGCATTTTGAGGGAAGAAATTCAGATTTCTTCTATAATTTGGCTAATATTTGCAAGTTCTTGGGAATAAAAGTAAACATTGCGATGCTCTATTTGGCAGATGAAATGTTGAAGAATCGCCATAAAACATTTAAATTGACAATTGGGAAACCTATTCCTTGGCAGACTTTTGATAAGTCGAAGACTCCAGCGCAGTGGGCGCAGTTCGTTCAGGATGTGGTGTATAAATTATAATTAGGACAAAAGAGTACAGATATATGGAAGACATTATTGCTCCGATAAGTAAGGAGGTTCTAAAGTCTGAATTGACGCAAGAAAGACGATTGCGCTTTACGAATAAGAGTCACAACGAAATTTATGTGGTGACTGCTCATAATGCGCCTAATGTCATGAAGGAAATCGGACGCTTGCGTGAAATCGCTTTCCGTGCTGCAGGAGGTGGTACAGGTAAGTCGATGGACATCGACGAATATGATGTGATGCCTAATCCTTACAAACAGTTGGTGGTTTGGAATCCAGAGGCGGAAGAGATTTTGGGTGGTTATCGTTACTTGTTGGGCGATGAGGTGGAATATGATGAACATGGTAAGCCTGTTTTAGCCACTTCTCACATGTTTGATTTTTCAGAAAAATTCTTGAAGGAATACTTGCCTTATACCGTGGAACTGGGTCGTTCGTTTGTTACGTTGGAGTATCAGTCTAGTCGTGCCGGTTCCAAGGGGCTGTTTGCTTTGGATAATCTTTGGGATGGTTTGGGAGCATTGACGGTTATTAAACCTAACATGAAGTATTTCTTTGGCAAGATGACCATGTATCCAAGTTATCATCGTCAAGGTCGTGATATGATTCTGTATTTCTTGAATAAGCATTTCCCGGATAATGACCAGTTGATTACACCAATATGCCCATTGCAATTGGAAACTGACCCAGCTTTGTTGGAAGAAGTTTTCTGCTGTGATTCTTTTAAGGAGGATTATCGTATATTGAATGCGGAAGTGCGTAAGTTGGGTTATAATATTCCGCCATTGGTAAATGCTTACATGGGCTTGTCGCCAACGATGCGTATGTTTGGTACGGCTATTAACGATGGATTTGGTGATGTGGAGGAAACCGGCATTTTAATAGCGGTGGATGAAATTTTAGCAGAAAAGCGTTTACGTCATATTGAGTCGTTTGTGGCTCAGAATCCGGAAGCGTTGAAGATTACTTCGGGGGCTAATCCGGTGATTTCGAAGTACTAAGTGATAATAAAACAGAAGCGGATGCGTGGATACGTATCCGCTTCTGTTTTATTATACGGCTGGTAAACTATTTCCTTTAATTTTCCGATATAAGTCCAATGCGTAGACATCGGTCATACCAGAGATGTAATCCAATACGGCTTGTATCTTGCCGTATAATGTAGGAGCCTTGATGTCGTATTGACTGGATACTCGATTGATGAGTAGTTCTGAATAGGCTTTGTCCGGAGATTGTACAGCATCAATCATCAGTTCTAATAGAGTACTAATCACGTGAAAACCGGCCAATTCAATGTCGAGAACATCTCGGGACCGATAGATTTTCTCAACGGCTACTTGAGTGCATCGTTTATAGGCTTCGTTTAATGGTGCGTTGATGTGCTTGATAAGTGCTCCTTCGAAAGTACCTTTCAAAATGCTGTTCTCATTTTCCATAAACACTTTCGTGCATTCTTTGACCAGGATGCCGATGACGGTTGCTCGCAAATATGCAATCTGTTCGTTCTCGTCGGAAACCAAACGGAAGACCTCGTCCACTCGTGCTTTTTGTTTTTCACTCAAGAAAAGCTGATAGAGTTCTTTGGTTTCTCTTGGAGTCAAAAGCTTCAGTTTGTAAGCGTCTTCAATGTCCATCATTTGGTAGCAGATGTCGTCGGCGGCTTCTACGAGAAATACTAGTGGATGGCGGGCGTAAAGGGGGACCTCTCCTTCAGTGCTGAGGCGTTTGATGCCAAGTTCTTCAGCGATTTTTAAGTAGTCGTCCATCTCGGAAACAAAGTAACCGAACTTGGATTTCTTTCCGGCTAAGATGGAAGGATAAGGGTATTTCACGATAGAGGCCAAGGTGGAATAAGTCATGACAAATCCTCCTTTTCTTCGTCCTAGAAATTGGTGCGTCAACAATCGGAAAGCATTTGCATTCCCTTCGAAATGTGTCAAATCTTCCCATTCCATCGGAGAAAGTTGCCCTTTAAGTGCCAGCCCTTTGCCTTCTGAGAAGTAGGTAGAGATGGCTTTCTCGCCTGAGTGTCCGAAAGGTGGATTCCCCAAGTCGTGAGCTAAACAAGCAGCCGATACAATGGCGCCAATTTCGGATACATGCGTGGCGACTAGTTCGGGGTGCTTACTCAATAATCGGTTGGAAATTGAATCTCCTAGCGAGCGTCCTACGCAGGACACTTCCAGACTATGGGTGAGCCGGTTGTGTACAAAGATGCTGCCCGGAAGCGGGAATACCTGTGTCTTGTTTTGCAAACGGCGGAAAGCTGCAGAGAATATGAGGCGGTCGAAGTCTCGTTGGAATTCCGAACGGTCGTCTTTCCGCATCTCGTGAATCTCTTCCAATCCGAAGCGTTTGTTGGATATTAGTTGTTGCCAATTCATAATTCAATGTTTAGATACATGCAAAAGTATAAAACTTCCTTTTAAAAAATGGTAAACCTATCGATAAATCAGTTGAAATGTGTAAATTCGCACTCTATAATCAATTTTTGAGTAAATCATGAAAGTACAAGTCATCAATAAGTCAAAACATCCGTTGCCGCAGTATGCTACTGAGCAATCGGCGGGAATGGACCTTCGTGCCAATTTGAATGAGCCGATTACGCTGAAGCCATTACAGCGTTGTCTGGTTCCAACCGGTATCTATATGGCCTTGCCAAAGGGCTTCGAAGCGCAAGTTCGTCCTCGTAGTGGCTTGGCCATCAAGAAGGGGATAGGTGTATTGAATGCTCCGGGAACGATAGATGCTGACTATCGGGGTGAGGTTTGTGTTATCTTGGTGAACCTTTCCTCGGAGGAATTTGTGATTGAAGATGGTGAACGTATTGCACAAATGGTCATTGCTCGTCATGAACAGGCGGAATGGCAGGAAGTGGAAGTCTTGGATGAGACCGAACGGGGTGCGGGTGGTTTCGGACATACGGGTAAAAAATAAGCGAATGAGTCATAAACAATTGACAAGAATACAAGTCTGGTGTGTATGTTTGCTTTTGGCAAGCATTCTTTTCTCGTGTGGATCTTCTCGAAAAGTCTCCATTCCATCGAAGAATACGCTTGCTCAAGTGGATGTAGATCCGCTGACATTGGAAGAACGCCGAAAATTTAATAACTATTTGTTGGAAGCTGTCCGTTTGAAGGAGAAAGGTGAGATGGATGCGGCTTTCGATATGTACAGCCATTGCTTGGCTATTGATTCGGGTAGTGCGGTAACCCAATACGAATTGGGTAAGCTCTATATGTATTTAGGTCAAGCGGAGAAAGGCGAACGGCTTTTACTGAAAGCCATGCATGCTGCACCGGATAATTATTGGTATAAGGAAACGTTGGCAGGATACTATCAGCGAAAAGGAGAGATAGCTAAGGGGATAGATGTCATCGAAGGAATGGTCTCTCAGTTTCCTTCACGCTTGGAGCCTTTGATTGCGCTTGTGGATTTATACAATCGGAATAAGGATTACGAGAAAGTAATTCATACGCTTGATCGTTTGGAAAAGTTGGATGGTAAATCGGAGCAAATCAGTATGGAGAAATTCCGGATGTATTTGGCGATGGACAACAACGAAAAGGCTTTTGCTGAAATCGAAAATTTGGCAAAGGAATATCCGTATGAGATGCGTTATCTCACGATGCTTGGCGATGTGTATATGGAAAATGGAAAGGAAGAAGAAGCTTATACCACTTATCAGCAGGTGTTGGAAAAGGAACCGGGATATGCTCCAGCCATGCTTTCTATGGCGTCTTATTACGAAAAGATGGGCGAGGATAGCCTTTATCGTATACAGTTGGATTCTTTACTTTTGAATCAGAAGGTAGAGAGCAATACAAAGGTAAGCATAATGCGTCAGCTGATTATGCGTTCGGAACGGGGTGACCGTGATAGTACGAAGATTGTAGGATTGTTCAACTCCATGTTGGCTCAGGAGCAGGAAAATGCTGATATAGCCATGCTGGCGGCGCAATATTTGTTGTCTAAACGTATGGATGAAGAGGCTAAACCGGTGCTTCGCCAAGTGTTGGATGTTGATCCGGAAAACAAGCCTGCTCGTTTGCAACTATTGAGTTTTGCAATTTCCAAAGAAGACTTGGACGAGGTGATTCGTTTGTGTGCACCTGCTGTGGAATATATGCCCGAAGCATTGGAATTCTATTACTATTGGGGGATAGCTCATTACCAGAAGAAGCAGCATGATGAGGCTTTGGAGGTATTTAAGAAAGGTGTCCGACAAGTAGGACCGGATAGTGACAAGAACATGGCTTCTGATTTCTATTCCATCATGGGCGATTTGTATCACATCAAAAAGATGAATGCTGAGGCTTATGCTGCCTACGATTCGGCTTTGGTGTATAAACCAGACAATATCGGTGCATTGAACAATTATGCTTATTACTTGTCGGTAGAACGGAAGGACTTGGATAAGGCGGAGGAGATGAGCTATAAGACCGTTAAGGCGGAACCTACCAATAATACCTATTTGGATACTTATGCTTGGATCTTGTTCGAGAAAGGTAAGTATGTGGAAGCTCGTATCTACATTGATCAGGCTTTGCAAAATGGAGGTGACGCCAGTTCGGTTGTTGTCGAACATGGTGGCGATATTTATTTCCATAACGGGGAACTAGAAAAGGCGTTGGAGTATTGGAAGAAAGCCGAGAAGTTGGCGGACGAGGCAAAGGATGACGAGAACGAAGCCCGTGATGCCAAGGAATTGAAGCGTTTGAAGAAAAAGATTGCGAACAAGAAATATTATGCAGAATGAAACGGAGCGTTAAATGGTTTTGGTGGACTTTTATGGTCGTACTGATGGCTTCTTGCTCTTCTACGAAGTCGTTGAAAAAGACCCATTCCATCGAAGGAATGACTGAAATGGAGTATGTGGAGGACGTGATTGAACATGCCGGGGGATGGAATGCTTTGACCGCTAAAATGTCATTGGCTGTCGACTTGGAAGGGAAAGGTGCAACCCGGGTAAATGGAACGCTTCGCATTAAGAAAGGTGAGGTCATTCAGCTATCCATTGCTCCTTTCTTAGGTATTGAAGTCGCTAGAGCCGAAATATCTCCGAACGGTGTATTGGTAATCGATCGAATGAATAAACGCTATGTGCAAGTGTCTTTTGCCGAAGTGAAAGCATTGGCGCATGCCGATTTGGATTTTCATACCTTACAGGCTTTGTTCTTGAACGAACTTTTCTTGCCGGGGAAGGGGGATTTGACGGTTCGAGATGTGTCTGCCTTTAGGGTAGAACAGGAGGTGCAAGGCGTTTGGCTGGATGTTAAAAGAGCTAAGCGATTCAGCTATCAATTCTTGACGCAGGCGCCGGAAGCTTTGTTGAAAGAAAGTCGTATAGGTTTGGAGGGGACTCCTTATTTATTGAGTTGGAAATACGACAACTTCCGTACGTTGGAACAGAAGCTTTTCCCTGCTGAGATGCAGTTGGCTTTCGAAGGAGGAAAGAAACCGGTGAAAGCTGCCTTCAACTTATCTCGCTTGTCTACGGACGCAGATTGGGAAACACATACGGAAGTCTCTTCCAAGTATGAAAAGGTTGAATTGTGGGATATTTTAAAACTGCTAATTAAATAGTAAATGTCATTCAGAGCGAAGCGAAGAATCTCGGTAACATACACGTGGGTGCTTCCGAGATTCTTCACTACACTTCGTTTCGTTCTGAATGACAAAAGGAAAGAACATGAAAAACATACTCTTGCTTTGTCTAACCTGTCTGTTCTTGTTGGATGCATCGGCGCAAACCACTAAGAAAATCCAGGAATTGGAAAACCAACGGAACGAGCTGCAACAACAGATTGCAGCATCGGAAACCTTGTTGCGCTCCACCAAAAAGGATGTGAAGAGTCAATTGGATAATTTGGCTTTAATCAACGGGCAGATAGAAGACCGCAAGAAATATATCCGTTCCATTGAAAACGACGTACAATCCCTCAACAACGAAATCAATACGTTGCAACGCCAATTGAGGGGACTGCAAAGAGAACTCAAAGACAAAAAGGATAAATATGGCGCTTCCGTACAATATATGTATCGCAACAAGTCCATCCAGGAAAAACTGATGTTTATCTTTTCGGCCGAAAACCTCAGCCAAACCTATCGTCGTTTACGTTATGTGCGGGAGTATGCGGATTATCAGCGCTTACAAGCCATCGAGATAGAACGTAAACAAAAGCAGGTTGAAGCTAAGAAGACGGAACTGGAAACGACTCGTTCAGCCAAGGAGAAGCTATTGCAGGAAGGGGAGGCTGAAAAGAAGAAGTTGGAGAAGCAGGAAAAGGACAAACAAACCATTCTTAATGGTTTGAAGCGTAAACAGCGGAATATTCAGAATGAAATCAACAAGAAACGCCGTTCGGCCAATAGGCTGAATGCGCAGATTGATCGTCTCATTGAACAGGAAATTGAGAAAGCTCGCAAACGTGCAGAAGAAGAGGCTAGAAAGAAAGCGAAGGAAGAGGCGGCTAAGAAGGGCACGAAGCCAATAGATAAGTCTAAAGTAGTTGAAAATCCGGCGGTAAAGGGTACGGTAGACAAATTCCGCATGAATACGGAAGACCGGAAGCTTTCGGGTACTTTCGAAAAGAATAAGGGTATTTTACCGATGCCTATTACGGGGCCTTATGTCATTGTAGGCCGATACGGACAATATGCTGTAACCAAGAATGTCCGCTTGGACAACAAGGGCATTGATATCCGTGGCAAGGCAGGGGCCAAGGCACGTGCCATCTTCGACGGTGAAGTGTCGGCTATCTTTAAATACAATGGTTTGAACAATGTGTTGGTTCGCCATGGCAATTATATTTCTGTTTATTGTAATCTTTCTACTGTGGTAGTAACTAAAGGTGCCAAGGTAACGACTCGCCAAGAAATAGGAACGGTTCATGCCGATGCGTCCGGCAATCCGATTTTGCATTTCCAACTCCGAAAAGAAACAACAAAACTCAATCCTGAAGTGTGGTTGGGACGATAGGCAAAGTTCTTCATGGACTTTGCCACTTTTTCGACTAATTTGCATGAAAAATCGGTAAATGCTTGTGTTTAAAGGGTAAATAGGTTAGTCTCCGGAAATTAACTTCACAATAATTTGCATATATTCAAGAATTCTAATATTTTTGCCCACTGATAGTACCTAGTACATGAAGAACTAAGAAATGGTATTAAACCTTTTATAAATTTAAACTAATTTGTTATGTTAAAACCTCTAAGATCAGTGGGTGCGCTTCTGTTTCTTGCATCGATGTACGGTGGAGTGGCAAATGCGATACCTGTGAAAGACGTAGCTGGTGTAGAAAACATTCAACAGGATGAAACTGCAACCGGCGTTGTGAAGGATGCTCTGGGTGAAACAGTAATCGGTGCATCTGTAATCGTGAAAGGCACTACAAACGGTACAATTACCGACTTTGACGGTAATTTCTCTTTGCCGGGTGTAAAGAAAGGTGACGTTATTGAAATCTCTTTCGTGGGTTATGTGACTCAAGAAGTGGTATGGAATGGTCAGCCTTTGAACGTTATTTTGGCGGAAGACACACAGACTTTGGAAGAAGTCGTAGTCGTAGGTTTCGGTACTCAGAAGAAGGTGAACTTGACAGGTGCCGTAACAGCTGTAGGCTCTAAGGAAATCGCTGCCCGTCCGGTAAACTCAGTAACTGATGCTCTTCAGGGGGTGGTACCGGGTATGAACTTTACTACTACTTCTGGTTCTTTGGATTCAAGCAAGGATTTCAACATCCGTGGTGCTGGTTCTATTTCTTCAGCAGCAAAGGTGAAGCCGTTGGTTTTGATTGACGGTATGGAAGGTGACTTGGATGCTTTGAACCCACAGGATGTGGACAATATTTCTGTATTGAAGGATGCTTCTGCTTCTTCTATCTACGGTTCTCGTGCTGCCGGTGGTGTTGTATTGGTAACAACCAAGAGCGGTAAGGAAGGTAAGACTTCTGTCAACTACAACAACTCATTCCGTTTCAACTCTCCGTTGAACATGCCGGAAATGGTGGATTCTTACACTTGGGCACAGGTGATGAATACTGCTTCTGTCAATTCGGGTTCGGGCGTATGGTTCCCTGAAGCTAAGTTGCAACAAATCAAGCAGGCTCAGACTAACCCAGGCATGACTACCATGTTCAAGAACAACAGTAACCGTTGGGAAGTATGGGACGTAACAGACATCTTGCCGTTGGGTAACAACGACTGGTTGGATGTACACTTTGGTAACTCATTCTCACAAGAACACACTCTTTCTGTAAACGGTGGTACTGAAAAGGTAAAATATTATTTGTCTGCCAACTATATGGGCTTGAAGGGTATCTTGAAGCAAGCTGATGAAACCAAGGACCGTTATGGTATCAACTCCAAGATTACTGTAAACTTGGCTAAGTGGCTCAAGATGAACTATATGATGCGTTTTACACGTACAGACTATAAGGCTCCTAATGCATGGAAGAGCGACGGTAACTTCTATCACAACGTGATGCGTTACTGGCCAATCGTTCCTGTAACAGACCCGAACGGTCAATATGTGCCGGAATCTTACGTAGGCCGTTTGAAGGAAGGTGGTGATTACAAGACTGTAAACGATGTGATGGCTCAACAGTTGTCATTCCAAATCACTCCGATTGAAGGCTTGTTGATTAATGCGGAATTGAACTATCGTATTGAAAACTACCATCGTCATCGTGATTATAAGACCGTATATGCTTACAATTGTGACAACGAACCATACGTTGACATCAACAGCAATAGCGCAGTATACGAACAGAATACGAAGTCTAACTTCTTTGCTCCAAGTATTTTTGCTGAATACAGCAAGTCTATTAAGGATCATAACTTCAAGATTATGGCCGGTTTCCAGAGCGAATGGTATTCTTCACGCGGTATGTGGGCACAGCGCTACGGTATCATGGCAGGTCTTCCGACTTTGAATACAACCAATACAGACCCGACTTTGGGTGGTGACTATCAGAAGTGGACTACTGCTGGTTTCTTCGGTCGTTTGAACTATGACTACTTGGGACGTTACTTGGTAGAAGCTAACTTCCGTTACGACGGTTCTTCTCGTTATTTGGCAGACAACCGCTGGAACGTGTTCCCATCATTCTCTGCAGGTTGGAACATTGCTCAGGAAGCATTCTGGGAAGATTATGCAGATGTAGTGAACACATTGAAGCTCCGTGCATCTTGGGGTGAATTGGGTAACCAGAATACTAACAACTGGTATCCGTTCTATCCGAAATTGGGTTATACTAACCAAGGTGGTAACTGGTTGGTAAACAACAAGAA
>SUXY01000003.1 GCA_015060705.1 Bacteroides sp. | reverse complement strand
TTGGTGTGGTAGTTCAGCTGGTTAGAATACCTGCCTGTCACGCAGGGGGTCGCGGGTTCGAGTCCCGTCCATACCGCCAATTCAAAAAAGCATCGCCTAGGCAATGCTAACAAGGATGGTCCGTTCGTATATCGGTTAGTACTCAAGATTTTCATTCTTGCAAGGGGGGTTCGATTCCCCCACGGACTACAACCTGCGGAAATAGCTCAGTTGGTAGAGCATAACCTTGCCAAGGTTAGGGTCGCGAGTTCGAGCCTCGTTTTCCGCTCCACTTTAAAAGTGTTTGCCTCTTTAGCTCAGTTGGCCAGAGCACGTGATTTGTAATCTCGGGGTCGTTGGTTCGAATCCGACAAGAGGCTCAAAAAGAGAGAAGGTTTTTATAAACCTTCTCTCTTTTTTTGATATCTGTCATCCAGACGACCGAAGGGAGGAAGGATCTCGCGGACATAAAGCATGGATGTTATCGAGATTCTTCGCTTCGCTCTGAATGACAATTGGAGCTTTTTTTGTACCTTTGCGCCACAATGATAGACCAACCCACCATAGACCGGATATTGGATGCTGCACAAATTGTTGATGTGGTATCGGAATTTGTGACCCTCAAGAAACGGGGAGTCAACTATGTGGGCTTGTGCCCGTTCCACGATGACAAGACACCCTCTTTCTACGTTTCGCCCGCCAAAGGACTCTGTAAATGCTTTGCCTGCGGCAAAGGAGGCAATGCCGTCCACTTCATCATGGAACATGAGCAGATGAATTATCCGGAAGCCTTGCGCTGGTTGGCCAAGAAATACCACATTGAAATCAAGGAACGCGAGCTGACCAACGAAGAGAAAGAAGCGCAAAGTGTCCGCGAAAGCCTCTTCGTCGTCAATGAATACGCCCGAGATTATTTCCAGAATGTACTTCACAACCATATAGACGGAAAATCCATCGGTCTTACCTATTTCCGCCAACGCGGAATTCGGGACGATATTGTCAAGAAGTTCCAATTGGGCTACAGCACTTCCGCCAAGGATGGACTAGCCAAGGAAGCCCTCCGCAAAGGCTACAAGAAAGAATTCCTGGTCAAGACCGGGCTCTGTTATGAAATAGAAGACGGCAGCATCCGCGACCGTTTTTGGGGCAGAGTGATTTTTCCGTGGTTCAACATCAGCGGAAAGATCCTGGGATTCGGCGGACGTGTATTGGACAACCGGACCAAAGGAGTCAGCCAGAAATACATCAACTCTCCTGAATCGGAGATTTTCAGCAAGCGAAGAGAGCTGTATGGCATCTATCAAGCTAAAAGTGCGATTGTCAAGGCAGATTGTGTCTACATGGTGGAAGGTTACACCGACGTGATCGCCATGCATCAATGCGGCTTGGAAAATGTAGTTGCCAATTCCGGAACAGCACTGTCTGAAGAACAAATCCGATTACTGCACCGCTTCACCTCCAACATTACCTTATTATATGATGGGGACGAAGCAGGTATCAAAGCCAGTATCCGCGGGATTGACATGCTCCTGGCAGAAGGCATGAACATCAAGGTCTTGTTGTTGCCGGATGGTGACGACCCGGATAGTTTTGCCCGTAAGCACAATGCCACCGAATTCAAGCAATATATCCAGGACCACGAAGAGAACTTTATTCGCTTCAAGACCAACCTGTTGCTGAAGGATACCCAAAACGACCCGATCAAGCGAGCTGGACTCATTGCCGACATGGCACGCAGCATCGGTTTAATTCCGAATGAAATCATCCGCTACGCTTGCTTGAAAGAATGTGCCACCCTACTGAACGTTGACGAGCAAATCATCTTGAATGAAATCAAGAAGATTGTCCAGCAACGCAAAGACGAGTATATTGAAAAGCGAAAGAAGGAACAGGAAGAAGCCGAGAAAGCCAAAGTCCTGCAATCTAGCAGTCCTATTCAGGAAAACATACCGGACGACGAAACCATTCCACCGCCCCCTTTTCCTCCAGAAGAACCCAACTTCCCTCCTTCTGACAACTATTTGCCTCAAACAGGATGGGACAAACTGCCCTTCTACACCAAAGAGAAGCAATTGATCAAGGTATTGATCCGATTTGGAGAAAGAATTGTCTGTTACATGGAAGGCGAAAACGGTGAAGAGATTCCTATCACCGTAACGGAATACATCCAAGCCGACCTGGAACAGGACAGCATCCAATTCCAGGACCCGACCCATCGCAAGTTGCTCAACGAGGCACTGCTTCATTTACACGACACAAACTTCTGTGCCGAACGATACTTCTTGACTCATCCGGAACCAGCCATCAGCCGTCTAGCTGCTGACATGCTCAGCGAACGCTATCGACTCAGCAAGAGCAACGAACAAGCCATCGTAAAGGATGAAGAAAGGTTACACGAACTAGTACCCCACTTGCTGATTGACTTCAAGTTGTCCATTTTGGAAGAAGACATGAAACAAACCATCCAACAGTTGAATCTGCCGGAAGTAGCCAAAGACCCCCAACGAGCCATGGAAGTCATGAAACATTATAAAAAACTGACGGAAACACTCAAAGAGATGGCCAAGAGAGCCGGAGACCGCGTGATCTTGAAAGCATAACTGGAGAAAATCAGTTATGCTGTATCAAGTTCATGAATTCTTCACGCGTTTTAGCTTGGTTGAAAGCTCCTGTAAAATCAGATGTGGTAGTAATGGCATTCTGCTTTTCTACCCCGCGCATCTGCATACACATGTGCTTGGCTTCGACAACAACCATCACTCCCAATGGATTCAATGTCTGCTGAATACATTCCTTAATTTGGAGCGTCATACGTTCCTGTACCTGCAAACGATGAGAGAAAACATCCACAACCCGGGCAATCTTACTTAACCCTGTAATATATCCGTTAGGGATATAAGCCACATGCACCTTACCATAAAACGGCAACATGTGATGTTCACAAAGGGAAAAGAAATCAATATCCTTGACGATAACCATTTGGCGATATTCTTCCTTGAACTTGGCTCCCAATAAAATGGAATGTGGGTCCTGTTCATACCCACGAGTCAACGTCAACATAGCCTTAGCCACACGTTCCGGAGTCTTCAACAACCCCTCTCTATTCACATCTTCACCCAACAGTGACAAAATAGCCTCATAATGGCCTTTCAGCTGTTCAATCTTTTCAGCCGACCATTCAGGATGCAACAATTCTTCCATACTTACTCCAAAGGAATATTAATTTGTTCACGAACAATGGATACTTCTTTAAACTTACCGGATGTCTTCAGACGACGCATCGTTGCATCCGCTTCCTCAATGCTTTTGTAATCGCCTACCCGACATAGCCACCTGGGTGGCAAGAAAAAAGCATAAACGGAAAGATCCGGGAATTCCTGTTTGATTTGGTTCGCCACCTCATTCGCCTCCTTACGGGCAATACGAGAATTATTACCTGCATATACTTGCACGCGATAACCTCTCATCTTCAAAACCTTAGGCTCAGTTTCATTCTCCCCCCTCACATAAGCAGATCCCAATAATGCCGAGATTCTGGCATCCTGATGAATGGTAACTGTACCTTGTCCCACCCGATTCTTTTGCAATTCATCGACAATACTTTTCTGCGCAGAAACAGAAAGTCCCAAAAACAAGCCAATCAAAAACAAAAAGTACCTCATCTTATTCTCTTTTTTAAAAAAGCATAATCCTCCGAAGAGGATTATACTCAACTATTATTTCTTATTTAAAAGCATCGATAATGCCCTTGAAGTCAGAAACCTTCAAAGCAGCACCACCAATCAAACCACCGTCTACGTCTGGGTTAGCAAACAATTCCTTTGCATTTGAAGGCTTGCAGCTACCACCGTAAAGGATAGAGCAGTTATCAGCAACTTCCTGACCGTACTTTTCAACGATCAAAGAGCGGATGTAAGCGTGAATGTCCTGAGCTTGTTCCGGAGTAGCAGTCAAACCTGTACCGATAGCCCAAACCGGTTCGTAAGCCAAGATAATCTTACCGAAATCTTCAGCAGACAAAGTAAATACAGAAGCCAACTGAGCAGCAACTACTTCATTCTGCTTTTCAGCCTGACGTTCTTCCAACACTTCACCGATACAGAAAATCGGAGTCAAGTTGTTAGCCAAAGCCAACTTCACCTTTTCTTCCAAGATTTCAACTGTTTCACCGTAGTAAGAACGACGTTCTGAGTGACCCAAGATTACATACTTAGCACCTGTAGAAGCAACCATTTCAGCAGAAACTTCACCTGTATAAGCACCTGAAACCTTGTCTGCACAGTTTTCTGCACCAACGCCGATGATAGCTTCGTCAACGATTGGAGTTACAGAAGCCAAGTGAATAAACGGAGTACAGATAACTACGTCGCAATTTGGCTTGTCAGCTGTCAAAGCTTCGTTCAATTCCTTTGCAAGAGCAATACCTTCCTGAAGGTTCTTGTTCATTTTCCAGTTTCCTGCAACAATGTTCTTTCTCATTTTATTTTTCTTTTAAAGTTAATAATATATTAATTCTCTTCTTTCACTAACAGCTGTTGGCCTTTCTTGTATCGTTTCCACACCAAGTCCAACATACAGATGATGAACAACGGGAAGAAAAACCATGCAATCACCGACAAAATCTTATGTAGCAATGGTTGCTCATTCATCTGGCCTAACGGCAAGGCATCCAACGTTCCCTCCAAGTCATATTCATCGGGTAGATTATTGACACTCAGTTTTCGGATAACCTTTCCTTCCTTCAAGATAATCAATCCCGGATTGGAGCGAATCATGGTCTTCAGTGTAATGTTGTCCATCAAACAAAACGGATATTCCGCTCCGGTATTTTCCTGCCACTCCCTGATATCTTCATCCGAAGAAGAAGTCAAGCAATAGAAAGAATACCCATATTCCAAGCTATATTCATATAGTTCATTGATCAGATCCATTTGGGTTTCATCTGCCAATCCCAATTGATGAGATACCAACAAAAAGGTATAATTCTCATCCGCCAAGACCTGTTCGGTGATGTCTTCCCCATCTTCATAATTCATCATCGAGAAATCATGGATAGGTGGTTCATATCCCTGTTTCTTGACCACCGACTTGGAATCTACAAACGTCCAGGTGCTATCCGGATAATTCTCCAAGGTAAATTCCTTCTCTACTCCATCTTTCTGCAAGATGAACCGCGTTTCATACACAGTAGGCTCTTCCCCTTCCGGTATTTTCATCCCCTGTCGGATATCTGCACCTACGTGATATGGGCGAAAATCGAAGACCGGCAGTTCGCGGTAACAAAAAATGGTCATGCTGAAAATATAAATGAACCCATACAAGGCAATCAACCAATCAAAGCGGGTAGTGACCAACGGGAAAATGCGTTTACGACACTTCAACACGATGATGGACATAGCTAACAAAACCACATTCTTCCAAAAGGTTTCCCAATTACTAAGTACTACAGCATCCCCAAAACAACCGCAGTCCGAAACCGGATTGTCTAATGCCAACCAAAATGTCAAAGGTGTCATGACAGCCATCACGGCTACCACGGCACGCGGAGCAATGATTCGACGGATTCCAAAAAACAAATAAACACCCAAGCAAAACTCAAGCATACTCAACAATGCAGATGCCAAGAAAGGCACAAAATCCGGGAATAATCCTGCCCATCCAAAGGCATTCAAATAGTCCTCAATTTTGTACTGAGTCCCCAACGGGTCGATTGCTTTTACAAAACCCGAGAATATAAATACTGCCGCCAACACAAAACGAGAAACGGAAGTAAGAATACCAATCATTCTATTTTGTCTATCATTCTCCATGAATAGGTACAAAGTTACATAATTTTCCCTTATACTATAAACAAAAAGGCGGAAAAGAATACCTTTCCGCCTTTATTTTATGATTCTCTCCGCTGCTTATGAGCATTTCAAGACTTGGTTTATACGAAGGGTTGTTCTTCGAGTAATACCATTCAGCTTGCACAAACGGTCGATGGATACTCCTGTCTTTTTCGAGATACGGCTCAACGAATCCCCTCTGCGCACCTTATAATACTGCACGTCACTACCGCTAGAAGCCACCATACTTGAATTTCCTCGACGATAACGGTTCTTACCCTTCATGAACAAATAGGTATCGTCCACAATATCCTGCTTTTCAAAGTCAAACAGCAACGCTGGATTAATCGCTTGTCCCAAGAAACGAGTTTCGAAATGCAAGTGCGAACCTGTAGAACGGCCGGTATTACCACCCAAGCCAATCACTTCGCCAGCTTCTACATACTGGTCTTCCTTCACCAACTGCTTTGACAAGTGTCCATAAATGGTTTCCAAGCCATTCTCATGGCGAATCACCACATATTTTCCATAGCCACGACGTTCATATTTCACCATACGCACCTTACCGCTGAATGCAGAACGGATGGTATCACCGATATAAACTTTCACGTCTATACCATTGTGCATACGACGACGGCGTGGGCCAAATTTGGAGGTTATCTTGGTATTGGTAGTCGGCATACAGAAATCGCGCATATCGATACGGAAAGTATCAGGTATCTCTACCTTAGTACCAAATGCATGAACCCGTTGATTGTTCCAATCCGGATAAAGGTCATAACCTGGAAGGGCTGCCATTTCCTTCTGGATCTGACGAATCAACGCAATCGAATCAATTGCCTTCAATTTCTTATCAATAGGAGCTTGGCGAGCCAACAAGTCCTGACCAGAAACGTTCAGGCTTACCAGCGCGAAAGCGGCTAATGCGACTACTTTAATGCATTTCAAAATCATTCGTCCTTATCTAATATCTTCAATTAAAATTCATCGTTAGCATACAAGTTGTCGAAAGTTGACTGCTTGTATTCAAAAATTTCTTCCGGCTTGAAGAATCTCTTCAATTCTGCTTCTGCAGTTTCAGGAGAGTCTGATGCGTGAACGATATTTTCCTGGAAACTCATGCTATAATCACCACGGATTGTTCCAGCAGGAGCCTTACGGCCTGTTGTAGGACCTGTAATCATGCGAACAGCTTCAATAGCACCTACACCTTCGAAACAACATACAATCACCGGGCATACCATCATCGCATCCTTCACGCGTTGGAAGAAAGGCTTTTCGCTCAAATGAGCATAATGTTCACTGAGTATTTCATCTGTCAACTGAACCATTTTCATACCTGCAAGGCGCAAACCTTTGCGTTCAAATCGGTTGATAACTTCACCAATCAAAGCTCTTTGAATGGTACAAGGCTTCAAAATTACGAGTGTTTTTTCTAACATATCTAGGTTCTTTTAAGGTTATGATTTACTCAGTTTTCAAATTCCGCCCCAAAGTTACAATAATAATCTGAGAAAAAGTTGTATTTTCTGCGCCTTTTTCTCTTACCTTTCATTTAAATAACGTGAAAACCCTTAAAATGTTCTTCGATATCGTTTATGAAATGGCTGCCCAATTGATATTTGTCTTCCGCAACGATTGAAGTTGTCGCCACAACACCTCATTTTCCGGCAAGATTCCGGTCGGATCTTTGTCAATGATTTCAGCAGCAATTTCACGAACATGCTGCAACAATTGTCCGTCCCGGGCAATATCGGCAATCTTTAGATCAAAAGCCACTCCACTTTGTTGAGTTCCTTCCAAATCACCCGGTCCCCGAAGCTTCAAATCCGCCTCTGCAATTTCAAACCCATCATTAGTTTGCACCATAATTTCCAATCGTTTTCGGGTTTCTTCCGACAGTTTGTAAGATGTAACCAAAATACAATAAGACTGGTCGGCTCCACGTCCGACCCGTCCACGCAACTGATGCAATTGCGACAATCCGAAACGTTCTGCATTTTCAATGACCATGACCGATGCATTGGGTACATTCACCCCTACCTCAATCACAGTCGTAGCAACCATGATCTGGGTCTCCCCATTGACAAAACGTTGCATTTCCGCATCTTTCTCGGCGGGCTTCATCTGTCCATGTACCTTGCTGACCTTGCATTCCGGAAATTCAGCACAGATATGTCCGTATCCTTCTTCCAAGTTCTTGATATCGATCTTTTCACTTTCCTTAATCAACGGATAGACAATATACACCTGACGCCCTTCTCCGATTTGCTTCCGAATACCGGCATACAGACTTGCCCGTCGGTTGTCGAATTGGTGAATGGTTTGGATAGGCTTTCTACCTGGAGGAAGTTCGTCGATAACCGACACATCCAAATCGCCATAAAGTGTCATGGCCAATGTACGGGGAATAGGGGTTGCCGTCATGACCAACACATGGGGAGGACAAGTATTCTTCGCCCACAACTTGGCACGTTGAGCCACTCCAAAACGATGCTGTTCGTCGATGACCACCATGCCTAACGAAGTAAAATTGACCGTATCTTCCAAGACAGCATGAGTTCCAATCAGAATCTGCACTTCTCCGGTCAACAATCCTTTCAATATCTCCTCGCGTTTCTTGCCTTTGACCGACCCCATCAACAATTCCACCCGCACATCCATACCAAAAAGCAACTGCTGGATAGTCTCATAATGCTGAGCTGCCAAAATTTCCGTTGGAGCCATCATACATGCCTGATAACCATTATCCAATGCTATCAGCATGGACATCAAAGCAACGAGAGTCTTTCCGCTTCCCACATCCCCTTGCAGCAAACGGTTCATCTGTCGGCCACTGCCCATATCCTTTCGGATTTCCTTGATCACACGCTTTTGAGCTCCTGTTAATTGAAAAGGAAGATTCTGAGCATAGAAAGTATTGAACACCTCACCCACTCGTTCAAAGACCAATCCCCGGTATTTCCGTTGACGGTCCTTCGTATAGCGCAAGATATTCAGCTGTACATAAAAGAGTTCTTCGAACTTCAACCGATATTGTGCATGACGCAATTTCTCCGGACTTTGAGGGAAATGGATGTTCCGCAAAGCCTCATCCAAGGACATCAAGTGATGCTTTTCCACCAAATGGTCACTCAACGTTTCCGGAAGTGTTCCTTGAAGCAAGGCAAAAGCATTGTTCATCAACTTTTCCAAAGCATGAGAGTTCAACCCTGCCCGTTTCATCTTTTCCGTCGTATTATAATAGGGTTGAAGCCCCATGGTAGACAACGTCAATTCCTTGGCCGGATCAATATCCGGATGGGCTACATTGATGCGTCCATTGAATACGGTCGGCTTACCGAACACGATGTAGTCTTCGTGTGCCTTGTATCGACCCATCAAGTATTTGATGCCTTGAAACCAAACCAAGTCAACAACTCCCGTTCCGTCCGAAAAATGGGCCACCAATCGTCGTTGACGCCCCTCTCCTACGGTTTCAAAACTAAGGATTTGTCCTTTCAGCTGAATATAGGGCATGTTACCGTCTATTTCATGGATATAATATAGACGGCTCCTATCAACATATTTATAGGGGAAATAATATAATAAATCACGCAAGGAATAGATGTTCAATTCCTTGTTCAGCATGGTAGCCCGTTGAGGACCAACACCTTGCAGATACTTTATGTCGCGTGTCGTTATGTCAAACATAACATTTCTGCCAACTTCAAATCGAAAGGAGTTGTCAGTTTGATATTTTCACGATTGCCTTGTACCAAATGCACCTTCTCACCCAAAGCTTCTACGACCGAAGCATCGTCGGTAAACAAGTCGGTATACGTTTGTTGATAGGCCCTACGCAACAAGGCCACCTCAAACACCTGAGGAGTCTGAACCAATTTATAGCGGTCACGAGGGACGGTCTCACTACCTTCCTCCGTCAGATGACGTACCGTTTCCACCACATCAATCACCGGAATCACCGCTTTGCAATCAGCAGCTTCTCCATAACAACGGGCAATTACTTCCTGAGATACAAACGGACGCACGCCGTCATGTACTCCCACCAAACCATCACCTTCCACCAAAGCCAAACCGTTCATGACCGAATGGAAGCGGGTATCTCCGCCATTGGCAATATCGTGCGACAAGGCAAACTGATATTCCTGACAAAGTTCCTTCCAATAAGCTTGTTGGCTGACCGGAAGTACCAAAATGATATGAATGTCGGCATCATAAGCATAGAAAGCCTCCATTGTACGCATCAGCACAGGCTTTCCACAGACGGGCAGAAACTGTTTGGGAATGTCTCCACCCATCCGTAATCCTTTGCCACCGGCTACTATGATGATGTGTTTTTTCATCTTATGCCTGAATCATCATGCCTTGTTTCAATTCATTCACCTTGTCGATACCGCAATACTTTTCGACAATCGCAAAAGCAAACTCCATGGCAGCACCAGGTCCCTTACCGGTAATGATATTACCATCCTTTTCTACCAAAGCAGCAGTATATTCTGCACCTTGCAAATAGGTTTCAAAGCCCGGATAGCAAGTTGCTTTCTTACCTTGAAGCAAGCCACGGTTGCCTAATACCAAAGGAGCAGCGCAGATAGCAGCCAACGGCTTTTCTGCAGCAGCAAAGTCCAGAATCATCCGACTCAAACCTTCGTGTGCATCCAGATTGGTTGCACCCGGCAGACCACCCGGCAACAAAATCATTTCCGCATCTTCGGGATTGATTTCAGCAAACATTTTATCGGCCAATACAGGTACACCATGTGCACCGGCTACCACTTGTTCATCCATTACGGACACTGTCTGTACAGACAAACCTGCACGTCTCAACACATCTACTGGAGTCAGCGCTTCAATTTCTTCGAAGCCTTCTGCCAAAAATACAAAAATGGTTTTCATAATGCTACTTCAATTTAAAGTAATATGTAATTGTTCCTGTCTGGTTATTCACGCCCCCTACAGCATTGAAGCGTGCTTTACGAGCCGCATCTTCAGCCGCTTTACGAAGAGCAGCATTTGCCGTATTAGTACGTTTATTTATGCTCGTATGTATCACTTGCCCTGCCGGATTGACGGTTATGGTCACAACCACACGACCTTCTTCCTGTACATTGTAGACCGGTCTTGGCAAACCGCCAGGACCCAACGAACGACCGTTCAAGTCAAAGGTACCATATCCACCAACGCCCGAGGTCTGTCCATCCGCCGCATTACCGGTCGGACTGCCTTGGATACCTTCACCGGAAGTTGCGTTCCCCTTGCTTCCCATTTGAGTACCCTTACCGAACGCACCGGCAATCCGCTTGGCTGCCGCTTCTGCAGTTGCCCTTTCTTCGGCTGCTTTCTTCTCTGCCGCCAATCGCTCTGCTTCCGCACGTTTTTCGGCTTCTGTCTTTTCTTTCGGTTTTACCGGTTCCTTCTTGGGAGTCTCCCTTTTCACGGTCTCTTTCTTAGGAGCCGGCTTCGGGGTTTCTTTTTTAGGTACAGCAATGGTCGGTTCGTCTTCCTGCGTAATCATCTCCGATTCTACCGGAGGGGTAGGTACCGGTTCGGGAGCCGAGACTTCCGTCGGCAGTTGCGGTTCGTCCAATATGTCTACATCCGTCAACGTATACGGATCCGCATAGCCTTGCGCCATTTCCATATTTCCGAGCATAACAGGCACACCGCCTTCCTCCTGCGATTCCGGTTTACTGATAGCAATCAGGAACAGCAAGATCAGCAGAACAACATGCAGTACCAACGTACCTACCAAACCTGTTACCTTGTTCTTCTTCATTCTTTGTTATCGTTTCTTCTCAGGCGGGCGAGTAGCCAACACCATCTTGAAGTGGTTTTCATTTGCAATATTCAGCACTCGTACTATTTCCCGATAAGGAACCGCCTCGTCCGCATAAAGAGCTACATACATTTCCGGCTCTTTTTCGGCACATTCCTGCAGGAATACCGGTAGTTCTTCCAAGTCAATCGGCATTTCGTCTTCGTTGCCGAATGCTGTATAATAATTCAATTGTTTGTCGATGATGACCCGAGTCAACGGTTTCGCCGATGTCTGCTGTTTGCCTTGTGGCAACAATACCTTAATAGCATTGGGCGATACCATGGTCGAGGTAATCATGAAAAATATCAGCAACAGGAATATGATGTCCGTCATGGATGCCATACTGAAGTTGGGTGATATCTTGTTTCTTCTCTTCAATGCCATACGCGATTACTTTTGCTGGTCCGGTTCGTTCAACAAATCCATAAATGCCATGGTACGGGCTTCCATCTGGCTTACTACCTTGTCTACGCGAGTAACCAAATAGTTATAGGCAAACATCGCAGCAATACCTACCACCAAACCACCTACGGTAGTAATCATCGCTTCGTAGATACCGCCCGACAACAAGGTAATGTCGATATTGTTGCCTGCATTGGCCATTTCCCAGAAGGCCTGCACCATACCGGTCACCGTTCCCAAGAATCCAATCATCGGTGCACCCCCCGAAATGGTTGCCACCACCGGAAGACCGTTTTCCAACTTCGCCACTTCGATGTTACCGGTATTTTCTATCGCAGCCTGCACATCGGCCACCGGGCGTCCCATACGGGTAATCCCCTTTTCAATCATACGGGCTGTCGGTGTATTGGTGATACGGCAATAATTGATGGCCGATTTCACTTCACCGCTACGGATATAGTCACGGATACGTTCCATGAACAAAGGATCTTCCTTACCGGCCTTGCGGATAAACGCCAAGCGCTCAAAGAAGATATAGAAACAAACTACGGACAACAAAGCCAAGACGAGCATAATCCAACCACCTTTCATGGCCATATCCAACAAATTCATCTGTGGTTCACCCGATGCAAGCGGAGTGAGTACCGGATTTCCACCGGCAAGCGTATCGGCCAACGAAGCAGCCTGTAAAAAGATATTCATCATTATCGGAGACAATTTTTATATTCTTCAATCGTTTTCTTCAATCCCAAATACAAGGCATCACTGATCAATGCATGACCAATGGATACTTCATCCAACCAAGGGATATTGTCGTGCATGTATTTCAAGTTCACCAAGCTTAAGTCATGACCGGCATTCAAGCCCATACCCAAACTACGGACAGCCTTTGCAGCTTCTACAAAAGGAGCAATCGCCGCTTCCGGATTTTCCGGATAAAGGGTAGCATAAGGTTCGGTATAGAGTTCTACTCTGTCTGCACCTGCTTTAGCCGCATATTCTATCAGTTCGATATCCGTTCCTACAAAAATCGAAGTGCGGATACCTGCATCACCGAATGTATCCATCAAGTCCGACAAGAACGACAAATGAGTCTTTGTATCCCAACCAGAATTGGAAGTTATTTGGTCGGGTGCATCAGGCACCAATGTCACCTGATGAGGTTTCACTTTCAGTACCAAATCAATGAATTCCGGACTTGGATACCCCTCCATATTGAATTCGGTTGTCAATACCGGTCGCAAGGCATACACATCGCTTCGACGGATATGACGTTCATCCGGGCGAGGATGTACCGTAATACCTTCTGCACCAAACTTTTCACAATCCAAAGCTACCTTCACCACATCCGGATTATTTCCTCCGCGTGCATTACGAAGCGTAGCAATCTTGTTTATATTTACACTTAACTTTGTCATCTTAACCAATATATTATTATCTTTGCATAATTAATATGCAAAGTTAGCATGTTTTAGGGAAATCCAACCCATTTTGTCGAATAAAAGATATATAAAATAAACTAATGAACATACGTCCCAAGAAATACGCCTTGTTCGGCAACACTTATCAAGCCAAGAAATCGGCCCATGTACTCCGACTATTATCCATATTGGACAAGTATCAGGCAGAAGTCTATATTCAGAAAGAATTCTACCAGTTCCTGACCAAAGACTTGAAAATGGACATTCAAGTGGCTGGTGTTTTCGAGAACGATGATTTCCATGCCGACATGGTATTGAGCATGGGAGGCGATGGCACTTTCCTGAAAGCAGCCAGCTATGTAGGCAACAAGAACATCCCTATCCTGGGTATCAACACCGGACGATTGGGATTCTTGGCCGATGTCTCCCCCGAAGAAATGGAAGAGACTTTCGAAGACATCTATAAAAAGAACTACAAGATAGAAGACCGCAGTGTGCTCCAAGCATTCAGCGAGGGCCAGTCCCTGAAAGGCTATCCTTGCGGATTGAACGAAATCGCGATCTTGAAACGGGATAGTTCTTCGATGATCACGATTCATACATCTATCAATGGCGCATACCTTACTACCTACCAGGCCGACGGTTTGGTTATAGCCACCCCTACAGGCTCTACAGCTTATTCCTTGAGTATCGGTGGACCGGTCATTGTTCCTCATAGCAATACCATTGCCATTACCCCGGTAGCTCCACACAGCCTCAACATCCGTCCGATTGTCATCAACGATGATTGGGAAATCACCCTCGATGTGGAAAGCCGGAGCCACAACTTCCTGGTAGCTATCGACGGACGAAGTGAAACTTGCCGGGAAGGTACCCGACTGGTCATCCGTAAAGCCGATTATCAAATTAAGGTAGTGAAACGGCCCAATCATATTTTCTTCCACACCTTGAGAGACAAGATGATGTGGGGAGCAGACGGCAGAGGATAAATAACATTCTATCAGATATAGACCATGAAAAAGACAACCTTCTTATTATGTATGCTTGCCATGGCTCTCAGCGCCTTTTCGCAAGACTATGTGAAGCTGATGAGTTACAACGTCCGAAATACCAAAGGAATGGACGGGATACGTAACCTCCAGCGTGTGGCCAATGTCATCATCAATGAAGCGCCGGATGTTGTAGCCGTTCAAGAACTGGACAGTATGACGACCCGCAGCAATCAACAATATGTATTGGGCGAATTGGCTGAACGGACACAGATGCATGCCACCTATGCCCCAGCCATTTCTTTCCAAGGCGGGAAGTACGGCATCGGTATCTTGTCGAAGGAAACGCCTCTCAACATCCGGACTTATCCATTGCCCGGACGGGAAGAAGCCCGTATGCTTTTGGTGGCTGAATTCGAAAATTATTTCTTTGCTTGCACCCATTTGTCATTGACGGAGGAAGACCGATTGGCTTCCCTTGATATCATCAAGAGCAGTGTGGTTAAGAGCAACAAGCCTTACTTCTTGGCAGGTGACTTGAACGACCAACCTGATTCCAACTTCATTCAGGCTTTGCAACAAGACTTCCAGGTGCTGACCCATATCAAAAAGCCTACCTTCCCGGCTCCGGAACCGACAGAAACCATCGACTACATTGCTGCCTGGAAGCATGGTTCAAATGACTTTGCCAACCTTTCGGCACAGGTGTTGGAAGAACCGGTCGCATCAGATCATCGCCCGTTGTCCGTACAACTCCGCATGGCATTGAATCCAAGCGAACTGTTCCGCACAAAACCTTATCTGCAAAATCCGGTGAACAATGGCATGACCCTTGTGTGGGAAACTACGATTCCAGCTTATAGTTGGGTAGAATATGGTACCGACACCCTAAACTTGAAGCAAAAACGCCTTATCATCGACGGACAAGCCGAGTTCAATGAAAGCATCCACAAAATCCGTCTCGAAGATTTGATATCCGGACAGACTTATTATTACCGCGTCTGCTCGCAGGAGATTCTTCAGTACAAGGCTTACAGCAAGAAGTTCGGTCATATCGCCAAGTCGGAGTTCTATTCATTTACCATGCCCGATGCAGAGACCGATTCCTTTACCGCTGTTATCTTCAATGATTTACATCAACGTCCGAATGTGTTCCAAGCGCTCCTTAAGCAAGTGGAAAAGGTGGATTACGACTTCGTGGTATTCAACGGTGACTGCATCGACGACCCAGCCAACCACGACCAAGCCACCCGTTTCATCAAGTTGCTGACCGAAGGAGTACATGGCGACCGCACTCCTACCTTATTTATAAGAGGCAACCATGAAATCCGCAATGCTTACTCCATTGGTCTCCGCAAGCACTTCGACTATGTAGGCGGAAAAACGTATGGTGCTTTCAACTGGGGCGATACCCGTATCGTCATGTTGGATTGTGGAGAAGACAAAACCGATGACCACAAAGAATACTCCGGTTTGAACGACTTTACCCAGCTTCGTCACGAACAAGTAGGCTTCCTTCAAGAAGAGCTGCAATCCAAAGCCTTCAAGAAAGCCGACAAACGTATCTTGATTCATCACATTCCATTGTATGGTTGTGACAATTTATGCTGGAATCTTTGGGAACCATTGCTCCGCAAGGCTCCATTCCATGTATCCATCAATGCCCACACTCACAGATTCGCCTACCATCCGAAAGGTTCTTTGAAGAACAATTACCCTGTTGTGATTGGTGGAGGAAACAAGGTAGAGAATGCAACGGTCATGATTCTCGAAAAGAAGAAAGATGAATTGAGAATCAAAGTATTGGATGCAACAGGAAAGGTGCTGTTGGATATTGTAGAATAACATCCTATTTACAGCAAAACAACATAAGTTACAAAAAAGAGGGAGCCCTTAAAGGTTCCCTCTTTCATTTATTAAATCGACTTTTCAACGTTCCAGACAAAGGCTCTCAAACCGAGCATTTCGGTTTCCTTGTCCATGGCATGGAGCGCTTCAAGCAACGGATCTACACGTGAATCTTCTACAATCGTGATGATAGCCGAACACATACTTGGCCATGCATGGCTTCCGTAGTGAGGCTCACCGGTCTTGCTACCACGGCCCTGTACCTGCTGGAAATAGCTGAATCCACGGCAGTTCAAGCGGTCGAGCGTCTTGATGATACGTTCGTAGAAGGCCTGGTCGAAAGTTATCATTACTGATTTCATAATCTGATGTATGATTTATGATGTATGATTTATGATTTATGATTTTCATCGTATGAATACGCAAACGAATCAGACATCATAAATCATAAATCATACATCAAATTAATATTATTGTTTCTTAGCTTTAGTCATCTTTTCCTTATGGCTCTGATAGTATTCGTTCAGCATACGTTGCTTCTTCAAAGCCTTACGCTGACGCTTGATACCTGTACCTGCGAACGAGCAGTAGAGTACCGGAACGAGAATCAATGTCAAGATGGTTGATACAGTCAAACCACCGATTACGGATACACCGAGCGGACGCCACATTTCAGCACCTTCACCTTGGCTGATAGCCATCGGCACCATACCGAGGATAGTTGTAAAGGTAGTCATCAATACCGGACGGAGACGGCTACGGCCTGCCACTACGGCTGCACGGAGAGCCGACATACCGCGTTCGCGACACAGCATGGTGTAGTCGATAAGCACGATACCGTTCTTTACTACGATACCAATCAACATGATACCACCGAGCATACTCATTACGTTCAATGTTGTACCCGAGATAGCCAATGCCATCAAGATACCGCTGAATGCGAACGGAATGGAGAACATGATGATGAACGGATAGGTCATGGATTCGAACTGAGCCGCCATCACGATGAATACCAATACCACAATCAAGATACCCAATGTACCGAGGTCGGCAAACGATTCCTGCTGGTCTTCGTACGAACCGGCAATCTGGATAGTAATACCCGAAGGAAGATCCATTTCATCAATGATAGCTTCACCGGCTGTCACCACGTCACCCAACGGAGCACCGGAGATAACGGCTGATACAGTCACGATACGTTCACGGTCCTTACGTTCGATGGTCGGCGGGTTAGAACGTTCCACGACTTGACCCAAGTCCTTCACACGGACACCCTTACCGGTGAGAGGTGAATAAATCAGGATATTTTCCAAGTCTTCCACACTGGTACGATATTCCGGAGCGTAACGAACCTTCACATCGTATTCATCACCGTCTTCACGATAGTAGGTAGCCAAGGCACCGTTCACACGGTTACGGAGATAAGTAGCGGCAGTAGAAAGGTTCATGCCATGGAGAGCCAACTTCTCACGGTCGAAATCTACCTGATATTCCGGCTGATAGTCTTCACGGCTGATGTTCACTTCGCGTACACCTTCCACCTTCAAGAGTTCACGCTGCAATTCGGCAGCCAAACGGTCGGTTGTCTCGAAATCATAGCCATAGACTTCGAAGTCGGCAGTGGATTGACCACCCATACCGCCACCGCCACCGCCGAGGAGCACTTGTCCTTCGTCGAGTTCCGGGTAGAGCTTCAAGTCTTCACGCATTTCGTTACATACCTGTTCCAAGCCTATTTCACGGTCAACCACACTCACCAAACTGATGTTGAATGAAATGATGTGGCTACCATTGTCCTGCATAGAAGCAAAAGTATTGTCGGAGTCGGCCTGACCTACACGGTAGTTACATACCTTCATCACACCTTGGTAACGGGTCATCCACTTGTCGGTCAATTCAGCCGCCAATTCCTGTGCACGTTCTACACGGGCACCGATAGGCAACTTCAAGGTTACACCGATACGGCCGTTATCTTGTGATGGGAAGAACTCGGTACCGATGGTTCCGGCAGCCAAGCAGCTCAACACGAAGAATGCCACACAGCCCAAGAATACTGTCACACGGTGACGTACTGCCCAATCCAAACGAGCCTTATACCAGTCATCCAACTTGTCCAACGCACGTTCAATCGGCTTATAGAATGCCAAGAAAATCTTGCTCGGCTTCTTCTGCAACTTCAAGAAGTAAGCACACATCATCGGAGTGAACGACAAGGCCGAAACAGTAGAAATGGTCATAATCACACACATCATCCAACCCAACTGACGGAAGAGCACACCGGACATACCGGTCACCATAGTCAACGGGAAGAACACGGCAATCATGGTCAACGTAGAAGCGATTACAGAAATCGCCACTTCATTGGTTGCCAATACGGCAGCCTGTTTCGGTTCAGCACCACGTTCGATATGGGTGGTTACGTTTTCCAATACTACGATAGCGTCGTCCACCACTGAACCAATCGCGATAGAAAGACACGACAACGAAATGATGTTCAACGAACCACCGTCGATGATTCCCAAATAGATGAAGGAACCAATCAATGACATCGGGATGGTGATACAGATAATCACCGTCGCACGCCAACGACCCAAGAACACGAACACCACGAGGATAACGAACAACATCGCGTATGCAATGGTTTCCGCCAAACTGTTAATGGTATTCAAGATATTATCTGAAGTATTCACAATGATACCCAACTTCACGTCACTCGGAAGTGTCTTCTGAAGTTCCGGAAGCATTTCCATTACACGGTTGGAGATTTCCACCGAGTTACCACCACTCTGCTTCTGTACGATAATCATCGCACCTTCCACACCGTTGTTGAACGTACGTTGGGCACGTTCTTGAACTGAGTCAACGACCTTTGCCACATCACGCAAATAAACGGCAGCGCCGTTGTGAGTACCTACGATGATGTTTTCCATTTCCTTCGGGTCATCGAATTCACCTTCTACACGGAGAGAGTATGTATCGCTACCCATATCGAAAGTACCACCCGGAGTATTACGGTTTTCAGCACTGATAATACCACTGATCGTTTCGATGGAAAGGTTGTAGGCATCGAGCTTGTTCGGGTCACAATAAACGTTGATTTCACGTTGTGCAGCACCGGCGATGGACACCGTACCTACACCCGGCACACGAGCCAATGGGTTCACTACCGCATCGTCCAGAATCTTGTAGAGTGCCGGTTGGCTTTCGTCGGCCTGTACGGACAACATCAAGATAGGAATCATATCGGTACTGAACTTGAAGATAATCGGTGTATTCACTTCGTCCGGAAGCATGGAAGTCACCATGTCCAGCTTGTCACGCACGTCATTGGTCAGCACGTCAATGTCATTACCGAATTCAAATTCCAGTGTAATCACCGAAATACCTTCGGAAGACTTGGAAGTGATGTGCTTCAAGTTTTCTACCGAGTTCAAAGTATTTTCCAACGGACGAGTCACGTTGTTTTCAATATCCGAGGCACTGGCACCCTGATAGGATGTCATGACCATAATCGTATTTGTCTCAATGTCCGGAAGCAAGTCAATCGGCAAGCGAGACAAAGAGAAGAGACCAAAGATTGCCACCGCAAGGAAAGCAAGCGAGGTCATAATCGGTCGTTTAACCGCTCCTTCGTATAAACTCATAATATGCTAATTAAAAAGTGGTTAAATGATTATTGGATTACTTCTACTTCTACACCGTCAGCCAAACGAGTCTGACCAGCAACTACTACTTGTGAGTTGTTGTCTACACCCGAAATCAATTCGTATTCAGTGCCCATACGACGGCCCAACTCTACCTTATTATAGGATACCTTACCATTGTTGTATACATATACGAAACGGTCACCCGAACCGGCACGCTTTACAACTGCCATATCAGGAACTACCACATGGTTCTTGGTACCGAAGTTCATGGTAACACGAGCAAACATACCTGGACGTACACGCTGGTTTGCATTAGCCAATGTCACTTCTACAGGGAATGTGTGAGTAGCAGCATCGATAGTCGGGTAAACCAAGCTTACCTTACCTTCGAATTCTTCGTCACCATACACATCAAGCTTAATAGTAACAGGCATACCCTTAGTTACCTTCGGGAAGTTCGGTTCTGAAACGTTTACCATCAACTTTACCGGAGAAATTTGTTGTACGACCAATACCGGCATCTGAGTAGAAGTATACAAGTCACCGTTATCGAAGTTACGTGCAGTCACCACACCGTTCAACGGGCTTACCAACTGTGTATTTTCCAACAAGTTTTCATAAGATGAACGACGTACATCCAAATTAGTCTTGGCAGCATCCCATTCCGACTTGGAAGCACCACCTACCTTATATAATTCGTCTACACGATTGAATTCCTTTTCCTGATTGTCCAACTGGAGTTTCAACTGAGTGAGGTTAGCAGCATCCATCTGTACCAACTTCTGCCCCTTGCGTACATAATCGCCTACTTCTACAAAAATCTTGCTGATACGTCCCGGTGCAGTCGGAGCAATGTTGTTCTTCGCTTCTGCCTCTACAGTAGCAGTGTATTCACCAATCTGGTCTACATCACGTGATGTTACAGTGGCAAGCTTCACAGCCGGTTTTTCGACTACAGTTTCAGCAGCAGTTGTTTCTGCCTTCTTTTCTTCACCGCCTGAGCAGGCGCCCAACATAGCTGCAACCAACACTGCAACCATCTGAAAACTTTTCTTCATACTGTTGTTCTATTTATTCTGTTATTCTTATTTTTCGATAGTAATCAAGTCTTCCACACCCATCACGAGGTCAAGGTCGGCCTTAGCCACCAAATAATCGAAAATGGATTGGTTGTAAGTGAGCTGTGCCTGAGTCAAAGCTACTTCCGAACTGTTCAGTTCGAGGATAGTACCGCGACCAACTTCGTAACGCTTTTCTGCAATGGTACGTCCCTTTTCAGCTTGAAGTACGGCTTCCTTGTTGCTGACAACTTGTTCTGTGCTGGCAGCCATATTGTTCAAGTAGCTCTGTGCCTGCATCTTGAGTTGACGTTCTGTATTGATGCGAGTCTGATCCAACTGCTTCAACTGCAACTTCGTTTGCTTTACCTGCGAGAAGTTACCACCCTTAAACAAAGGAATAGAGAGGCTCAAACCGATGGTAGAATACGGATTCCACTTGAAATCACCGATACGCATGTGGTTGGCCATGGTAGTATACATGTATTGGAAAGAAGCAGCCAAGGTCGGCATGAAGTTAGTGTACTTCAATTGCAAGTTCTGCTTCAACATGGCATAGTTCAAATCCAACTGACGGAGTGTGGTATTTCCACCAACAATATCAGCCGGCTGTGGTTGTGCCTGACGAGTGAACATCGCCATTTCATAATCCTTCAAGTTACCCACGACAGCAATCGGCATATCCGAATCCAATCCCAACAACACCTTCAACTGAAGAGTAGCCAAGTTGACACCATTACCGGCAGAAACCACGCTTGGCTTCAACGAACGCATCTGTACGTCGGCACTGATCTTATCATATTCACTTACCGAACCCTGTTCATACTTCGCCTTCACTACGTTGAAGTTGTCTTCACTCTGCTTGTAGCTCTTCTGAAGCACGTTGTAGCTATCCTGCGCCAAAAGCAACTGATAGAAAGCCTTGGTTACTTGATTCACCATGTCCAGACGAGAAGCACGTGATTTTTCTTCAGCCAACTTCACATCAGTCTTAGTCAATTTGATGCTCTTGTACAAAGCTGGTGCAAAAATCGGGAGGCTAACAGAAATACCACCACTCATGTTATTGGTAGTACCCACCTGCATAATGGTGTCCATCATCGCGAAAGTCTGCTTCTTGATGGTATGCGTATAGCTACCTACCAAATTCGCTTCCGGGAGTAAACCATAAAGCATTTCACGGTTCGCTTCTTTCTTCAACTGAATTTCCTGATCGGCTACCTTAATAGTCGGATTTTCGCTCAACGCAATCTGTATCGCTTCTTTCAGCGAAATCTTCAGCGTGTCCTGAGCCTTTACGCTCGTTGCCGCCATTACCAGCAAAGCAAGAGCCAACACGGGTTTCAATAAGAATTTCATTAATGTATACCTAATTTTAATGTTATATTGTTTCTAGTTTTGGTTGTTTCTAATCCTATCATTATTTTGACGTGCAAAATTATTCTTTTTTTCGCACATAATAAAGTATAGGAGGTATCCATTAAGCAATAATAACACCTCTTTACTACAAAATCAGAAATTTAGAAGGTTCTAAACAAATTCAGGGTCATTTTTATTAAAGAAGATGGCAACATTCTTAAATTAATCGTTTCGACATTTTTCTTTGTCAACAAACGACATTTTATAATTTTATTTGTACATTTGCGACCAATTTTACAAGAATAGGAATTTTTAAGGAAAAAGATTATGGCTAAAATTACAAAAGAAGCCGCCTTGCTCTACCACTCACAGGGCAAGCCGGGCAAGATTGAGGTTGTCCCAACCAAGCCTTATAGAACGCAGACAGACTTGTCACTCGCCTATTCTCCAGGCGTAGCCGAACCTTGTCTCGAAATCGAAAAGAATCCGCAAGATGCTTACAAATATACTGCCAAAGGTAACTTGGTGGCAGTCATTTCCAACGGTACTGCCGTATTGGGCCTTGGAGATATCGGTGCCATGGCAGGAAAACCGGTCATGGAAGGAAAGGGGCTTTTATTCAAAATATACGGTGGAATCGATGTTTTTGACATTGAAGTGAATGAAAAGGACCCTGAAAAGTTCATCGAAGCCGTCAAAGCGATTGCACCGACTTTCGGAGGGATCAATTTGGAAGATATCAAGGCTCCTGAATGCTTTGAAATCGAACGTCGTTTGAAGGAAGAATTGGATATTCCGGTGATGCACGATGACCAGCATGGTACGGCTATCATTTCGGCCGCAGGTTTGCTCAATGCACTCGAAGTGGCTGGCAAGAAAATTCAAGATGTCCGCATTGTGGTAAATGGTGCCGGTGCAGCTGCTATCTCTTGTACCAAGTTGTATGAAGCCTTGGGTGCTACCCACGAAAACATCATCATGCTCGACTCAAAGGGCGTAATTACCAGCGACCGTGAAAAGTTGGATGAAACCAAACGTTATTTTGCAACCGATCGTCGTGATCTCCATACGTTGGCAGAAGCCATCCAAGGAGCCGACGTATTCCTCGGCTTGTCCAAAGGAAATGTCTTGACCCAAGACATGATCCGTAGCATGGCCAGCCACCCAATTGTATTCGCTTTGGCCAACCCGGTACCGGAAATCTCGTACGAAGACGCCATGGCTGCCCGTCCGGATGTATTGATGTCTACCGGACGTAGCGACTATCCGAACCAAATCAACAATGTGATCGGTTTCCCTTATATCTTCCGTGGTGCCTTGGACGTAGCTTCCACAGCTATCAACGAAGAGATGAAATTGGCTGCCGTACATGCCATTGCCAATTTGGCCAAGCAACCGGTTCCTGATGTAGTAAACGAAGTCTACCATGTGAACAACTTCACTTTCGGTCCGGACTATTTCATTCCGAAACCAGTAGACCCACGCTTGATTACCGAAGTATCCATGGCCGTAGCCAAGGCAGCGATGGAATCGGGAGTAGCCCGCAAGCCTATTACAGATTGGGAAGCATATCGCCAACACTTGAAGGAATTGATGGGTCAGGAAAGCAAACTTACCCGTCAGTTATACGATACTGCCCGTCGTGATCCACAACGAGTTGTATTTGCTGAAGGTATCCACCCGACCATGCTGAAAGCAGCTGTTGAAGCCAAGGCAGAAGGTATCTGTCATCCCATCCTTTTGGGTAACGACGAAGCCATCGGCAAGCTCGCCAAGGAACTTGACCTCAGTCTGGAAGGCATTGAAGTGGTGAATCTCCGCCATCCGAACGAAGCCCCGCGCCGTGAACGTTATGCCCGTATCCTGGCCGAAAAGCGTGCCCGTCAAGGAGCCAACTTCCAGGAAGCGAACGACAAGATGTTTGAGCGCAACTATTTTGGCATGATGATGGTCGAAACCGGTGAAGCCGATGCCTTCATTACCGGTCTATATACCAAGTACTCCAATACCATTAAGGTAGCGAAGGAAGTAATTGGTATCCGTCCAGAATTCAAGCATTTCGGTACCATGCACATCCTTAATTCCAAGAAGGGTACATATTTCTTGGCAGACACCTTGATTAACCGTCATCCGGACACCGATACTTTGATTGATATTGCCAAATTGTCGAAGACAACCGTGGAATTCTTCAACCACACTCCGGTCATGGCCATGCTCTCTTACTCCAATTTCGGTTCGGACAATGAAGGTAGCCCGGCCAAGGTACACGAAGCAATTGAAATCATGCAACGTGAATATCCGGGATTGGCTATCGATGGCGAAATGCAAGTGAAGTATGCCATGAACAAGGAAGCACGCGACGAAAAATACCCGTTTACCCGTTTGATAGGTAAGGATGTGAATACCTTGATATTCCCGAACCTCAGTTCGGCCAATGCCACTTACCAACTCATCCAATCGATGAACGAAACCGAAGTCATTGGCCCTATCCAAATGGGATTGAACAAACCGATTCATTTCACCGACTGTGAAGCATCTGTTCGCGATATCGTGAACATCACGGCTGTTGCAGTTATTGATGCAATCGTTGAGAAAAAGAAGAAACAATGAGAAGACCTTTAAATACAACACAATCCGTCATCCTCACGCTATTATGGGTAGCTATCTGCTACCTCATATTAGTGGGAGCCGAACAAATTGACGGCCCGTTGATACTAACAATTATCATCTCGGGAGCCTTAGTATTTATTCCGATAATAAAATCCGTTAAAAACAGAAAAAGATAAGCTTTTTATCGAATATTCATTCAAATATTAAACTATTTGATATTTTTCTTGTTATTTTGTTTATAAAATGTTGCACACTTCAAATATTATACATACTTTCGCAACCGCAATTTTAATAAAGAATAATAACAACACTAAAGAATAAAAATTATGAACGCAGCAAAGGTATTAGAAGATTTAAAAAGAAGATTCCCTAACGAACCTGAATACCATCAGGCAGTAGAAGAAGTGCTTGGAACCATTGAAGAAGAATACAACAAGCACCCGGAATTCGACAAGGTAAATTTGATTGAACGCCTGTGTATTCCTGACCGCGTATATCAATTCCGCGTCACTTGGATGGACGATAAAGGTAACATCCAAACCAACATGGGCTATCGCGTACAACATAACAACGCCATTGGTCCTTACAAGGGCGGTATCCGTTTCCATGCATCTGTCAACCTCGGCATCTTGAAGTTCTTGGCATTCGAACAGACATTCAAGAATTCTTTGACTACCCTCCCGATGGGTGGTGGCAAGGGCGGCTCCGACTTTTCTCCACGTGGCAAGTCGAATGCAGAAGTGATGCGCTTCTGCCAGGCATTCATGCTGGAATTATGGCGTCACATTGGTCCGGACACCGACGTACCGGCAGGCGATATCGGTGTAGGTGGTCGTGAAGTAGGTTACATGTTCGGCATGTACAAGAAGCTTTCCCACGAATTTACAGGTACATTTACCGGTAAGGGCCGCGAATTCGGTGGTTCTTTGGTACGTCCGGAAGCAACCGGTTACGGTAACGTATACTTCTTGTTGGAAATGCTGAAGACCAAGGGTATGGACTTGAAGGGTAAGACTGTCTTGATTTCCGGTTCGGGTAATGTAGCTCAATATACAGCCGAAAAGGTCATCCAAATGGGTGGTAAGGTATTGACCATGTCAGACTCAGACGGTTATGTATACGACCCGGATGGCATCGACCGCGAAAAGTTGGACTACATCATGGAATTGAAGAACCTCTATCGTGGCCGTATCCGTGAATACGCAGAACAATATGGTGTGAAGTATGTACCAGGTGAAAAGCCATGGGGCGAAAAGGCAGACATTGCTCTTCCATCGGCTACTCAGAACGAATTGAACGGCGAACATGCCCGCATGTTGGTAGACAACGGCGTGATTGCTGTATCGGAAGGTGCCAACATGCCTTCTACTCCAGAAGCTATCCGTATCTTCCAGGAAGCCAAGATTCTCTATGCTCCGGGCAAGGCTGCCAATGCAGGTGGTGTATCGGTATCGGGTCTTGAAATGAGCCAGAACTCGGAACGCCTCTCTTGGAGTGCCGAAGAAGTGGACAACAAACTTCACTACATCATGGAAAATATCCACGAAAACTGTGTGAAGTACGGTACTGAAGAAGACGGCTACGTAAACTACGTGAAGGGTGCAAACATCGCCGGCTTCATGAAGGTAGCTAAGGCCATGATGGCGCAAGGCATTGTATAATAGTCAAACTCGAATATAAACGAAGAAAGGGGCTTCATGCCCCTTTTTGTTTTTTCATCGCTTCCAACAACTCCTCCACTTCCTCCTCCGTCATTCCCATGGAGCGGATGTAATCGCATGCCAATCGGACGAAAGAACCATCGTAGTGCGTTTCCAACAGTTCCGTGAGTTCTTCCTTTATCAATTCCTTCTTATCCATCTGTTCATTCTTTTTCTTCCAACATTTTCTTCATTTCCTCCCTCATCTGCTTAATGGCAGTCGATTCCACCTTGGCTTTCTTCTCCAGCACCATCCTTGCAGCCCATTCCAGCTTCTCTTTCGGGAAATACCTCGGGTGTTCCGCATAGAGCTTTGCCAACAGATAGTAAGGATAGACGCGGTTCGGCAACCGATTCGTGGAGCGGATGTACCAAATCTCCGCTAGATAGGGCTGTCCCAATGCCTGATAGTTCTTCCCGATGATGTTCAGTATCATCGCATCACTGCTGACTTTCATTGTTTCTTCCAATAGTTCTATCGATGCATGCCACTCCCCGGACTTGTGCAAGGCATGAGCCTGCTCAAACATCCTTCGGGCATTCTTCTGGGGGCGGTTACACGACAGGTAGACACCTATACCGATGCCCAGCACCAGCGCCGTCCACCGTACCCACACCTTCCGGTACCCCAGCGCACAGCACACCAACAGGGCCAAGAAAGCCAGGATGAACTCCAGGAACTGGAACGGATAGGACGAAAAGGCAAAGACAGCCAACGAGAACAGACCGCCGCAGACACCGTACTGCCTGTCCCGATGTCCCCAACTGAAAAGAACAATCACCACAGTCAAGATGACGAACAAAACAGGAACACCCCAAGCGATACCCACCTGCAGATATTCATTGAACACATATTCCGGTGCACCTGCCACATGTTTCTCCTGCTCCGTACCCTTGCCCGATGCAAAATACCGCTCCTGGGCATCGCCGTATGCCCCTGCTACGTTCTCCCAGCCCACACCAATCGTGGCCGGTACTTCCGTAAAAGCAATCTTCCACATCAGCAGACGACCGTCCGCCGAGTCCTTCTTCCAATGGTAAGCACCTATACCCAAGACAACGAGTAATAAACCACCTACCAGCAACGCTTTCCAATATCGGACAATCACCTTCGGATAGTGCATTGCCCACACATAACCCGAAGCCACCAAAGCAGCCAACCATGCCGAACGGCTCATGCCCGAGGGGAGAATCACCACCATCAGCACCAGTGCCGCCAAAGCAAGATGCTTCCAAAACCGCTTTCCATTCAACCACTCATGGAGTGCCAACGGCAGGCATATCGCCAGGAAGCCCGAATAAGGGCCGGGATTGTAGAACGAACCCGTCAGCGCATACAGCGAATGGTTCGAAGGCTCGTAACCATACACCTGAAGCAAGCCCCAGACGGCTTCCACCGCTCCGGCAAGTATCAGCAGCCAACTTATTAACAGTTTCAGTCTTTCCATCCTTTCATTCTATCTTTTTCATCACTCTGTCCCAACGCATACCGTCCGTGATCCTGTCCACGGACTTCCAAATTCTTACGGCTCTGCCCACAATGTATTCTTCCGGCAGCAAGCCCCAATAACGGGAGTCCTGCGAATAGAGCACATTGTCGCCACCCACAAAGTAGTAATTCTTGCGGAACACATATTCATGCACCGCACTGTCGCCCAGCAGCACCCGGCCGTCCTTCACATCCAGCCGTTTCTTCTGCTCCCATTCGATAGCCCGACGGTAGAGCGGAACCTCCCCCTCTGTCAGAAGGACACGGCTACCCTCAGATGGAATGAACAACGGGCCGAAATCACCGATGGTCCAGTCCCTCACGCTGTCTTCCGGAAAACTCCGGTAGGCGATGCCCGCATCCTTGAGCCTGTCCGTAGCCAGCAACCGTTCCAGCCTCCGCTGCGAAGGGACATACCCCAATGTATCCGCCACACCTGCCACCCGATAATAGCCGTTGCGGATGGAAACCGTATCGCCCGGCAAGCCGATGCAGCGCTTCACATAATACACCATCAGGTCCATACCGATGCTGTCCCAACGGTGATGGTGCGGAAAGTTGAACACCAGCACATCGTTCCGCTCCACCTTGCCGAAACCAGGCAAGCGACGGATTTCCACCTCCTTCCCTTCGGCGGCATCCGGCAAATCGAATATCCGTCCGCCCATCGTCCACTTCTCCACCAGGATATAGTCGCCGGGAATCAATGTGGGCTGCATCGATTCGGTGGGGATGCGGAAACTCACCAGAGTTGTCACCTGCAGCAGCATCCAGAGCAGAAAGCCCAAGCCACCGCATGCCACCACGGTCAGCAGAAAGTCCGCCCAGCGCTCCAACCGCTTGCCGTATTTCTTCCAAAGAATTCCTATCGCCACCATGTCCCAATTCTGTAATTAGCCTTTCACTTCTTCAATTGATATTTTATGATAACAGGATTGTCTTCTGCATCTACAATCTTTCCATTTACAGATGTTCCTGCAATCATAGGAGCAGGTACACTCATAATAAAAGAATCATCAGAATCACAAGAAGCCATTGTCAAAAAATAACGCACATTCAATCCTTCCAACAAATCATTCTCTATACTTGGATTAGGATGAATGTCATATGATTCCCATTCATTATTCCCCTTTCTATTTATCAACATCCTTTCACCATTACCCGAACGAAGAAAGAATACGCTATTACCTCCTTTTTGCCGGAATGTGACTACATTTACAAAATCCTGGGCCACTTTTTGGGAATATTGTAAATAGCCATATTTATCCATATAATTCTTATTGTCACTACGTGTCAATACATTATCAACACCTTCTATATATCTCAACAGTTCCAAACAATCCTGCTTTTCATTATAATGTACGGCCTCATCCGTTCCTGCAAGAATACAGAAGATTCCATTATCCGAGTCAACGAACTGCATCATGGAATGCGACAGATTCGCCGGATCGTTAGGCAAGAATTCATTCCTTAACACACCTTCCATATTGCACAAACAGAAAGAATAGTCTCCTGAAGTCTGAATGATAATGGCAACGTCTGAAACATATTTAAAGTGCAACACTGAAATATCCAATGGGATTAACCTCAAAAACGAGAAATCCTCCGCACTGTAACAAGATATGCCACGTTGATGAGCAATCCAGATTTCTTCTTCATTATTACGTAAAACTATATCATAATCATTGATGCTCAAATAGTCTTGAGGACCATTACCCATCATGGAAAGTTTTCCGATAAAACGACCTGTTCTGTCGAATTTCATAACCTCAGTACCAGCACTCGCATAAAAACAATCTTTTACGTTCAACAACTTGCTTAATCCCGGCAACAAAGATTCATCGTTTGTTTCCAATGGAATATATTCCACAGAATCCAACAAGTCCGATAAATCAGCTTCTGTTTCCACTACATGGTTCAATTGGAAAAGACCATTTCCATTTTTGGTTTGTTCTTTACACGAAACCAGAAAGAACAGCACTGTACACATAATAAACATCCGTTTCATAATCAATCTTATCTTAAATATACATTTCAACAATCTGCATAAAATTATGCAGATTGCTTTTTATTCACTTGACACATGATCTATTCCACTGCAGAATTACGGAATGATTGTCGTTGCACCTATAGGTGAACATACATAACCATCACCGTCTATTTTACATTCATGATTCAAATAACATCCCAAAGCATCCACTATTCTTTTCCATTTACCAGAGGTTATACCTACTCCTCCATTATCAATTTCTGATTTATTCGCCAACGCTTCCACATTAACCAATACCACATCAGAAACTTGAGCCTCGCTCTGCTTGTTATAAGCCTTCATTGCCACAACGCAAACCAATGCCATCATAGCAACTGTTTTTACTATACTTTTCATCGGTCAATCCTCCTTTCCTTTTAAAGGGGTGAGCCACGGGGAGAGAAAAGGAACTTTCATTGCCGTTGAACGGCCTTTTCCTCCCTGCTTTTTCACCACCATACCTGTTTCCCGTTCTCGTAAGTGAAGATACGTTCCTCCCTGCCACCCGAATGGTCGTGCAGCCAGAGTAAAGCACCAACGGGAACATCCTCATATACCAACGTATCGCTTTCTGCCGTCATCCTTCCCAAACTCCGCCAACCGTCCTGCCAGTAGCGAAGTTCATACACATCGCCCACCCGGACATTGTTGCTGTCATACGGACGGGAAAAGTCCTCACCGTAGTAAGGATACTTGCGACCCAATGCCAAACGTTCCTTTCTTCCAGCATCTGGCGTCAGTTCATGGAGGCTTCCGTCCTCGTCAAGCAACAACGGAGCGGATACAGGCAACCAGCCGTCCTCATGCTGCATCTGCACCAGATATACAATGCCGTTACCGGCATCCAGATGCGGCATCAGCTCGTTGTTGCCCCATAATGCACCACGGCCCACCGAAGGAAACAAGACATTCCCCTTTTCACATTTGGCCAGAGCCACAGGCACCCAATCGCGGTTGTTGAACGTACAGAGGGCAGCCACCCGCCCTTCATGCTCCGAAGCCAGGGAGAAAGACAAGTCGCTCTGCGGCATCGCATACTCCGATGTCACATCCGCACCGCCCATCGAAGCATAATCCTTCCGATAGATTTTGGAAGGCTTGTAGATGACACGGTTCTCTCCATTCGGGTCATACCCCACCTCCACAAACTTGCCTGTAGTGTCTTTCAATATATTCCAGCAATGCCCCGAACTGCGGTTCGCCCAAGTCGTCACAAAATCGATGTCGGCAGGGATGCCCACGGCACGGAGCGAAAGTGCCAGATAGGCTGCCATCTCCTCACAGGCTCCCCAACGGCTCGCCATCATCTCCTCGTAGCTCTGCAGATAAGGGTATTTCGTCATGCCGATGTTGTAGCGCATTCCTTCGTTCATCGCCATGTCCACCGCCACCTGCAAGGGAGTGAAAGCCGAATCCAGCAGATGGGCATACCGTTCGTAAGCCTTGCCACGCCACGGGGTGAGCGGTTCGTGACCGATGCGATAGGGAAGCACATGGTGAAGGAAATCATCGAAGGTGTAGTGACGGGTATACTTCGAGGTTTCCCACGCATGGAAAGCCCGGTCGATGTTGTCTATCAGGAAATCTGCCGTTACCGTTTGCAGGTCTTCCACTTTCCGAACACGAGGGATAGCCAATTGTGCCACCGAATCCAACAGATGCCCCACATGGCAACTGTCCAGCTTCCAGTTGATGGAATCCTTGGCAGGAATGTGGCGGAGGAAGTTCCGGTAAGGGTCGTCCACACTCTCCGCCTCCAGGCTATACTTACCGGGCATGTGCTCGATGAGGAAGCAAGCGGCACGATATTTCATCGGCTCGTCCTTATAATGCGAAAGCACCTTCTCCAGTTCCGGACGGTTCGCACCGGATTGGAGCAAGGCGGTTTCAAGACGGGAGGGTTCTGTGCAGGAACAGAAGACCCATAGTAAGAATAAGGTATATAACAGAGGTTTCATCATCAAATCAATTTTTCTATATTTAAATATCCGAACTGAATTTCATCCGAAAAAACAAAAATGACTCGAGAATTATCTTCATCGATACAATAATCCTGAATCTTATAACCAACATCCAAGGTCTTTCTATAGTTGCCGTCCATATCAAAAACAAGAAGAGAAGTAGGCAAATAATCATCGGAAAAATTTTCTTTTCCTGAATATGAAACTATTATATTATTCTTATAGAAACAAACCTTTCCGTAATAATTCATTCGATTACTCATCGAGTTGTCCCATTTCGGGCCATACACATTACATTTCAGATTCCCTTGAAAATCATAAATCGTCATCAAGTCATGATGAGAATACGCCTCCACAATTACATTCCTTTCCATCGAAGCATTGAAACGGACACGTTTACGCTCAATTTCCGGATTACTATAATTCAAGGGAACCATTTCATCCGTCAACATATTCCAAAAAACCAATGACTGCTGGAAAGGAGCATCAGGAAGAATTTTTATAATACGAGCTATAGTCAATGAGTCAGAGAAATAAACATAATCATCAGGGAATTGAGTGTTTCCAATCCGATGCTTCAAGAATGGTTTATATGAAGGATTTGTTATTACACTATCCATCTCATATCCTAGAATCTTATTCTTTCCTAAATCCGGCACATGAAAAACATTGTTATTTTCATCAACCGAGATTTTACCCAAGCTCGTAATCTCGTCGGGACCTTCTCCCCAGACTCCAATACCTCTTACATGCTTAAATGTATACTTATCAAAGATATGAATCAACGTATCATAAGAAGATGCATCCTTAACCAACAAGTAATCATTCAATAAATCCAATCGGGCAACACTCCCAATCAACACTTCATCCCCTATTATTTCTTTAACACCATCTTGTACTTTCAGAACTTCGTTACGACTTGACTGATAAATCTCTTTATCACTGGAAACAGTACAACCTTCAAGAAAAGACATCATAAAGAAAACAATAGTAAACAAAAAAATATAACCTTTCATATACATAGCCCATTAGAAGCTATTCAGCCGTGTCTAATATTTTATGGTTCATCATTGCTTCGCACCATTTTAAACAACAACTGAATAGCACAATTATTATTTAGCTCTATTTACAAAAACGCTTAATTTAGTAATTAAGGCCAAACAGCTTCTTTGTAATCTGAATATTTGTGATAACAATAACAACCATCGCCATCTTTCAAACATCCATTTTTACATTCAGGATTAATAGTTATATCGCCACCTTCTCCTTCACCTTCTGCCAAAGCTTCCACATTGGCCATAGCAATATCAGACAATGTTTCTGACTTCTGAGCGTTAAACACATTGATACCACACACCATAGCAATAGCAGCCACAAAAGTAGCTCTTATAAATTTCTTTCTCATTATTATTTCCTTTTAAATTGTTAGTTATCTGTTTCTTCCGCATCTATCCTTTCAGCAGAAAAGCAAACGTATTGCTTCTTTCAAATTTTATTCCTACTTTTGTGACCTCCTTCTTTTTAAGGAGAACTGGTAGGGAGAGAAAAGAATGTTGTTTCAGGTTAAGGTTCTTTCTCTCCCGTTTTTAGTTCTCTTGGTTAATACTTTGGTTGATGTATTCAGATCCTTCACTTTGCTCAGGATGACACAATTTACAGAATAACATTATTTAGCTGCGCCTTTTACCGCTAAGCGAAGTGGAGAATTATCTGCATTGCAATACACCGTTACTGTCTTGTTGAAATGTTCCGCCAGTTCGGCTTCGTAAATCACTTTCACTTCCAATGTTTCACCCGGACGGACAGGTTCCTTCGAGTATTCCACCTTGGTACAACCACAAGAAGTGACGATGTCCTGTATCACCAATAGACCGTTACCTGTATTGGTCAAGACGAAACTACTTTCCTGTTTCTCAGATTGAGGGAAACTACCGAAGTCCATTGTTGTCCGGTCTACAGATACCGCAGTAACATTGCCCGCCTGCTTTTCTTTCGTTTTTCCCATTATCACGTCCAAATACAAAACTTTTATATTGGGATTGAGTACGGGATTGCCCATCACCACAACCTTATTGTCTTTATCCAACAAGAAAGTTTGGAAAGTCATATCCGAAGGAAATTGATTCAATTGGTTCAATTCGTCCTTTTCGTCAAAGCAAACCGGATAAGTAAAATCGTCCCGACGGGTGAGATAACGAAGTTCCTTCATATCCTTCGGATGAAAGTAAAACAGAAACGGAACGTTACCATTGGTCAACGAATCGACTTCCGCTACCAACTTTTTCCATCGGGAAAGTTGGAGCTTGCAACTGGTACAGCCTACCGAGTCGATATACGTGATGACCTTATAGCCTGCATTCCCAAACTCAAAATCCACCGTATCCTTTCCCTGAATAGTAAAAACCGAACGGGAAGGGAACTTGATTTCTTTTCCGTTCCATTCACTTACCAAACGGAGCATGGCTTCCTCCCTAGACTCCTGACAGGAAGCCAGCATCCATACACACATTATCAAAGTTATAATTACTCTCATACCTCCATTACTTTATAGAATATTCCACCAACGGTTCATCACTATTTACGTCCAAAGCCCACATCTTTCCGGCTTGTTCATCTACCCAAATACCACTGACCGAATGGTCGAGTTTGTATTCTTTCAAAGGTTCACCTTCCAAACTGAAGACACGGACGGTGTTGCCTCCTGTAAGCAATGGTTTACCTTTCTGACGAGCCAAAATCTCTTCCTTTATCGAAATACCCCGATAAATGACATAAATGGCACGGTCGGTTACTTGAATGTCATTATGTCCAACTGCTCCAGCAGGAATAGCATACTCCGGAAGAATTTCAAATTCGGGTTCACCCAACTTGCCTTTCATTACCTTGTGGGTATTCTTCTTCACATTCCATATCTCCAAAACTTCACCGAATTGGGTGGCAGCTACCAATATTCCGGTTTTCGGTGAATAATCGATGAAACTACGCCATCCATAACCAAAAGCGTATGGATACTTCTGCAAGTCTTTCTTTCTATCGGTCGGTATCACACCCCACTTCTTGATAAGCTTCCCGTTTCTATCCACTTGACAAAAGCGGGTATCACCCGAATAGTTAGGAATCAGGAAAGAATTGTTCTGAAAAGGCACGATGTCCAAAGCACGGAAGGTAGCCTTATCCAACTTGATGCGCTCCGTCCGAACCATCTTGTCACGGCTGCCATTCAGTTCCCAACGAACTAGTTCTGACTTGATGTTGTCCAATGCCCAAAGGGTCTGCCCATCCCAACGAAAATCGTCCACCGTCTGCATCTCTTCCGGTCCCTCGCCCCGTTGTCCGAAAGAATGGAGATAACGGAATTCGGGAAAGGTAAAGAGATGATAGAAATGGTCGGGACCATGCAAATCTTCTATTACCACCCTATCGCCTCGAACTTCGAGACGGTAGGGATAACGGAAGAAGACGGAATCTATCGGTATCACCCGACCTTGCAGTTCTTCTGTCACGGGAAAAGTGATTTCAGAATCTTCTGCTCTGGGAGAAGTCTTGGTAAAAGCATAGAGAGCCACGACCACTAAAAGTACCGACAGACTAATAATTTTCTTCATCCGGTTCTAAACTATAACCTTCATAAACGGCTCCTGTTCCCTTTCCTGTAATAGGACACACCACAGAGCCTACATCTTCACAATAAGTTGGCAACTTATTTTCAAGATTAGCCAAAGCCTCGACATTCTCCAACAATACATCATCAACGATTGGAGTTTCTTGCATCTGTTGGCTTATTAAAACACCTAAAACCCCTACAAACAAAAATAGAAAAATCTTTTGCATACGCTTTTTATTATTTAGATTATACACTTGTCGAGAGACATTTCCCAACGTTCACGTAGCAAAAGTATAGATTAAAAATTGAATGAGAACTATCTTTTATCTGACCAATACTGACCAAAACCAATTTTGTCAGGTTTGGTCAGGTTTGGTCAGATTTATGCGATGAAATGGGAGATTTTAGTTCATAGATTCCATATGATGATTCGATAAAAAGCTCCGATTTTACCCTTTTCAAATCATTCCTAAGACGTCGAATGGCAGAATATAGACGTTCTGAATGAGAGACATCACCCCAAAGTTTCAGACAGATGCTATCGGATGTAACCTGATGATTGTTCTCTATCAAAAAAAGTTTCAAAAGCGATACGGATTGCGGCTGCAAACGCTGCTTCAAGCCATCTTTTTCCAATGTACATTCAAATGCATCAAATATCGTTCCATCAGGAAGTTCAAACATTTGAGCTTTATCTATCGCCACATCTGCCAAATGGATCTTCTTTTCTACAATAACTTCTTTTTCAATTTCAATTGTCTTTTCTATCACTATCTCATGTGTAAACTTTCGTTTTACCATTACTTCTAACCTTGGATAATAAACAGATAGAAGTATCAATAGAATCCAAGGAAGCAATAATATAAAACCATTTTCTTTAAACGAAGTAGTCATCCAATGCGGATATGAAATAAAGGCAGCCAATTCATGTTCACAGCGAAATCCTAAATATTTCACCGTCAAACTATCCAAATTGGATAATCGTTTAGACACGATAGAATAGATTGTATCATTTTGCAATTCCATATCCGTATAGATATAACGGACTTGACCCTTTATGGGGATTTGATTCGCAAAAAGAAGACTATCCCAATGAATAAGCAATGTATCTGTAGACAAAGGATGTCCTGCAAATAAGGTAGTTAAACGTACTCTTTTTCGAGTATCTTTTACTAAACTATGATTATATTTATTGCGTTCTATTCGATAGCCCCTACGTCCCAAAAGTGAAGTTACAAAAACAGAATCTGGAACTCTTTCTTTAAAAGTAGTCATCCCATCGTCTCCACTAGAAGTAGAATAAAATGGCACCTCCGCCCTTTTATTCACTTCCATCCACAAAGCTTCTTCGAAAGCTGCTTTCGCTCCTTCGTTCCATTCAGCAACTTGCTTGCAATGCGCATCATACAGCGTCCAAGCATAATAACCCGTACCCAGCAAGCAGAGCAAGGCAAGCGTTCCCAATATGTAGTATTTTCGTTTCATTCCCTCAATTTGTCTTTAATAAATGCAAAGCTACACAAAAAAAAAACGAATTAAACAAATGTTTTTAAATAAAAAATTAAGCCATTTCCCTAATGATGTATAGTCCTCTTATAGTCCCAGAAGAATTCAAGCGCATTGCAAATGCTCATATCATAATCTTTGCGTTACAAACGCAAAGAAACAGGTCGTTAAAGCAGGGTATTCCAGCATTTTCCACACAAAATTTCAATCATCTGCTTACACTCCTGCAACCGGGACTTAACCGTTTGGGATTCATCGTGAAAGCGGTGGCAGCAGTGGTGCAACCGTCGTGTTGCTCCTGCCACCGTTAATTTTAGAATAACAAAAATATGAAAAAAAGAATCTGAAATTTTGGTAGTATTAGAAAATATCACTTCCTTTGCATCAACAATTTCCGCCACGCTTCCCATAGAACAGCGTACCAGGGCGGAACTTTTATTTTTAGCATTTATGAAAAAATCCGCCAGCATGGAAAACTTTGGAAGTTTCTTCGTTCGGCACTTTGTCCAAACTATATTGTAATCTTTCGGACGTTAAACTAAAAAAACAAATAGCCCGTGAATTTGGTCTGCCTCAACATCTATATTTAGAGAGTTGGGTAAAGAGTCTTTCAGTTCTTCGAAATTGTATTGCTCATCATGCACGCATTTGGAATCGGAAATTCCCTTGGAAACCTCAACTTCCTAAGAAATTGTTTTATCCTTGGATAAACCCAATTGGTATTTCTCCTGAAAAGTTATATCCTCAACTATGCTGTATTAACTATTTACTTATTGCACTTGATCAGAATAACGCTTTTTCTGAAAGTCTAAAACAATTAATAAGAAAACATCCTAATATCGATATTAAAGCTATGGGATTTTCTGAAGTTTGGATGAAAGAAGCACTATGGAGTGAAAAGAGAATTTAAACAGTACCCTTTTTTCCGTACAAGCGATGGATAACGTAAGTACTCTCATCGACTTGTGTAAGTACTCTCATCCCTTTGCGAGAGTACTCACACATAGTGATGAGAGTACTTACATTTTTCGGTTGCACGGGTGACATGCCACCCCTTCACGTTTGTCTCGTCCTGAAAACAGTTGCATCGCCATGCACAAGTACAACTTCCAAAAGGTACCACTATCTGGAACAAAAAGTTCCACTTAGTGGAACAAAAAGTTCCAATAGGTGGAAAAAGTTGGAACTAACCGAAAAAAGTATAGGTGACAAGAGGGTTGCAGGAGTCCTGCAACCCATTACGACCTACCAATCAACACGTTAACTCCCGGTGACAGGAGTGTATGCAAAAATGGGAGTTACTTTGGCATCATCACCACACCGACCTTTTTCTTACCATCCATCTTCACCACAATCGGACGTTCAAAACGGACATGGCGCAGATGCGGTGTCTCTTCCACTACCGGAAGACTATCAAGGAAATCCTGCTTGTAAATGCCATCACCCATGTAAGCATTGATGGTAAAATAGCCTACTCCAAACGAGGTGAGATTCTGGAAGAAATGAGTACCCTGACTCGGATCTACCCGATAGTTGGTCAAGCCCGCTTCCACGATGACACGGGCTGCCGAGATATGTGGCCACTTAATCGGAATACCCAACCACGAATCACTGCTTCCCCAACGACCCGGACCTACCAAGACATAATGTTTACCAGCATCCAGGAACTTACGGTTCAGTTTTTCTATTTCGTAAGCAATGGTCGGGTTATTGCCTGCATTATAGCCATCAGTCTTCACATAAATAATGTCGTGAATGTCTTCCATGATTCCATGTCCCAATGAATTGGAACTCTTCAATAAAACCTTGTCTTCCGGAATCAAGTTCAAGTCTTCCGACAAGTCTGCCTTGACATCTACCATCGGACGCACTTGCAAAAGATAGAATGTACCCGTCTTTTCCTTCTGATTCAAGGTCACGGCAAATTCAATTTCCACCGGACGGCGCATTTCACGCTGACCATACTCTTGTGCCAACTGAAGAATACGTGACAACGGAAAAACTTCATGCTGCAAGATATTAGCAAAAGTAATCACCTTGCGGCCTCCCGGATAAATACCATCCCGGATGACCATATCGTAGGGGTCGTAAGTGGAAGCGATGTATTGCAACGCCCCATCCTTCTCGGCTTCCTTCACCGGTAATTTCAATAGATTGAAGCCATCATCCAACGAGAAGTTCTCACCCTTGTTCCTCAAATCGAGTGCATAGAACGAAGTCTGTGTCTCCCGAAGGGCAATTTCCATCTCACTCGTCTGAAGTACCTGAGTAGGATGATACGGGCAAACACGGAGTGTCAAACCGCCATCCACAATGTACTTACCCAACCCCAAAGCCAAACTGACCGTACCTTCTTCTGCCTTTTCATCTCCAATCGGATAATAGTTCAATGAACGGGCTACCCCTGAAATGGACGGATAGAAACGGTCACCATACTGTGTACCGACTACTTCCTGCAAGATAACTGCCATTTTTTCCTGGTCGATGACATTGCTGGTGGCTTGCATATAAGCCTTGCTATCCTTATAATAAACCGATGCATAGACCCCTTTCACGGCATCACTCAACATCTGAAGCATTTCGTTCTTGTCCTCTAGATATGGAATCATGTAGGTGTTGTAAATACCCGCGAACGGTTGGTAATGGGAATCTTCCAACAAACTGGAAGAACGGATGGCAATCGGTGAGCGGACTACATCAAAGAATGCCATGAAGTCTTCCAACAAACGTTCCGGCAAACGGGCTTGTAGGAAAGCCTTCAAGATGACATCATCAGGCACATCGCTCAGCGCTATCTTATACAGGTTATTCGTATCCATAAACTCGTCGAAGATGTCTGTACAGAGTACCACGGTCTTCGGAATAGCGACAGTAGCATTCTCGAATTGTTCGAACTCCGGATGTCGTTTTACCATGTTGTCAATAAATGCCAAGCCACGGCCCTTACCTCCCAACGAACCTTCACCGATGCGGGCAAAATGGGAATAACGGTCAAATCGGTCGCGTTGGAAGATAGCAACTACCCCCCGGTTCTTCATCTTACGATATTTCACGATGGCCTCGAAGATGACACGACGATGGTCGTCAACATCTTGTGCAGAATCCCAACGAATTTGCTTCAAGAACTCTGCAGGCGGAAACAAGGCACGCGAATAAAGCCAACGGGACACATGGTTGCGCTGCACATGGTAAAGTAACGACTCCCTCGGAATGTTGAAGATAATATTCTGCAATTCCTTCAGGTTGCGTACACGAGCCACTTCCTCCAAGGTATCGGGATTGCGAAAAACAAAATCACCGAAACCAAAGTTACTGGAAACGATATCGCGCAAGTCCACATTCATCTTCTTGGAGTTCTTGTCCACAAAGCTAGCCGCATATCGGCCCACATATTTGGCATTCTCCACTTCCGACGATTGGAGAATCAACGGAATGAATGGATCGAGCTTGCGGATTTCTGCCATCAGCTTGATACCAGCCATAGGGTCTACGACTCCTTCTCGAGGATAACGGGCATCGGTGATGATTCCCAACACATTGTTTTCATACCGATGATACAAATCCATGGCTTCTTCATACGTACGGGCCAACACAATCTTAGGACGTCCACGCATACGGAGGGTACGCTGGTGTTCATTCAATGCTTCCGTCGCAAACTCCTGGCTCTGCTTGAGCACGAACTTATATAAATTAGGTAGCACCGACGAATAGAAACGGATAGAGTCCTCTACCAGAAGAATCATCTGCACGCCCACTTCCTTGATGTCGTGCTCCAAGTTCATCTTATCCTCAATCAACTTGATGATAGACACCAACAAATCGGTATTACCCAACCAACAGAACACATATTCAAAGATACTCAAATCCTCATGCTCCATGCGAGCCGTAATACCATGAGAGAAAGGGGTAAGCACCACCAAAGGAATATCGGAATATTCCTGCTTGATGGAACGGGCAATGTCGAACGTATCACTATTATCCGTACCCGGCATGACAATCACCAAATCAAAAGTAGTGTTCTTTAACTGCTTCCAAGCATCCTCTTCCGTAGAAACCTGCGTAAACCGTGGTGGATAACGAAGGCTGAGGTTCATGTATTCATTGAAAATCTTCTCGTCGATACGTCCGTCATCTTCCAGCATGAATGCATCGTAAGGATTGGCCACCAAAAGCACGTTGAAGATACGTTTGGTCATCAAGTTCACAAACGAAGTATCCTTGAAGTATAATTGGTTCAATTGAATTTTGCTAAGCATAATCTTCTGTTTTTAATCTTCATACACAAAAATCGACATAATTATTGACGTATGCAACTAATTCCTGGCTGAAATTGAACTTCCCGAAAGAAAAAGGCTTCAATAATGCTTTCAACTTTTTACTTTCTTCATTTAAAAAAATAGGCAAAACATTTGGCAGATTTCCACAAAAGGCTATCTTTGCATCTAGAATGAATTTCATTTTGTCAAAACCTTTAATACTTTTATTATGGATATTAATCAAATTATGGCTTCTCTCGAAGCTAAGCATCCTGGTGAATCTGAATACTTGCAGGCTGTAAAGGAAGTGTTACATTCCATTGAAGATATCTACAACCAGCATCCGGAATTTGAAAAAGCCTCTCTCATCGAGAGATTGGTTGAACCAGACCGCATCTTTACATTCAAAGTGCCTTGGGTAGACGATAAAGGTAAGGTACAAGTTAACTTAGGTTATCGCGTACAGTTCAACAACGCCATTGGTCCATACAAGGGCGGTATCCGTTTCCACGCATCAGTGAATCTCTCTATATTGAAGTTCTTGGGCTTCGAACAAACATTCAAGAATGCCTTGACTACTCTCCCTATGGGCGGTGGTAAAGGTGGTTCCGACTTCTCTCCACGTGGAAAGAGCGATGCTGAAGTGATGCGCTTCTGCCAATCGTTCATGCTTGAATTGTGGCGTCATGTAGGTCCGGACATGGACGTTCCTGCCGGTGACATCGGTGTAGGTGGCCGTGAAGTTGGTTACATGTTCGGTATGTACAAGAAACTCACCCGCGAATTTACAGGTACATTCACAGGTAAGGGCTTGGAATTCGGCGGTTCATTGATTCGTCCGGAAGCAACCGGTTTCGGTGGTTTGTACTTCGTAAACCAAATGTTGCAGAACGCCGGTCACGACATCAAGGACAAGACTGTAGCTGTATCCGGTTTCGGTAATGTAGCTTGGGGTGCTGTAACCAAGGCTACCCAATTGGGTGCAAAGGTTGTGACCATCTCTGGTCCTGACGGTTATATTTATGACCCGGATGGTATCAGCGGTGACAAGATTGACTACATGCTCGAACTCCGCGCATCAGGCAACGATATCGTAGCTCCTTACGCAGAAAAGTATCCGAATGCGACATTTGTTCCAGGTCGTCGTCCATGGGAAGTAAAGGTAGACATTGCTTTGCCTTGCGCTACTCAAAATGAATTGAATGGTGAAGACGCTCAGAACTTGATCAACAACGGTACATTGTGTATCGGTGAAATCTCGAACATGGGTTGCACTCCAGAAGCTATCGACGCATTTATTGCCAACAAGAAGCTCTATGCTCCAGGTAAGGCTGTAAACGCAGGTGGTGTAGCTACTTCCGGTCTCGAAATGAGCCAAAACGCTATGCACTTGAGTTGGAGAGCTGAAGAAGTGGACGAAAAGCTCCACGGTATCATGCTTGGTATCCACGAACAATGCGTGAAGTATGGTACAGAAGCTGACGGTTACATCAACTACGTGAAGGGTGCCAACATTGCCGGTTTCATGAAGGTGGCTCATGCCATGATGGCTCAAGGCATTGTATAACAAGACTGGTTCTCAATGACATATCCATTGCCCGCTTTGATAAGCGGGCAATGTTTTTTTATCAAATACTTTCGGATATTCCCAAAATATCCTATATTTGCACCATTAACTTAAAAATGCATGTACAATGAAACGAATTCTAAAACTTGTTCCCGCTTTTTTATTCGTACTGGTCTATGCTTGCAATAACGAACAAGCAATCCCTTCCTATCCTTTGTCATCAACCTACCCTATCCTATCCCGAGGAGATGGTGATGCAGCTTCCTTACCTACCGGAAGCCAAATTCTCTTGAATGCAAATGGAGGATTATTTGTGGAAAATGGAATTTTCACCTATAATGGAAGCACTTGGTACAACGGACAAAACCTCCAATGGACCGACACCCCAACAGAGACAATAATTACCGCACTCTACCCTATCTATGAAAACAACAATTACACATTAGACAATTTATACTCCAATGGAAAACTGGAAGATGTACTGATAGCTCAGGACACCTTATCAAAGAAAGGAGATATCAACTTGCAATTCAAGCATCTTTTCTCCTCACTGACACTCTATTTTGAACCAACATTGGCAACCAGCCTACAAAGCCTTGCCCTATCCGTTCCGGTCCAAATCGAAAAAGTAACTCCTCAGAACGGGACCTACTCTTTGACTCCCCATTCACACACCATTTTACAAAATAACGATGGAGGCCATGAATACACTTTTATCCTTCCTCCTTGTGAAGAATGTACCTTAAGCCTCCTTCTTACACTCACGGACGGCACTAGCCACGAAGTGAGCTTTAGCCCTCATACCTTCCTAAGCGGGTCGCATTATGCATGTAACATTTCCCGATATGATTCACGTCCCGGCATCCGGGATGTAGAAGATTTGATTGCCTTCTGCCAATTAATCAACGGAACCTATGAAGGCGAAGAAACATTGGATTCATTTGGAGAAGTGGTAGATGAGCAAAGAATATATCGGCTATTGTCAGACATTACTTTAACAAAAGAAGAATGTCAAAGACTATCCCCTATCGGAGAAGACAGTGCTCCATTCGCAGACATCTTTGATGGAGAAGGACACACCATTTCCGAATTAACCCTTCCCGATGTAAAATACACCGGACTCTTCGGTCATATCGGTTCTACAGGGATTGTCCGGAATTTACATATTAATAAAGCATCTTCGTTGAATACACTCAACACCTCGTATGTGGGTGGTATTGCTTCTATCAACGACGGAACAATTGACAATTGCTCACTCACGAATTCCAACCTCTACACCATAGAAAAAGGATACATGGGCGGTATCTGTGCGTTAACAGGTGGAACCATCCTCAATTGCTACACCCAAAGCACAATCTATCATGTGAACACCAGCGCTATCGCTGGAGGAATTGTCGGCAGTGCCAACGGAAACATTCTCAACTGCTATTCCAAGGAAAACCAATTCACCTCCTCAGACAAGAATAATCGTCTGGGCAGTATTGCAGGAATGAGCACCCCTCGAACAACCCAATATATAAACAACTGCTACATTTTCCATTCTCAAAACACTCAATATTGGGGAGCAGCTGTAGGTACGTCTTCTAAAGTAGCCATCCAATACTTCTACTACAATAGAGGAGAAGTCTGCAACACCAAAGATGCAAAAACAACCCTATCCGACACTTCTTTGTATGACTCCGACTATAGTATTGACTCCGTACACATCAGCCAACTGCTCAATGAATGGGTGGAAACAACAGGGGCTGCTACTTTCCCCAATTACACCTTCAATAAATGGATGATTGCCGCAGACAGCTCCGCTTGTTTCCAATGAATCCAACGGACATAAAAAAAGAGGGCATTCATTTTGAAATACCCTCTTCTATATTTTGAAAGGATGTTCTATTAGAGAGCACCTACTTCAGTCAAAGCAGCGTTAGTCTTGCGAACAGCTTCAGCGCTAGCAGCAAACTTAGCCTTTTCGTCTTCGTTCAACGGCAATTCGATGATTTCTTCGATACCGTTCTTACCCAAGATTACTGGAACACCGCAGCAGAGGTCTGACTGACCATATTCGCCTTCCAACAATACAGAGCAAGGAATCATCTTCTTCTGGTTGTGGATGATAGCTTCAGCAACGCAAGCACCAGCAGCACCCGGAGCATACCATGCAGAAGTACCGAGCAACTTAGTCAATGTAGCACCACCTACCATAGTTTCAGCAGCGATAGCTTCCAACTTTTCAGCAGACAAGAAGTTAGAAACTGGCAAGCCCTTGTATGTAGCGAAGCGAGTCAAAGGAATCATAGTAGTATCACCGTGACCACCGATAACCATACCTTCTACTTCGTTGGCGTTGCAACCCAAAGCTTGTGACAAGAAATACTTGAAACGTGAGCTATCCAAAGCACCACCCATACCGATCACTCTATTCTTCGGCAAGCCCAAAGACTTGAGTGCCAAGTAAGTCATGGTATCCATTGGGTTAGAGATAACTACCAAAATAGCGTTTGGAGAGTACTTCAAAATATTTTGAGCTACAGACTTCACGATACCAGCGTTAACACCAATCAATTCTTCGCGAGTCATACCTGGCTTACGAGGAATACCTGAAGTAATAACCACTACGTCAGAGTTTGCAGTCTTTTCATAATCATTTGTGCAGCCTACCAAAGTAGAATCGAAGCCCAACAACTGAGCTGTCTGCATCATATCCATTGCCTTACCTTCAGAAACACCTTCCTTAACGTCGAGCATTACCACTTCGTCTGCTACTTCGTTAAAAGCAAGCACATTTGCACATGTAGCGCCTACGTTACCAGCGCCTACTACGGTTACTTTTGACATAATCTCAATATTTATTTAAGTTGATAATTAAAATTTCATAGGTTCACTTCTGCAAATTTACAATCTTATTCCGACTTGAAGAAAAAAATCCATAGCAAATTTCGGACAATATACATAAATATTGTACTTTTGCGGGAAATAAACAATGCACCATGGACAAGAACAAAAAACTGATTATCATTATCATCCTACTGATAGCCATTATTGGTGGAGTTTCTTTCTTCGCCTTCTATCAAGTACAGGAAAACAAAGAAATGACCGAACTCTTCGCCATCGAAAAGGAAGAGATGGAGAATGAATATACTACTTTTGCCACTCAATACGATGAGTTGCAAGTACAAATCAACAATGATTCACTCCGTCAGAAATTGGAAAGCGAAAAGCTCAAGACCCAACGTTTGCTGGAAGAACTTCGCCAAGTCAAAACCAGCAACGCTGCTGAAATCATGCGCTTGAAGAAGGAATTGAAAACCGTACGTGCCGTATTGCGTAGCTATGTCATCCAAATCGACTCCTTGAACAAGATCAACGAAGCTTTGACTACCGAAAACAAGGAAGTAAAGAAGAAGTATTCGGAAGCTACCCGCCAAATCAACACGTTGGCAGAAGAGAAGAAGAACTTGAATGAGAAAGTAACTCTAGCTGCTCAATTGGATGCAACCAATATTACTATCCAACCCAAAAACAAACGAGGAAAAACAGCCAAAAGAGTAAAGGATGTCAAGAAGATTGCCGTTTCCTTTACACTCGTCAAGAACATCACCGCCAAAACCGGTGAACGTACCTTGTACATCCGCATTGCTAAGCCAGACAACGAAGTGTTGAGCAAAAATGCATCGGATACCTTCGCATACGAAAATCGCCAATTGGCTTATTCCATCAAGAAATACATTGAATACACCGGTGAAGAGCAAAACGTGACCGTATATTGGGACGTAGAAGAATATCTACCTGCCGGTACTTACAACGTATACATCTTCGCCGATGGTACGATGATTGGTCAACAATCCTTCCAAATGAAATAAAAAGAAAGAGGCGCTTGACAATGCGCCTCTTTCTTTTTGGGAACAATATACTTCTTGACACAATTTGTCATTCAGACGACCGAAGGGAGGAAGACGAGTTGTTGAGGACTCTGTCCGAAAAATCTCGGTAGCATACACTAATATATCCACGTGGATTCCCTCGAGATTTTTCGCCTTTGGCTCAACAACCCGTCTTCGCTTCGCTCTGAATGACAATTGGTGTCAACAGGTATATCGTTCCATTTTTATCTTACTTCAAACTCCCATTCGATTTCAATCTTCTTTCCTTCCGCATCCACTCCTTGTAGGGTAGCGACATAGGTACCTTCCAAATCGGAGGTGTAGAACGTGGCTTCGGTCTTTCCCTCTACCGCCGGATTCCAATACAATGTATGGCGGAAGTCCGGTCTGCGCGATGCCTTCACTTCTGCCTTTCCATAGTCCGGCAACTCGAAAGCTGGACGGTCTTGCGGAAACTCGTAGGCCAGCATCTGCATGTCCTTGTTGATACGCATGTCCTGCATGGTTCCCCGATGCGTTATCAGTGACAGGATACCTCCATAAAGGGTTTCTCCCAAGGCATAGTTGCCACGATACTGATGGATGTATTGCACATTATGACCATTGTAAGCCAAGACTTCGGCATGATTGTAGAAAGCGACTCCGTCTATCAATACCAAGACGGGGAACATGTTGTAGGCCTTGCTGTCTTCCTGAAGCATCTTGATGACGGTCTTGTCTCCTTGCTTTTCCATGGCGGCTCCCAAAACAAACTCGACAATACATTCCTTCACGGTATTGAAGCGGACGTATTCATCCAAGTTATAAGTCTTGCTAGGCAATTGTCCATAGATGACCGGTTCCAATGCTTTCGGAAGTACGGCCTTCGGCATGGCTTGAGTCAACTGCAAGGCAACACTGCGGGATATCATTGCCGATTCATCGAAACGACAATACAAGTCGGGAAGCTGGCGAGGAAGAAGCTCGGCAAACGGAGTCTCCACTTCCATGCGGTAAGCGCGTCCTACGTTGTCCAATGCCGACAATACGATGTCCCGCTGACCGTTCACTCCATAGGTATAGAAACGATAGGAATCGGTCTCTTTCTTCTTGCCTTCGAATACCTTCATTTCCTTTCCGACACAAGACAACTGTGTGAGCAATTGCTCCGGAAGTGCGGTGCCCTCTACCCTACCTGTCACGATATGTCCTTCGCACTCGGCTATCCATCGTTCGCCTCCAGCCGGAACCGGAGAAGCGACCTTCGGTTGAGGAAGCTTCACTTCACAATCCTTGCGAACCACCGAAAGGGTCAAGTCCTTAGCTTCCGCCAAATGAGCTGACCATGTCAATGCCACCTTCTCGCGGAGTCCATAGACTTTCTTGTCTGTCTTCATCAGGTGACTCTCCGATGCGTCTGAAACCGCCTTCGGGAAAGCGGTAGAATCATTGGCTATCAGGTTGTCTTCGGTCGATGAGCCAAGGGTATTCAGTACAGCCAGGTATTTGCGGGGAAAACTCTCCGAATTCAAGTTTCGCATGTATCGGGTATAGGCCGTGAGCTGATAGACGCCCGAATGCATGGTTTGAGGCAACTGAATGCATGCCCAGCCCTTTCCTTGGTTCAATGCCACCTTGCCTTGGGCACGGACTTGAGCCGAATCGCAGATTTCCACATAAGCCACCTGACTCACGGCATTTCCCGGATAGGCCTCATCTTCTACAGTGACCTTTACCCAAAGCTCTTCGCCCGCCAAGTACGTATCCTTGTCGGTATATATTCTCATCAGTTCTGCCGTTTGAGCCATCCCCAGAAGGGCGCATAGGCAAAACAAGCCAAATAGTATCGTTCTTCTCATACACATTCCATTAAAGATTAAAAACCATCGTATTCGGGTTCTTCCTTGTAATAAAGATAAGGATTGGGCCACCACGAAGGACGTCCCGTAGGATTGGCTTGCCAACTGCGGACATCGACACAGCCTACCTTCGCCCATTCCACATCACTTTCTACCTTGTCGGCCACCTGGAAACCTGCAGCATATTTGTCCATATTGGAACCTGTCGGCTCCATGCCTGCATCACATTTGTAATAGTCGATATAGACTACTTCTTCTTCCGGAATATACAGTTGGGCATGAGCCACTCCCATGTTGCAACCCACATATCCGATGACCTTACGGGTAGGATTGCTGCAAGTGATGTTGGTAGGAAGTTCCGACGGTTGTGGCGTAAACAAGCCACCCATTTCATTGTTCAGTTTGGCACGTACCTGATAGTACTCGTATTCCATACGGCTCAGATTGCGTTGTTGCACACGGATGCTATAAAGCACCGACAGACGATGGTCAGTAGGCTTGATGCTCTGAATGGTACGGCCTACGATTTGATTGCCCGTTACCGATTCGGTCGAGCCCAACAAGATTTGGTCGGTTCCGTTGTAGCACCATCCTTGAGCCACCGGCGGATAGTCATAATGAATAATGCTTTTCAATTCCGGTACAAAGAGGTCGGTGGTTGCATAATGGGCACGTACTTCCCAGTCTTCCTCAAAATACCACAAATAGTATTCGGCTTCACCCGAATCGGATGGTTGGGAAGTAAGATGAACACTTACCGGTCCGCTCAAATCCGGTTGGCGAAAAGTCAGTTCCTTGATTCCCCGACAAGCCATCGGTTTCTGAGGTTCCGACTGATAGGTATCGCCATTGTACAATATCTCCAAATGATAGGCCACATCCGGTTTCAACGTTCCGATTTCTACACGATACCGGCCTCTTCCCCACCAAAAACCGGGATAAGAAGAACCATCGCTTCCTACTACAGCAAGCTCGGCATACACATCCTGATAGTTCTCGAAAGCATCCTTATTGTCTTCCGAGAAATTCAAAGGCATCGTCTTACTCAGGTTGAATACCACGGTACTGTCCGAAATGATATTGCCTTCCACCACCAGTCCTTCTGTCATCAAGTCGCTGATGTCGGCTTCAAACTTCTCGACGCATCCCGTCGAAGCCATCAGGACCAATGCTCCGATTATTCCTACGATATATCTAAACTTCTTCATGCTCTTAGAACTTAATGTTATATGTCACAAACGGGATAGGTGCCCCGAAGATGGACATCTTGTATCCTTGGATTTTCTTGTTTTCCACCACGTAATAGATGGAATATACATTCTTGCGTCCGGTCAAGTTGTATACACCGAACGAGATGCTGCTATGTGTTGCCAATGTCAAGTGATGGCTGGCCTCCACATTGAACGAAAGGTCCATGCGGAAATAGTCCGGCACACGGTAACTGTTTCGGTCGGTATAGAAAGCTTGGGTAGTACCCAACTGCTGGTCGTAATACTGTCCTGCCGGCACGGTTGTCGGACGTCCGGTACTATAGTCCATATTCAACGACAAGCTATATCGACGAGTGAATTTGTAATTACCCACAAACTTGAAGTCATGCGGTTTGTCGTACTCGGTCGGATACCAATCACCCCCATTAATCGGACGAGCAATGCGTGCATCGTTCTGACGGAGGAAGGTACGGGAATAGGTATAGTTAATCCATCCGTTCAGCTTGCCCTTCGGTTTCTTCACTTCCAGTTCCACCCCATACGCATAGCCTTCGGTATTGATTACATCGGTTTCCAAATGATGATTCATCAAGAGCTTGGCACCACTGCGGTAGTCCAGATAGTCCTTCATCTTCTTGTAATAACCTTCCAAGGAGAACTCCCACATACGATCCGATGTATTGTAATAGAATCCACCTGCCAATTGCCATCCTTGTTGCGGTTTGATATTGACATCACTCAGCTTCCAAGTATCCGTAGGACTCATGATGCTGGTATTGCTCACCTTATGAATATATTGGCGCATAGTATTGAACCCTACCTTCACCGAGAAATCATCATTGAACGCATATCTACCCGACAAGCGGAACTCCGGACCGTGATAAGTCTTCAACACCTTGTTGCCCGTCACGCAAACCGTATCGGCAATGGTACTTTCCGAAGGCAAGGTGCCCGGTTGGTACGTATAATAATCACGCGGTCCCAATGCATTGAACATGGAATAGCGGATGCCTGCATTCACGGAGAACTTTGGAGTAATTTCCCATTCTTCTCCTAAATAGACGGCACTTTCCAAAGCCTTGTCCTTCTGCAATTCATCAGTTGCCACCAATGAATATTCGCCCAATGGCTCATACTTGCCCGAACGGATATCGTAAAGCAAGGTCGATGCCCCGAAGTTCAACTTATGCTTTTCCAATTCCAGATTGAAGTTGGCCTTGGCAAAGTATTGGTTGATACCGAACGAAAGACGGGCCGCCTGAATGGAATCCACCGTCTCGTCGTTCTTGTAGTCATAATGGTCATAACCTACCGAGAAATTACCGGTCAGACGGTCGTTGAAGATGCTTCGCCAATGAGCCGACAGATTCATGTTGCCATAGCCATACTTCTCATTGTCGTTGAAGGCAAAGCGGTCACAGCTATAGTATCCATAGATATTCAGCTTGTTACGCATGTTGAAGGTATGCGAGAAGGTACCGCCCACATCGTAGAATCCGGCCTTACCATCCTTGTATCCACTCTTTTCCGGCAACATGCCCAAGAGCCAATCACTATAGGTGGTACGTCCACTAAGCAACAACGAAGTACGTTCCTTCCACAACGGGATTTCCAAATTCAACTTGCTGGTCAACAAACCGATGCCTGCTACCCCTACGAACTTCTCCTTATTGGCTTCCTTTCCCGTGATGTTCAATACAGAAGAGATACGTCCACCATATTGGCTAGGAATACTGCTCTTGTAGATTTCCACATCGGACACCATGTCGCTATTGAAAGCCGTAAAGAAGCCGAACAAGTGAGTCGGATTATAAATCGTACCTCCATTCAGGAGCATCAGGTTCTGGTCGGTAGAGCCACCACGTACATTGAAGCCACTGGACGCTTCGCCTACCGTCTTCACACCCGGCAAGGCCTGCACCATCTTCAGCACATCCACTTCGCCCATAGCGGTAGGAATGTTCTTCAGGAGCGATGGAGTAATCTTTTCCATCCCCAGTGCCGTACTCTTGACTGCTTCCACACGTCCACCGGTCACCAATACTTCTTCGAGCATCAAGTTCTGTTCTTCCAGTTCGATGCGAACATCGGCATCGGCATACAGCATCAACTGACGACGGGCATCCTTCACACTGATACCTTGCAACTCCAGAACATTGTATCCCGGAGCCAATTCGATTTCGAAACGTCCGTCCACATCTGTTGTTGCTGCTGTCCATGGATCCCGACGAATGACGTGAATCCCTACCGCAGGACTATTGGTCTTGAAGTCGATGACTTGTCCGGTCAACTTAATCTTCTTCGCTTTCGACGGACGGAACTTGTCGCCGATTTCATACACCTTATTTTCCGAAGTCAATACTTCCGTTACCCGCACCCCTTGGTGTTCATCTTGTGTGCCGTCGGTCCAAGTCTTCGGAAGGTTGGCACGCAGATTCAGGTTCTGCATGACAAACACCCGGTTGCCAAACACATTCACTTGCCAGAAAGTTCCACTCAGTGCCTCCTTCAGTTGCTCCAGAGAAGCGGTACCTTCCTGTTTCTTCACCATAAACGGCTTCGATATATTGGTATATATCTTGTACGATGTAGCTTGCTCTACCTGCTCCATCAAACTAATGATGTTGATGCTGTCCGAGACTGTGCCTTGCGTTTGAGCCGCTAGTTCCACACCGGAACTCCCGACCACCAATCCCATCAGCAAGCCCATCCATCTTTTTCTTAACTGTCCTTTCATCGTTACCTCCATTTACCGGTTGTTCAATAGCCCATCGGCATACTTAATCGTAGATATCAAGGACGACTGACGATGTACCTTGAAATCCAGGTAATGCATCTTCGCAAAACTCTTCAATTCCTTTTTCAGTCCCGGGAAAAGCTTCATCACAGATTTCAAATTGCCCACTTCAAGCATCTGTCCTCCACGCAAAAGATAATACTTCACGCTGCGCTTGAATTCATATTGCACCCTTGCATTGTCTACCAAACCTTCCTTCACGGTGACATGTACCTGCTCCACCAATTCCATGCGGGGACTACTATAAAGGATTGCCACAAACTCATCGTTCCGACGGGAGTACTCGATGCCATCCACTACAAATTTCTCTACCCGTTCCATGGGCACCATTATGTTCGAACGCTTCACCGGTGTATTCACCACCAATTGTTGCAAGAAAGCATCAAAACGCAAAGGGACACTCCGATACAAGCGTCCATTGAATACGATATCGCCTGTAACAAAATCACCGGACATCCAATAAGGATGGTTGGTATAAATCGTGGGAGGATAACCAAGCTCCACCTTGCCGGCAAACATTTCGGCTTGGTCGCCCACCTCCTTCCGGAACTCATCGAAGAGTTGTTGATGCTGGGCTTGCGCCATCACACAGAACAAGCAACCCATCATCCAAAGAAAGATACGTTTTTTCATCATTTTTACTTTTAAAGCACAAATATAAATAAAATCATGCAATAGATGCATAATCGTTTCCGATTTGCGTGTAAAAGTATCTTTTAAGGCTCTGTTTGACTGAATTTATCGAATTGTTCCCGCAATTGGTCGATGCTTTCCTTCAAATGCTTTTCACGGGGAATGACGTTGAAGTTACGCCAGAACACGGGGTCGTAGTCCAATGGAGTGTCCATGAATATCGCCTCTGTTTCCATGCGTTCTTTCTTGGAGAACGGTTCCACTTGAGTGGTATCGATGTGGCAAGTCGCCATTTCGAGCCAAGTATGCAGAAGAGGTGAACGGCTGAGCCAGTTTCTCTTCTTGGTCTTGAAATGCAGGTCTCCCCGTACATGACTGATGTAGAAGTACTTCCCCCACTGTCTGTAAGAAAGGGTATACTCCGCAGAAAGGGGAGTGATTTTGGTGTATTTCCCTTGTTTCTTCACCAAAGTCATCTTCTTCAAATGACCGGGCTGAATCCGGAAATTGACTTGAACCAATGCCAAGGTTTCTGTATCCAGAAAAATCTCTCCCTCGCAATAATTCTCCTGTGCTCCTTTCAAAGGACGGAAATAAATGACATGGGTAATCCGGTCGTCTATCCATGTAATGTTCGAGTAAAAGTATTCACATTCCTCGTTCTTGCCATCGGGATGCAAGAACGGTGGGAGATGCTGCATGACGTCCAAAGTCAGACAACTTCCTATACCGCCTCTGATTTTGGCTATCAGGCTATCTTCTTCCGAACGGAAGCTGATGCGGTTGTTCTTCAGTTGCTTCACCTGTTCCCTGACATGCGGAGATCCGATGCCCGGCTTGTAGATTTCGAAGACACCTTCTGTCAAGTCCAACAACTTCTTCCGATAGTGAGTACCTTCCCGATAAAAAGTAGTGAGGCATGAAGGTACATTGGAATAATTCTGTTCCCTGGCTTCCAGCATGCGCTTAATCAAAAGGTCGGGGTCACGCATCCGAACAACGACTTCGTGCAACGAAACCAGATTGGGTTCTAGGCTAATAACCGGATTCTTTTCCATCAACGATGGTACAGGCATCTCCAGTTTCCGATATCCGACGTGCGAGAAGACTAACCGGGAGGTTTTCATGCTATCCGGAATACGGATGAGAAACTGACCGTCCTGGTTACTGATCGTGCCCCACGAACTTCCTTGAATATAGACGGTACCCGAAGAGATGGGCTGCCCCGTCTCTGCATCCAACAATGTTCCAAAAATCCGCATCGGCTCCTGTCCACAAGGTTCTGTAGGTGGAGTGATAAGGATGTAGTTCTCACGGATGGACAGTTGAAGACCGGGATTGCCGGTAATGTCATGGATGGCTTGGGCAACGGTGCGTGTCCCCTCCTCTATTTCTTGCACCTTTTCATTGTCTATCAGATTGCTGTCATACATCAGCAGATAACCCGTTTGTCGGGTTACTTGCTGGAGCAGTTCGTAAATGCTTCCTTTGCTTCGGGGCAAATGAACGGACTTCCCGAGTCCATCTTCCTTCTGTGCCAAACAAGGAATGAACCCGAGTACGGACTGGACAACCAGAACCACGAACAAGTATCGGATGCATCTCTTCATCATTCGGTGAAAATTAGGGTAGAACCTTCCTTTCGATAACGGATGCCAAGTGCCGTACTGATCAGTTCGGCAAGAGTCTCCGCCGGATTGGTGGAATAGGTGAATGTAAGCCTTCTGTTTTCAGTCTCCGGTGTGGCCTCGAAATGGAAGCCTTCCTGATTCAACCGGTTCAACACATGAAGCACACGCCCCAAGGCAACATCCTTAAAATGGAGTCGCCGGGTGTAATGATCCGTAGTACCCTCATCAATGCCATTCGACACATGAAGTTGTTTATCCTGCAAGACCACCTTTTCTCCTTGACCGATATAGACCGGATAACCTATTTCGGGCACAGTAACCTTGATTCGGCCACTCTTTACACCGGCTTCCGTGAAATTAGTTCCGTTGCTCCGGATGTAAAACGTCGTTCCCAACACTTCCACTTGGACAGCACCTATCTTAATACGGAAAGGCTGCTCCGGATTCCCTGTCACATCGAACATGGCACTTCCCTTCAGAATGACTTCACGTACATCCTTATCGAAAGAATCCGGATATTGAAGGGACGCTTCCTGATCCAAATAAACGATGGAATTATCTTCGAGCACCGTTGTCTGTATAGGAGCTGGTTCTGTCTGTTGGGAAGTCAAGGCAGGTAAGGATTGTTCCTTGCCGGTCGATACATACAGCGTCAAGGTAGCCAATGCCACCATGGCCAATAGTACGGCAGCCCGCCAATAGGTTTGTCTGGCTGGCTTCGTTTGCAGCAGTTCATCCTCTTCCAGACGCTTGTACAATTTTTTCCATGCATCGTCTGTTCTGTTCCTGTCGAATTCTTGCTGTTTCATGGTCTTTCGTTATAATAAGATTCTATTTCTTTACGTAAAATGTTCAGAGCTTTACTTATGGAAGCTTCCACCGTCTTGACGGATATATCCAACTTATTGGCTATTTCCGTATATTTCAATCCTTCCGTCCGATGCATTTGGAAAACCTGCCGACACCGGTCTGGCATCTTCGTCAGACACGCCTCAACGAGCGCCTGCAATTCATGATACTCCGTTTCTTCTTCTAAACTATCAGTATGTCCCGGTAAAAGTTGTTGCATGTTCTGATAGCATTCGTTTTCCTTTTGGCGCTGACGAATATATTGAATGCAACTATTCCAAACGGAAGTATATAAATAGCTTTTGGTGGATCGGAAAATATCCAACTTCCCCCTATCTCTCCAAATGACATAGAATAGTTCTTCGACAATCTCTTCCGCAGCATCCCGTTCACCAACAATGCTCATGGCATAGTGGTAAAGCGGGGAATAATAATTGCGAAACAATTGCTCGAATGCTTTTATGTCCCCCTTCTTGACTTGCGAAATTAAGAATAAGTCTTTCAGCATATTATTTTCTTTCTTTTTCTGTGCTTGTCCATGCCGGGAATGTAAAAGTAATACTTTTTTCTAAACAATGTTGGAAATGACAACCTATTTTCACATCCAACCTATTCGGCACTTTGAATGACAAACTCACATTTCACCTCTATCTTCTTTCCTTCTGCATCCATACCGTTCAAGGTAGCGACATAGGTGCCCTCCATATCCGAAGTAAAGAAAGTAACCTCTGTCTTACCTTCTGCTGCCGGGTCCCAATACAAGGTATGACGGAAATCCGGACGACGGGAGGCTTTCATTTCTTCCTTATGGTAATCCGGCATTTCAAAGACAGGGCGGTTCTGTGGAAATTCGTAGGCCAACATTTGCATATCGTCATTGATGCGCATGTCTGGCATGTTGCCCCGATGGGTAATCAACGAAAGGATACCTCCGTAGATCGTTTCGCCCAAGACATAGTTGCCTCGGTACTGATGGATGTAATGGACATTGTGAGCATTGTATGCCAACACCTCCGGATGGTCGTAGAAAGCCACACCGTCGATGAGTACCAGCACGGGGAACAAGCTGTATTCCTTGCTGTCTTCCTGCAACATCTTGATAATGGTACGGCCTCCTTTCTTGTCGATAGCCGCTCCCAAGACAAATTCGATGATACATTCCTTCACGGTATTGAAGCGAACATATTCGTCCAGATTATAGGTCTTGCTCGGAAGCTGTCCGTAGATGACCTCATCCAGTTTCTTCGGCAATACGGCTTTAGGCATGGATTGTGCCAACTGCAAGGCGACACTGCGGTCTATCAACGCAGAATCCAGAAAGTGGCAATACAAGTCCGGAAGTTGTTGAGGTAAGATCTCGGCAAACGGTGATTCCACTTCCATACGGTATGCCTTCCCAACATTGTTGAAAGCCGACAAGACCACATCCTGCTCGCCATTTACTCCATGCGCATAGAAACGATAGGTTTCGTCCTTCATCTTCTTTCCTTCGAATACCCTCATTTCCTTGCCTACACACGAAAGTTGTGCCAACAGACCTTTGGGAAGACTATCGCCAACGACCCGTCCGGTCACGATGTGTCCCTCGCATTCGGCTTGCCAACGGGCACCACTCAACGGTACAGGAACAGCCGTTTCCGGTTGTGGGAACTGTACCTTACAATCTTTCCGTACCACCGACAAAGACAAGTCCTTGGCTTCCGCCAAATGTGCCGACCAAGTCATCGTCACCTTTTCGCGGATACCGTATGTCTCCTTGTCACTCTTCATCAGACTGCTCTTCGAGTTTTCCTGCAAAGGTATAGGGAAAGCAACAGAATCATTGGCCACCAGATTGTCGTCCGACGAGGTGGTACGCACATTCAGTACCGCCACATGTTTCCGCGGGAAGCTTTCCGGGTTCAAGTTACGCATATATCGCGTATAAGCCGTCAACTGATAGACACCCGAATGCATGGTAGGTGGCAACTGGATACAAGCCCAGCCAACCCCTTCCTGCAAAGCGACCTTTCCCTGAGCACGGACTTGTGCCGTATCGCAGATTTCTACATAGGCCACCTTGCTCATGCCATTACCGGGCAGAATGTCGTCGTCCAGACAAACCTTCACCCATAGTTTCTCACCTGCCAAATAGCAGTCCTTGTCGGTATATATTCTCATCAAGTCCAAGGTTTGGGACATACCCACTAACCAACACAGACTCAACCACATTACAATTATCGTTCTTTTCATATTCATTCCTCCATCTTGTTTTAATGAGTATCAGCTTCCTCCTGTGGATAATACAGATAAGGATTCGGCCACCAGTCGGGTCTTCCTAACGGGTCTGCATTGAGCCATGTTACGTCTACACATTCACCTTTAGCCCAAATAAAGGAATCATCGCATATCTGAAAACCTGCAGCATATTTTTCCCGATATGTCCCTTCCGGAGCTTCTCCAAACTTACAATCATATTTATTCACATAAGCAACTTCGTCCGTTGATATGTAAAGTTGACGTTGGGCTACTCCCATGTTACAACCTACATAACCGATAACCTTACGGGATGAATTGCTGCATGTAATGTTGGTCGGGAATTCCGAAGGCAGAGGAGTAAACAAGCCACCCATTTCCTTATTCAACTTGACACGTTCCTGATAGTATTCATATTCCTGACGAGTCATAGTACGCTGATAGACCCGAATGCTATAAAGTACAGACAACCGACGATCAGTATTCTTGATCGAATGGATGGATTTACCCACAATCTTATTCATCACATTCGACTCAGTGGTTCCCAACACCAATTGATCGGTACCATAATAGCACCATCCCTGTGCTACTGGAGGATAATCATAACGGATGACCTTATCCTTTTCATAATTATAAAGAATAGCAGAGACGTACTCGGCACGCACTTCCCAATCTTCCTCAAAATACCAAAGATAATACCTTGCTCCATCCGCACTCCCTTCTTTTGAATCCAAAGAAATATTCACCGGTCCCTTTAAATCCGGCTGATTGAAAATAAGATTTTCTATTTCTATCGTTTCAAGTGGCGTCTGAGGTTCTGATAAATAAATATCACCTTCATGCTTCACTTCCAAATGATATTTCACATCCGGTTTCAATGTACCTATCCTTACTTGATACTGTCCTTCTCCAAGTCCATGTCCTACCCAGGAAGTACCATCACTACCGTGTACATATAGTTCAGCATCCACATCCAGATACGTTTCGTACAAGTCCTCGTTTTCCTTAGAATACGTCAGAGGCAATTTCTTGTTCAGATGGAATACCACCGTACTATCTGATATGATATTGCCTTCAATGACCAATCCTTCGGTTGGCAGTTCGCTGATGTCTGCCTCAAACTTGTCTACACATCCCATCAACAACACGAAAGACATTGCTCCCCATAGTCCTATGATTTGTCCAAACTTCTTCATACCATTAGAATTTAATATTATACGTCACAAAAGGAATCGGTGCCCCGAAGATGGACATCTTGTATCCTTGTATTTTCTTGTTCTCCACTGCATAATAAATGGAATACACATTCTTACGACCTGTCAAGTTATATATCCCGAACGAAATGCTGCTATGGGTAGCCAATGTCAAGTGATGACTATATTCCACATTGAACGAAAGGTCCATACGGAAATAATCAGGCACACGATAACTGTTACGGTCGGTATAGAAGACTTGGGTCGTATTCAGTTTATGGTCATAGAACTGACCGGCAGGAATAGTCGTGGGTCTTCCGGTACTATAGTCCATATTCAATGACAAGCTATAACGACGGGTAAACTTATAGTTTCCTACAAACTTGAAATCATGCGGCTTGTCATATTCTGTCGGATACCAATCTCCATTATTAATAGGACGGGAAATACGCTTGTCATTCTGACGGAGGAACGTACGTGAGTAGGTATAGTTCACCCAACCGTTCAGCTTTCCCTTCGGCTTCTTCACTTCCAGTTCCACCCCATACGCATAGCCTTCGGTATTGATGACATCCGTTTCCAAGTGATGGTTCATCAACAACTTGGCACCACTGCGATAATCCAAATAATCTTTCATTTTCTTGTAATACCCTTCCAACGAAAATTCCCACATGCGGTCCGGGGTATTGTAATAGAAACCACCCGCAACTTGCCATCCCTGTTGAGGCTTGATGTTCGTATCACTCAGCTTCCAAGTATCCGTAGGACTCATGATAGCCGTATTGCTCACCTTATGAATGTACTGACGCATGGTATTGAAACCGGCCTTCACCGAGAAATCATCGGTGAACGCATAGCGGCCCGACAAACGGAACTCCGGACCATGATAGGTCTTCAGCACCTTGTTGCCTGTCACACGGACCGTATCAACAATACGATTGCTTGATGGCAACATACCCGGTTGATAGGTGTAATAGTCACGTGGTCCCAATGCATTGAACATGGAATAACGGATGCCCGCATTCACGGAGAACTTCGGTGTGATTTCCCATTCTTCACCTAAATAGACAGCACTTTCCAAAGCCTTGTCCTTCTGCAATTCGTCAAACGCAACCAAAGAATACTTGCCCAACGGTTCATACTTACCCGAACGGATGTTATAAAGCAAGGTCGATGCCCCAAAGTTGAGCTTATGCTTTTCCAATTCCAAATTGAAGTTGGCCTTGGCAAAGTATTGGTTGATATTGAAAGAAAGACGGGCTGCCTGAATGGAATCAACCGTCTCATCATTCCAATAATCATAATGGTCATAACCAATAGAAAAATTCCCAGTCAACCGATCATTGAAAAAACAACGCCAATGAGCCGATACGTTCATGTTACTATAGCCATATTTTTCATTATCGTTGAAAGAAAAACGGTCACGGCTATAATAACCATAGATGTTCAGCTTGTTCCGGTCATTGAACGTATGCGAGAAAGTGGCACCTACATCATAGAAACCAGCCTTACCATTCTTATAACCGCTCTTTTCCGGCAACATGCCCAAGAGCCAGTCACTATAAGTGGTACGTCCGCTCAGCAACAACGAAGTACGCTCCTTCCACAAAGGGATTTCCAAATTCAGTTTACTGGTAAGCAATCCAATACCGGCCACTCCTACAAACTTCTCCTTATTGGCTTCCTTGCCTGTAATGTTCAATACTGATGAGATACGTCCCCCATACTGGCTCGGAATACTGCTCTTGTAAATCTCCACATCATTCACCATATCGCTACTGAATGCCGTGAAGAATCCGAACATGTGAGAAGGATTGTAAATGGTACCGCCATTCAGGAGCATCAGGTTCTGGTCAGTAGCGCCACCACGTACATTGAACCCGGTGGATGCCTCACCCACGGTCTTCACGCCCGGCAAAGCCTGTACCATCTTCAGCACATCCACTTCGCCCATTGCCATCGGAATATTCTTCAATTCCGAAGGTTTTATTTTCTCCATACCCAATACCGTACTTTTGACCGTCTCCACACGTCCACCTGTCACCAACACTTCTTCCATCATCAAGTTCTGTTCTTCCAGTTCGATACGTACATCCGCATCGGCATAAAGCATCAAGTGACGACGGGCATCCTTCACCGTAACTCCTTGCAATTCCAACATCTGATAACCCGACTCCAAATCGATACTGAAATATCCATTTTCATCCGTTACAGCCACCGTCCATGGTTCCCGGCGAATGACATGTATACCCACAGCCGGTGCATTGGTCTTGAAATCGATAATTTGTCCAGTCAGCTTGATTTTATCTTTCTTGGACGGCTGAAACTTATCACCAATTTCATATACTTTATTCTCCGAAGTCAATACTTCCGTAAACTTGATTTCCTTCTGCACTTCCGGCTCACCTTTCCATCCGGCTGGCAAATTGGCTTCCAAGAAAAGGTCCTGTATCACAAATACCTTCTTGCCATATACGTTCATCCTCCAGAAAGTCCCGGCCAACGCATTCTTCAAAAGTTCCAGCGATACCTCCCCTTCCTGTTTCTTGACCATAAACGGCTTCGATATATTGGTATATATCTTATAGGGTGTCGCCTTTTCTACCTGCTCTATCAAACTGATGATGCTGATGCTATCCGAAACGCCCTCCGGTGTTTGGGCAACAACTTCCGTACCGATGCTCCATGCCAAGCATCCCAACATCAGTCCTATCCATCTTTTTCTTATTCCATTTTTCATAATTCCATCATTTTACCGATTGTGACAACAATTCGTCTGCATGCTTCACCAATTGAATCAAAGAAGACTGGCGGTGTTCCTTGAAATTCAGAGAACGCTGTTTTGCAAAACGCCCCAACTCACCTTTAATACGAGGATAAAGTTTCAAGACCGTCTTCAACTTGTTCACCTCGTGAGTCTTTCCACCACGAAGCACAAAATATTTCACCTCACGCTTGAAATCATACATTATTTGTCCTTTCTCCACTGGTTCCTCTTTCCGGATGATATGAACCTGCTCCACCAACTCCATCCTAGGACTATCAAACAGAATAGCCACAAACTCTCCATTACGACGGGCATACTCCGTTCCTCCCAAAGTAAAACTCTCTACCAAATGCATCGGTACACATACCTTCGAACGTTTCACGGGAGTATTGACAACCAACTGTTGCAGATAGGCATCAAAACGCAAAGGAACATTCTGATAAACCACACCATTATATTTCACCTGACCCGGGAAAAACTCATCGAACAACCAATAAGGATGAGCGTAATATAGAGTCGGTGGATAACCACGTTCAGCTTTCCCTACAAACATTTCAGCCTGATCACCAGCCTCCCGTAAGTATCCATTAAATATCTGCTGATGCTGTGCACGAACAGCTCCACCTAGCAAGCATCCTACAGCCCATAAAACGATACGTCTTTTCATTTTCATAGTAGTATTCTTATCCGTTTATAATGCTATGATGGTTGAAAAGCAAAATACCCTAATCGTAAACACACTTTTTTTTCAAAAAACCACTTTTTCTTCTGTCTGCCGCCTTATTTCAATCCTTTTTCATACCTTTGTAGCATTAATCAATCGACTACGACATGAAAGAATTTATCCAAGTACTCCGTCGCTTTGTACCCCCGTACAAAAAGTATCTCATTCTGCACATTATATTCAATGTCCTCTCGGCCATTCTGAACATCTTTTCGTTCATGCTCATCGTTCCTATCCTGCAGATACTCTTCAAGATGCAGGAATCGAACTATAGCTTCATCCCTTGGGGTGCGGAAGGTTCCTTCAAGGATATTGCCATCAATAATTTCTATTATTATGTGACGCAACTGATAGAGAACTATGGTGCCAGCACGACTCTCTTGTTGTTGGGGTTGTTCCTGGCTTTCATGACTTTCCTGAAGACGGCCAGCTATTTCCTTTCATCGGCCACCATCATCCCTATCCGTACCGGTGTGGTTCGCGACATCCGCGTATCTTTGTATAAGAAGATTCTGAGTCTTCCGTTAGGTTTCTTCTCCGAAGAACGGAAAGGCGACATCATCGCCCGTATGAGCGGTGACGTGAACGAAATTGAGAACAGCATCATGGCATCATTGGACATGTTGTTCAAGAATCCGGTACTGATTATTTTCTATTTCGGTACTTTGATTGCTACCAGTTGGCAACTGACCTTATTCACCATTACCGTCCTTCCATTCATGGGTTGGGTTATGGGTAGAGTCGGTCGAATGCTGAAACGTAAATCGTTGGTAGCACAAGACCAATGGAGCGACCTCATGGCACAGGTAGAAGAAACATTGGGAGGTTTACGCATCATCAAGGCATTCAATGCCGAAAAGAAGATGAACAAGCGCTTCACCAATTCCAACAACGTTTATAGAGATACCATCAATCGAGTGAACACCCGTCAACAAATGGCTCACCCGATGAGTGAGTTTTTGGGTACCGTTCTGATTGTGATTGTATTGTGGTTTGGTGGCACATTGATTCTGAACAACAATAGCACCATTACTGCTCCTACCTTCATTTTCTATTTGGTGATGCTTTATAGCCTCATCAATCCGTTGAAGGAGTTCTCCAGAGCCAGCTATGCCATTCCAAAAGGTTTGGCAAGTATGGAACGTGTAGACAAGATCCTCATGGCAGAAAACAAAATGCCTCAAATAGCCAATCCAGTACACATCGGTCCATTGAAAGACAAGATTGAATTCAAGAACGTCTCTTTCAAGTACGACACCAAGTGGATTTTGAAGGACATCAACCTCACCATCGAAAAGGGTAAGACCATTGCTCTGGTAGGACAATCCGGTTCTGGTAAATCGACCATGGTGGATTTGATTCCTCGTTATCACGATGTACAGGAAGGTGAAGTGCTGATTGACGGAGTAAATGTAAAAGCTACGACCTTGCACGACCTCCGCAGTATCATGGGTAATGTGAACCAGGAAGCCATTCTATTTAATGATACGTTCTTCAACAACATCTCCTTCGGTGTAGAAAATGCCACCATGGAACAAGTGATGGAAGCAGCCAAGATTGCCAATGCACACGATTTCATCATGGCTAGCGAAAAGGGTTACGATACCATGATTGGCGACCGTGGAGGCAAACTCTCCGGTGGTCAGCGTCAACGCATCAGTATTGCCCGTGCTATTCTGAAGAATCCTCCAATCCTTATTTTGGACGAAGCAACTTCTGCCCTCGATACTGAAAGCGAACGCATGGTACAGGATGCCCTCGAAAAGTTGATGAAGAACCGTACAACCATTGCCATTGCCCACCGTCTCTCGACCATCCGTCATGCGGATGAAATTTGCGTACTCCACGAAGGACAGATTGTGGAACGAGGCAAGCACGATGAGCTGTTGGCGTTGGATGGTTATTACAAACGTCTTTGTGATATGCAACAGATGAAATAAAGGAATACTTATGAAAAAGACTCTTTTTGTGTTATTGGCGTGTCTTGCAAGCACACTTTCCATCTCCGCTCAAATGCAGTGGAAGAATCCGATGAACGAATCGTTTCATGTACTTCGTGGACAGGCTTGGAAAAACGAGCTGAAAGGTACTTACAACCGTATGCCTGACAGAGCCGAAAAGACTATCCGAAAGGCTGTATGGGATTTGTCCAAACACAGTGCTGGCATGTCCATCGCTTTCCGAAGCAATGCACCACAAATCAAAATCCGCTATCAAGTAAGCGGCAGTTTCAGTATGCCTCACATGCCTTCTACCGGTGTTTCGGGGGTAGACATGTATGCCACTGACATCAACGGTGAACGTCATTGGTGTTCTGCTCGATATGCCTTCCGCGATACCGTGACTTACACATACAACAAACTATCGTACGGTCAGTCTGCCGCACAAGGTTTTGAATACGAACTCTATCTTCCACTCTATAATGATGTAAAGTGGCTGGAAGTAGGTGTACCGGAAGGTCATCAACTTCAATTCCTCCCGGCATCTCAAGAAAGGCCTATTGTATTGTATGGCACTTCCATCGCCCAAGGTGCTTGTGCTTCCCGTCCAGGTATGGCATTCGGCAATATCATCGGACGTAATTTGGAACATCCGGTTGTGAACCTCGGTTTCTCCGGTAATGGACAAATGGAACCGGAGGTATTCGACCTATTAGCTGAAATCGATGCACAACTCTTTATCCTTGATAATATGCCAAACATGGGAGGCGATCGTCTTCCGAAGATTTACGAGCGTACCATCAACGGGGTACATAAGATTCGTGAAAAGACTAACGCACCTATCCTCTTCGTGGAACATTATACCAATAGTCACATCGGCACTTCCATCGAAGAAGAAAGCGGTTACAAGAAAAACAACCTGGAACTCCGAAAAGCCTATCGCACCTTGAAAGAAGAAGGTGTTCAGAACCTTCATTTCCTCTCCGAAGAAGAATTGGGGTTGACACAAGACTGTAGCGTGGAAGGTTGGCACCCGAACGACCTAGGCATGCAGGTCTATGCCGATGCCTATGTGCCTAAAATTAAGGAAATCTTAAATGAGACCAGCGAAAAACGCAGCATATTTGTACCTCGCACTCAACAACGTGACTCTTATAATTGGAAAGAACGCCACGAACAGGTCTTGACTTTGAACAAAGAAAAAGCACCACAGATATTGTTGATTGGCAATTCCATCACTCATTATTGGGCAGGCGAACCTGCTGCTAGCTTGGCCCGTGGAACAGACAGTTGGGAAAAATTGTTCAAGGGTAAGGTAGTCCGTAACCTCGGCTTCGGCTGGGATCGCATAGAGAATACATTGTGGCGTATCTACCACGGCGAATTGGATGGATACGATGCCGAAAAAATTATCCTGCTGATGGGTACCAATAACTTAGATAAAAACACAGACAACGAAATCATTGACGGAATCCGTGAATTGGTACGTGCCGTACGTCATCGCCAACCGAAGGCACAGATTTATGTAGCAGGTGTATTGCCACGCGCTTGGCATGAAAGCCGCGTGGCCGCCTTGAATGAACTCCTGCAAGTCAGATTGCATACCGAAGAAGCGACTTATGTAGATATGTCTTCCGAATTCCTCCAACCGGACGGACGAATCATCAACGAACTCTTCACGGATGGTCTACATCCAAACCAGGAAGGCTACCAACGAATGGCGAAGATGTTGGAAAAGATTATAAAAGAATAGAATGAAAGGGTGATTCTTTGAATCACCCTTTCTTTATCTCTTTAAGCTTCTTTAACGCCTCATTGTTTGCTTTGTTACGACTCTTTCGTAGATTTGTACCATCATCGTAAACCACTTATATTTATGAACAAACTGACACAACAAGAAGAAGAAGTAATGCTTTATATCTGGGAGCTTGACGAATTCGTGGTAAAGGATATCGTTACTAAATTTCCAGAACCTCAGCCACCTTATACAACAGTGGCATCTATCGTAAAAAACCTGAAACGCAAAGGTTATGTATCAGCCAAGCGTTATGGCAATACGGATGTGTACAAACCACTCATCAAACAAAGCGAATACAAGCGGAAGTTTATGGGCGGTGTTGTCCGTAACTATTTTGCCAACTCGTACAAGGAAATGGTTTCCTTCTTCGCCAAGGAACAAAAGCTTTCTACCGACGATCTGAAGGACATCATCAACCTGATTGAAAAAGGAAAAGAAGAATAACCCAAACACCTATCTATATATGGCACCCGAATGGATTTACCTGCTGAAAGTGAATGTAGGCATTGCCTTGTTCTATGCTTTCTATAAGTTGTTCTGTCAACGCGACACCTTCTTCCAATGGCGCCGCTATGCCTTGCTCAGTTTCTTGGGCATCTCCTTCCTCTACCCACTGATAGACATTCAGAATTGGATAAAGGAACAACCCGCCATGAACGAGTTGGCTGATTATTATGCCATTCTCATGATGGACGAAACCCTCGTTGTCACTCCCGAGGCTACCTCTACTCCACAACTCCCTAACCTGTTGACTATCGGTATGTACATCTATCTGATTGGTGTCATTGCATTAAGTCTTCGATTCATGGTGCAGTTGTTGAGTATCTTCCGAATGAGATGGATCGGTAAATCAGTCTACCTGAATGGTCAACGCATCATCAGCCTCCCTTCGGAAGCCAATCCTTTCTCATTCTTTGGTTGGATTTTCATCTACCTCCCCCAATTGGATAAAGAGAGTGAGGACGAGATTCTGATGCACGAACAGACTCATGCCCGCCAATGGCATTCCATGGATGTGATACTAGTTGAACTTATCAACATCGTTTGCTGGTTCAATCCGTTCTCCTGGCTAATGAAGACCGAAATCCGCTTGAATCTGGAATACTTGGCAGACAACAAAGTAACGGAAGTCATTCCCGATTGCAAGCAATACCAATACCACTTATTGGGATTGGCTCATACCAAGAAAGAAACCGGTTTATGCAATAATTTTAATGTCTCACATTTAAAACGCCGTATCATTATGATGAACAAGAAAAGAACCTGTACGGCAGGACGCATCAAGTATGCCCTGTTTGTACCGCTAGCTATTGCTCTACTATTGGCTAGCAACATCAGCTGTGTATCAACAGAAAAGAATGAAGAAGCACTCTCTTCTACCCCGGAAGAAACTCGTGCTGTCAAAGTACCGGAAGGTGAAATCTACCAAGTGGTAGAAGAAATGCCCGAATTTCCGGGTGGCATGGCAGAATGCATGAAGTTCTTGGGCAAGAACATCAAGTATCCTACCATTGCTCAAGAAAATGGCATCCAAGGTAGAGTCATTGTACAAATGGTCGTAACTAAGGAAGGTGATGTAGCCGAAGCCAAGGTAGTCAGAGGAGTTGACCCAAATCTGGATGCAGAAGCTTTGCGTGTAATCAATTCCATGCCGAAGTGGAAACCTGGTAAACAAAATGGAGAAGCTGTCAATGTGAAATATACCATTCCTGTGATGTTCAGATTGAGCAATGAAACATCGGAAGCACCGGAAAGCAAGTCGGCTAGTGCTACAAGAGAAACCAAGGTGGACGAAAACGGTATACACATGGTATGCGAGGAAATGCCTGAATTCCCGGGTGGTATGAGAGAATGCATGAATTTCTTAGGAAAGAATGTCAAGTATCCTGCCACAGCACAGGAAAAAGGCATACAAGGTCGTGTCATTGTACAATTTGTAGTTAATCGCGACGGCTCTATCGTAGAACCAAAGGTCGTTCGTGGAGTAGACCCAGACTTGGATAAGGAAGCGCTCCGTGTCATTTCTATCATGCCGAAGTGGAAACCAGGCAAGCAAAAAGGGGAAGCGGTACGTGTGAAGTACACCATCCCTGTGATGTTTAGACTGCAATGATCTTTAACAAGCCCATACGTCTTATCAGAGCAAGACGTATGGGCTTACTGCGATAAGATGATACGTCTTCAGGCGAAAGCCCGTATATGAAACGAGGCTGAAAGCAAACAATGTCTGCTTTCAGCCTTATTCTTTGTATATCAGCTAGTTTGAAGCGTGAAACCTAAACTCACACAACTTGCTGATTATTGCTTTTTCAGTTCTACAATGCGAGTAGGATCTTGTTCTGCATTACGGATTTCAGTCTGCTTCACCACATTTTCCGCCAATGTCAGGAACGCACGACCTGTGATGGAGTTTTCATCGAGGGCAGCCGGTGTACCCTTATCACCGTTCTCGCAGATGCTCTGCACAATAGGAATCTGACCGAGCAAAGGTACATTCATCTCTTCTGCCAACTGCTTCGCTCCTTCCTTACCGAAAAGGTAGTATTTGTTTTCCGGCAATTCGGCAGGCGTAAACCACGACATATTTTCCACCAAACCGAGAATAGGCACATTCACCTTATCGTTGGTATACATGTTAATACCCTTACGAGCATCCGCCAAAGCTACTTGTTGCGGAGTGCTGACAATCACGGCACCTGTAATGGCCAAGGTCTGCACCAAAGTCAAGTGAATGTCGCTGGTTCCCGGAGGAGTATCGAGGATAAAGTAATCCAATTCTCCCCAGTTGGCATCGCCAATGAGTTGTTTCAAAGCATTGCTTGCCATACCTCCACGCCACAAAGTCGGCTGGTCAGGGTCTACAAAGAAACCGATGGAAAGCATCTTGATGCCATACTTTTCAATCGGAACAATCAAGTCGCGACCATCAATGAGTTCGGCATACGGACGGGCATCTTCCACCTGGAACATCTTCGGCATGGAAGGACCGAAGATATCAGCATCGAGCAAACCAACTTTATAACCGAGCTTCGCCAAAGCTACCGCCAAATTAGCGGATACGGTAGACTTACCTACCCCACCCTTACCGGACGATACGGCAATGACATTCTTCACTTGCGGAAGCATCTTGCCCGGTTCCGGACGAGCCGCCTGACGGCTTTCGGTACTGATGGTTACTTGTACCTCCGGTGAGATATAAGTATGGATAGCGGTTTCAGCCGCTTTCACCATGGATTTCATGAAAGGATCGGTCGGCTTTTCAAAAGTAAGTGAAAAGCTAACACTCATTCCGTCGATACGGATATTGTCGGCTACCATATCAGCCTCAACGAGGTTCTTTCCGGTACCGGGATAACGCACGGTTGCCAGTGCGTCGAGTATAAGTTTCGGATAAAGAGTCATAATTATCTTTTTTTTCACCACAGATCACACAAATTAGCACAGATTCTTTAATTATTTATCTGTGTCAATCTGTGTAATCTGTGGTGAGTCAATTTTCATTTGCTTGTTTTCAATCCGCTACGTTTACTTCGGTTGTAGCTACGGTATTCATCGAGTTCGATTTCCACATCCGGTTCACGAAGTTCACCTTCTTGTGGAAGACGGAACTTCATGTACTTAATGTTCAAGCCACGGTCAAGCCATTGTTGTTCGTAATAAGTTCGGATGCCTAGGATATCATCCACCAAACCCGAATGATAGAGGTCTTCAGTACAGAACTCCACTGGGAACTTGTTTTCTTCCACCAT
>SUXY01000096.1 GCA_015060705.1 Bacteroides sp. | reverse complement strand
GATGACTTCATCATTACCAAGCCGATGCGCTATAATATATTAGGTGTAGCCGCTTGCTTCCTGATTATCCTGATGAGTCTCATCGTTTATATCAAAGGATTGCCAACGGTAGAAGTTCCTACCGCACTGACCGCCTTCTTCACCATCTTCGTGATGTTGCAGTTCTGGAACTTGTTCAATGCCAGCGTATTCGGTACCAATCACTCAGTATTCAAGGATTCACGTCACGCCTTGGGTATGATTAGCGTTGCAGGCATCATCCTGATTGGTCAGATTATCATAGTAGAGTTCGGAGGAAAGGTATTCCGTACCGTACCATTGACATTGACCGAATGGTTATACATCATCGGTGCTACTTCACTCGTCCTTTGGGTCGGTGAAATTTATCGTTGGATTCAACGTATCAAAACAAAGAAACAATAGGTCACAGTTATATATTTTAAGGTAAAAAGAACATAAAGAGTTATGGACAAAAACATCAAGAACATCGTATTCGACTTAGGAGGCGTATTGATAGACCTCGATTTCAAGAGTGCCATCAATGGTCTCCAAAAGGCCGGATTTACGAATGTCAAGGAACAATTGCAAGCTTTCGACCGTGAAGGTATCTTCCAGAAGTTCGAATTGGGCGAAATCTCTGCCGATGAGTTCCGTGCTTCCATTCGAGAGAATTCCAATGTGTCACTCACCGACGAAGAAGTAGATTCTCTCTGGAATTTAATGTTATTGGAGATTCCTCGTGAAAAACTGGAGTTGATATTGGACTTACGTAGTAAATATATGGTATATTTGCTGAGCAATACGAACTCCATTCATTGGGATTACGTTTGCAAGAATGCTTTCAACTATCGCGGTTTCCGCATGGACGACTATTTTGAAGAAACATTCCTTTCTTTCGAAATGCATATGGCAAAGCCTGACAAGGCTATTTTTGAAAAGATGTTACAAGATGCCAATCTGTTGCCAGAAGAAACCCTCTTCATCGATGACTCGGAAGCTAATTGCAAGGCAGCTGAAGAAGTAGGCATCCATGCACATCATTATTACATTGGCGATGATTTGAGCAAGATTTTTGAATAAATGAATGTAATAGAAGACATACATCCGCAAAGTCCAACGGTGGCCACGATTGGCTTCTTCGACGGGGTACATTTGGGACACCGCTTCCTCATCCAACAAGTGAAGGTAGCGGCGACTCAAACCGGATGGCAATCTTCTATCATTACTTTTCCCGTTCATCCCCGCCAAGTCATTCAAAGCGAGTTCCAGCCTCAACTCCTCTCATCTCCGGAAGAAAAGATAGAGTTGTTGGCTTCTACAGGGGTAGACAATTGCATTCTCCTCCCCTTTACCCGAGAATTATCCCAGCTGACCGCCTACGAATTCATGCAATTATTGTATGATAAATATAAGGTACGGATGCTGGTCATCGGTTATGACCATCGCTTCGGTCACAATCGCGCCGAAACATTTGAAGATTATTGCCGATACGGACGGGAGTTGGGTATCCATATCATGCAAGCCTCTGCTTATACCCAAGAACAGGACAAGGTAAGTTCCTCGGCCATCCGTCGAGCCTTACAAACCGGTGATATCCGCACCGCCACCAAATTCTTGGGTTATCATTATTATCTGGAAGGTACGGTAGTGGATGGCTATAAGGTAGGTCGTAAAATAGGTTTCCCTACGGCCAATCTTCGAGTGGACTTCCCTAACAAGCTGATTCCTTCCATCGGTGTATATGCCGTCTGTGTTTATGTAAATGGTGGAAAGTACAAGGGCATGCTGAATATCGGTTATCGTCCAACCATCAACAATGGTACTGACCTCAGTATCGAAGTGCATATCCTCGATTTCCAAGGCGACATCTATCATCAGAAGATGCGTATCGAATTCATCGACTTCCTTCGTCCGGAAGAGAAATTCAATTCAGTGGATGAATTGATTCTGCAAATGCAAAAGGATAAGGAAGACACGATCCGAGTACTTAAATAATTCTCATATCCTTTTGTCATTCAGAGCGAAGCGAAGAATCTCGATAGCATACACTTTATGTTACCGAGATTCTTCACTACACTTCGTTCCGTTCTGAATGACAATTTGGGTATATTTTATCGTTTTTCGATAAATTTTTCTCGTTTTTCTTTGCATTACTCAAAACTCTCCTTACCTTTGCATTATCGATAATCGATAAATAATCAATGTTAAACGAATAAAACACTTAAAATTATGGTACGGACAATCAAATTGGTCATCTACTATTTCCTTTACCAATTACTTTTCACAACACTTATCACTCTCCCAAGCATTTGGATGGAACTAATGAACAACGAAGGAGACGTTAATGCTTTCACCGGCACAGAATCCAACAACAACATTGTTGGCATCACGATGGTGCTTTCGGGCATCGCCATGATTTGGCATCTTATCCATTTCAAGTATGTAAAATTCAATTTAAAGAGCTTCGGCGAAGTATCGGGCAAGACTATTGGATTGAGCATCCCGCTTATCGTGGCAGGCATGATATTCATCAACCTCTGTAGTGAGTTCATCGGCCTCCCTGATATGATGCAAGACACTTTCCGTGCCATGAGCCGCAATGTGTTCGGAATCATTTCCATCGCCATCATGGCTCCATTGGTAGAAGAACTGCTTTTCCGCGGTGCCATCCAAGGCCATTTGTTAAGAAAAGGAATGAAACCGTTGAATGCTATCCTGATTGCTTCTGCCGTATTCGGCATTGTCCACATGAACCCGATTCAGATTCCGTTCGCTTTTGCCATCGGCATGATTTTCGGTTGGTTGTACTATCGCACAGGTAGTGTCGTGCCGGGTATGATCGGTCATTTCATCAACAACTCCATCGCTACCATCCAAATGGCGTTACTCAGCAAAGAAGAGCTGAACACCAAGACCATTGAATGGTTGGGTGAAGGCCCTACTTATGCCCTCTTTGCCATCTCGCTGGCCGTTACTATCGGAATGTTCCTTTATTTGAAGAAACGTCTTCCGGCGGCACCTTCCTATCAGGAAAAAGAAATCATCGAAGTCACCAACGAATAAAAGTATAAGCATGATGAAGAAGAATACATCCATTAGTTTCATTACAGGGTTCTTTCTGTATTTCTTGTGCGTTTCGTATTACAATCACGCATCCGACATTTACTCTCCATTGAAACAAAGCATTATGGAAGGGAACCTCTCTATGACCATTATGTTCGGCTTGGAGCTGTTGGCTGTCCTCACCATTATCACAAGCATCATTTTGGTGGTCAATAACATAATCCATGAACGTTTCTTCACCAAGCGCAACTTCATCTGCTTCTACATCATGGGCATCGCTTTCTATATTCCCATCTTCGACTATGCCATCATCGGTCAGATGATATGCGGCATCGATATCCAAATGGACTATGCCCTCTACTTGGCAGCCGGTACCTTTATGTTTATCCTTGCCCAGATATTCCACTATGGCTATCGGTTGAAGGAAGAACAGGAATTAACCATCTAAACCGTTTACCTATGAAAAAGTTCAAAATCTTGGGAATCATCGCTATCATTGCCATGGTAGCCAACATAGCTGTTAATTTTGAAAGCGGCTGGAGAAGCTTTAAAAAAGGATATGAAGAAGGGGCACGTTCACATAACACCATCCCCGACAATTTATATCCCATATCATTAGAGGTAGTTCCTATAGAAAAAACAGCTAACGATTCTATCTTCAACCCAATGGCCGAACGAAAGATTCCTTATCAGGTTTCAGAAATCACCACCTACACTCAACCATCCAAATGGATTACCCTTGTCATTATTATAAGTGGACTTAGTATGTTTGCCTTCATTTTTGGTTTCTGCTTCTTTATCTGTTTTTTGGTGCAAGTCTCCAAACGGAATGTCTTTTGTGAAGCGAATGTATGGCGTATCCGCTTCTTTGTTTACTCCTATACGGCTATCGTCATTAGCATGGAACTCTTCGCATGGATAGCAGGAAATGCAGCCGTTGCCCAAACCCAGATTCCCGGTTATCAGATTATCGACCATGCTGAAGCATCCCCAGCATGGCTACCCGTCATCATGATGATTATCTTGGCGGAATGCTTTGCCATCGGTGTGAAGATGAAGGAAGAACAGGACCTAACTATCTAATAAAACAACAAAAATTATGAAAAGAAAAAACGCAACAATCCTAATAAGTATATGTATGGTAGTTAACGCACTTAACATTGCATTACTGGCTGTAGGCATAATGGATAAAGACTGGTTCTTATTTGCCATAGGTTTAATTTTATTTGCCTGTTGTACAATGCTGATAAGTGAACTCAAAAAGGCAAAGGAAGAACAAGACTTAACAATCTAAAAACTAAACTTATGCCTATCATAGTAAACCTTGACGTAATGATGGCGAAACGAAAGATTTCGCTCAGCGAACTGGCCGAACGAATCGACCTCACTCCCGCCAACCTCTCCATCCTGAAGACGGGGAAGGCCAAAGCCGTGCGCTTCTCTACCCTCGAAGCCATCTGCCGAGAGTTGGATTGCCAACCGGGAGATATATTGGAATTCAGAAACGAAGAATAGGAACAGCCACAACACAAACACAGCATTTATATAAATTCCTCAAATTATCATTTTATGATTATCATCTTATGATAATTTGAGGAAAATCTCCGTATCTTTGCAAAAGATTTAGAAAGATATTGAATGAAGACATTTGAAGAATTGGGCGTTTCCGCCGAAATACGCCAAGCCATTGAAGAAATGGGATACGAAAGTCCCATGCCTGTACAAGAAGAAGTGATTCCTTATCTGCTCGGCGAAGGAAACGACGTGGTGGCCCTTGCTCAAACCGGCACCGGAAAGACGGCTGCCTTCGGTTTGCCCCTTATCCAGAAAACTGACGTGAAGCATCGGGTGCCCCAGGCACTTATCCTCTGCCCTACCCGCGAACTTTGTTTGCAGATAGCCGGCGATTTGAACGATTATTCGAAATACATCGACGGACTGAAGGTACTGCCCGTGTATGGCGGTTCCTCCATCGAAAGCCAAATCCGTATGCTCAAGACGGGTGTTCACATCATTGTGGCCACTCCGGGACGCCTCATCGACCTTATGGAACGTGGTGTGGCGAAGCTCGACAACATCATCAACGTGGTGATGGACGAAGCCGATGAAATGCTGAATATGGGCTTCACCGAAAGCATCGATGCCATCCTTGAAAAAGTACCCGAAGACCGCAACACATTGATGTTCTCGGCCACGATGAGTGCCGAAATCAGTCGCATCGCCAAGCAATACCTGAAGAATGCGAAGGAAATCACCATCGGTGTGAAGAACGAAGGAACGAAGAACGTGAACCACATTGCTTACATGGTTCATGCCAAAGATAAGTACAATGCCTTGAAACGCATTGCCGACTATTATCCGCAGATTTATGGCATCATCTTCTGCCGTACCCGCAAGGAGACTCAGGAGATTGCTGACAAGCTGATTCAGGACGGATACAATGCCGACTCCCTACATGGTGAACTCTCGCAAGCGCAACGTGACTTGGTAATGGGCAAGTTCCGCCAAGGACACTTGCAACTGCTCGTAGCAACGGACGTAGCTGCCCGTGGACTCGACGTGAACGACTTGACGCACGTCATCAACTACGGCTTGCCAGATGATGTGGAGGTCTATACCCACCGAAGCGGTCGTACCGGTCGTGCCGGCAAGACAGGTATCTCCATCGCCATCATGAACCTTCGCGAGAAGAGCCGTATGAAGGAAATCGAACGCATCATCAACAAGAAGTTCACCATTGGCGATATGCCGACCGGCAAGGAAATCTGTGAGCAACAACTCATCAAGGTAATCGATGACATCGAGAAGGTAAAGGTGAACGAAGAAGAAATCGAAGCGTTCCTTCCGGGCATCTACCGCAAGTTGGAATGGCTTTCGAAGGAAGACCTTTTGAAACGTGTGGTTTCGATGGAGTTCAACCGATTCTTGGAATATTATAGCAACGCTCCCGAAATCGAGACGCCGAGCAAGAAGGACCAACGCGAAGCCGACAAGGAAAACAAGCGCAAGAATCATGGCACGGACAAGGAAAAGACCTCTCGCAAGGCCGAGGAAGGTTATGCCCGTCTGTTCCTGAACATGGGTAAGAGCGACGGTTTCTTTGCGACTCAAATCATCGACATGGTGAACCGCCACACCAAGCGTGTGGAAATCGGTCGCATCGACTTGATGCAGAACTTCTCGTTCTTCGAAGTCCTGGAAGACCAAGCCAACGAAGTCATCAAGGCACTGAACAAGGTGAAGATAAAAGGTCGCAAGGTCATCGTGGAACTCGCTGGCGAGAA
>SUXY01000095.1 GCA_015060705.1 Bacteroides sp. | reverse complement strand
TTCGCCAATACCGAAGGCGGTATGGAAATCAGCCTCGACAAGTTCCAGAATACCGACGTAGTGAAGGCTTTGTTCGCCGAAAACCCGGGTGTAGTTATCCAGGTTTCTGACAAGAATGCTCCAGCCGTAAAGAAGATTCTGGACGATGCTGGTGTAGGTTACTTGAAGATTGGTGTGCCTAGCGAAGAACGCCATATCTTGGTAAGCAAGGACAGCGTGACTTATCAGTTCGGTATCGACCACTTGCGCGATGTATGGTACACGACTTCTTACTTGCTCGACCGCAAGCAGAGCTTCAACGGCTGTGCTGAAAAGCGCTTCGAAAACTACAAGCAACAACCGCTTGAATTGGCCTTCGGTCCTGAATTCACCGGTAAGTTGGCTCAGTATGGTTTGAATCCTGACCGTCGTGAAGCAAGCGGTCTCAAGGCTGCCGTTATCCGTGAAAAGGGTACTAACTCTGAACGTGAAATGGCATATGCCTTCTGGTTGGCAGGCTTCGATGTGAAGGACGTAACCATGACCGACTTGATCAGTGGTCGTGAAACATTGGAAGACGTGAACGTGATTGCCTTCTGCGGTGGTTTCTCCAACTCAGACGTTTTGGGTTCAGCCAAGGGATGGGCAGGTGCCTTCCTCTTCAATCCGAAAGCCAAGGCAGCACTCGACAACTTCTACGCTCGCGAAGACACCTTGTCTCTCGGTGTATGTAACGGTTGCCAGTTGATGATTGAACTCGGCCTCATCAATCCGGAACATCCGGCAGACAAAAAGGCCAAGATGCTTCACAACGACTCGCACAAGTTCGAAAGCAGCTTCGTATCGCTCACTATTCCGACCAACCGCAGTGTGATGTTCGGCTCATTGAGCGGATTCAAGATTGGCACATGGGTGGCTCATGGTGAAGGTAAGTTCCACTTGCCATTGCCAGAAGACGAATACAATGTAGTGGCTAAGTTCTCTTACGACGAATACCCAGGTAACCCGAACGGTTCATCGTACAGTGTAGCTGCTGTAGCCAGCAAGGACGGTCGTCATTTGGCTATCATGCCACACCCGGAACGTACCATCTTCCCATGGCAATGCGGTTACTACCCAACAGAACGTTGGAATGACCAAATCACTCCGTGGATTGAAGCATTTGTCAATGCACGCAAGTGGGTAGAACAGAACAAGAAATAATATTTGTTCGTTATAAAACCATAAAAAGCGACATTCTTTCGGGAATGTCGCTTTTTTACGTGTTAACATTTTGATTATTCTCCTTTTTTTATCATTTTTGTATTGATGTATATACCTTAATATATAAAGTTGTGAAGAAGACTATCCTTTTATTTATCCTCATTCTCCAAGGAGCAGTATCTGCTTCTGCACAACTTTATCGCTATTTGGACACCAACCAAGGGCTTAGTAGCCGTAGAGTCATAGCCATTGAAAAAGACACCAAAGGATACATGTGGTTCTTGACCCATGAAGGAGTAGACCGGTACAATGGCAAACAATTTACCCACTATCCTTTATTGGACAAAAACAAACCCATCCAACAGCCCCCAAACTTGAGTCATCTGCAAGTAGATGAAACCGGCAATATTTGGGTGATTGGCAAAAACGGATACATCTTCAAATACAACAGCCATCAGAACAAATATGACTTGGTGATGAATTTCGCTGACAATCTTCAAACGACACGAAGACTGCCTCTCACCCATGCCAGTATTGATCGAAACAACCAACTTTGGCTTTGTACCCGAAATTCACAATATATTTACCAGACACATAACCAGCAAATCGTAAAGCTTGATTCTCCGATTCAAGAAGAAATCACGTATTTGGAACAAGGAGAAGGCAACAACTATTTTGTTGGAACCAACCACAACATCTACTTGGCTCAATTGAATGGCAACCATTTAAAAGTCCAACAAGAGCCAATGTTAGAAGACTTCCATATCGTTCAGCACCTCTATTACCATTCCACTACCAATCGACTGCTTATAGGAACATTGGCAGACGGATTCTATGTGTTCGACTTCAGCACCAAAGCCTTGAAGAACATCGGTCAATTGAAAGATGTAACCATGAACAATGTCGTACCAGTTTCCAATTCATCCGAAGAAGTACTGATAGCAACTGATGGTAATGGAGTTTTCAAAATGAACATGCGAACCTTGGAATTGCGCCCCTTCCTCTCTTCCAACCATCAAGCCTCCAGTAGAATGAATGGAGACATTATCAAAGATATCTATGCCGATGAGGAAGGCCGAATCTGGATGGCCGTTTTTCCTATCAGCATCACCATGTATTCGGACAACTATCCGTCCTACCAATGGATTCAGAATTTCTATAAGCAGTCCAACTCATCGGCCAGCAACCAAATCACCAATATTCTTGAAGATTCAGACGGCGACCTTTGGATAACCACCACCAATGGTGTAGGTTATTACAATACCCGTACCCAACAATGGAAAAGCTTATTGTCCAGTCATGAAAACGATTGGCAAGAACAAAATCATGTATTCATCTCGCTCTGCGAAACAAGTCCAGGAACCATAGCCATTGGAGGATACATGAGTGGCGTGTACTTCATCAACAAAAAGGACATGCATCCGCAATACTTCTCTCCTCAATCCCAAGGATACACAGACATCCGTCCCGACAAATACATCCGAAGTATTTATCGGGATAAAGACGGATTCGTATGGGCAGGAGGATATTACAATTTCAAAAGATTGAATCCTAAAGGGCAGATTGAACACTATGCTACAGACTACCCGATCACTTTCATTACCTCCAAAAACGATGATGAACTTTGGGTAGGCACAGCAAACGGCATATACAAATTCAACAAGAAACAAAAGAAACTGCAACAAGTAAACTTGTCATCCGACATTGGTTCCATTAACTATATCTATCAAGCCGATAGCATCATGACTTATATCGGTACCCATGGTACTGGATTGTGGATATACAACAACATGACCCGTCAGTTGGAAAACTTCCAGACTCAGAACTCGGCATTGATTTCCAACAATATCTTTTGTATCCTGCCCAGTCATCGGCCAGAAGAGCTGATTATCAGTACAGAAAATGAACTGGTATGCTTCAATACCAAAGAACACCTTTTCCTAAATTGGACCCAAGAGCAAGGATTACTTGCCAACAAGTTCAATACATCGGCAGGTATCAAAACACGGGAAGGAAACATCATCTTAGGAAGTGACGAGGGGCTTATTGTCATCAATGACTCCATCGCTTTTCCACGGACCATCCAATCCAAGTTGGTCTTCAGTAATTTCAACATACAATATCAAGAAATGCTACCAGGTATGGAGGGTTCTCCTCTACAGATGCCTATTGATGAGACTGAAGCCATTACCTTGACTCACGACCAAAACATCTTTTCACTGGATGTATCATCCATCAACTACGATTGTCCTTCCCGAGTACTCTATTCCTGGAAGTTGGAAGGATTCTTCGACGAATGGACCCAACCGAGCGAAACACATTTGATTCGATATACTGGGCTAGTACCCGGTAACTATACCCTCAAAGTACGCTCCATCCTGTTGGACGACGGTCGTACACTTGAAGAAAGGAACTTACGAATTAAGATAGAACCTCCTTTTACCCAAACAGGAGGAGCATACCTTATATATATATTGATTTTCATCATCATCATTTTTGCTATTGTCCGCTATTTATGGCTACGTAAAGACAGCGTGATCTCTAGAGAGAAAATCCAATTCTTCATCCATACGGCACATGATATCCGAACTCCATTAACACTCATCAAGGGTCCATTGAGTGAAATCAGCCGTACCGAATCCTTGTCCGAACTAGGCAAGAGCAACTTGCAAGCAGCCATTCAAAACACAGACCGTTTGGCTGAGCTGGCTACCAAACTGATAGACTTCCAAAAAGAAGAACTCTATGCATCCAAGCTACATGTCGTCCAAGTAGAACTAAACAACTACTTGCAAAATTTCTTGAAGCCTTTCCAACCCTATGCTGAAAAGAAACAGCTTCAACTTACTTTGGAAGGTACCACCGAACCCTTGGAAGCTTGGATAGACCGAAACAAGATAGATTCCATTATTCATAACTTGGTAAGCAATGCATTGAAGTATACCCCAGAAGGTGGGCTAGTAACCATCCAACTGAAAGGTACTTCCTCCGAATGGATGCTCCAAATCTGTGATACAGGAATTGGCATACCTGCTGCTGACCAAAAGAAGATGTTCAAGCATCTGTTCCGTGGGAAAAACGCCATCAACCAACGGATTACCGGAACCGGGATTGGCATGCTCCAAACCTATCGATTGGTAAAACGTCATTTAGGAAAAATCAGCGTAACCAGCAAAGAGAATGTAGGAACGACTTTCTTGCTTCGTTTCCCAACAGATAGTTCGCAATACATCCGTCAGGCAGAAACTGCAGTGGAAGACAACGGTACACGAAACAAGGAAATAAAAGAAACATCCATGGTCATGCCTATCCATGAAACATGTCCAACCAATGCTCCACAAATTCTGATTGTAGAAGACAATCCGGATTTGCGACAATTCCTACACCAGAGCTTAGCAAGCAAATACCGGATAAAAGAAGCCGAAAACGGAAAAGAAGCCCTGGAGTTGATTGGCCAACAAGCACCCGATTTGGTCATCTCGGATATCATGATGCCCGAAATGCGTGGTGACGAAATGTGCCAGACATTGAAAAGCAATATAGAAACCAGCCACATACCGATCATCCTCCTGACTGCCTTAGGAGACCGAGAAAGCATTCTGCATGGGCTAGAAATCAAAGCAGACAATTATGTGGTAAAACCATTCGACATGGATATTCTCAAAGCCAACATCGCCAGCGTCTTGGCCAATAAAGAATTCCTTCGTCAACGATTTGCCCAATTGAACTACCGTACCGAAGACTTACCTCCAGAAGTGAAGGAAGCACCTGGACTAAGCCTTGACCAAGACTTCCTGATTAAGGCAACCGAATTGGTCAAGAAAAATCTAGGAAAGGAATTCAATGTGGATGACCTCTGTATGGAAATGGGTATGAGCCGAAGTAGTCTATACAATAAAATAAAGGCACTGACCGACCGTTCGCCGAGTGACTTTGTTCGTCAAATTCGCATGACAGAAGCAGCTGCCTTATTGAAAAGCAAGAAATACACCGTGGCCGAAGTTTCGGACATGATGGGCTATAGTGACCCGAAATATTTTACAGACATTTTTAAGAAGCACTACGGCATGACACCTAGTACCTACATGAAACAACCATAGATATGAACTTTTATTTGAATGCATTTGCAACCTTCTTCAAGATAGGGCTGTTCACCATCGGTGGAGGCTATGCCATGGTACCCCTCATCGAGGAAGAAGTGGTAAAGAAAAAAAAGTGGATTACCCAAGAAGAATTCATCGACCTGCTGGCGGTATCACAATCCGTACCCGGTGTCTTTGCCGTGAACTTCTCCATCTTCATCGGGTACAAGCTGAAGAAGTTTCCTGGAGCCTTGTCGTTGGCACTAGGAGCTATCCTCCCCTCGTTCCTGATTATCCTTGCCATCGCCTTGTTCTTTCATCAGTTTAAGGAATACGAAGCGGTAGAAAATATCTTCAAAGGTATCCGTCCCGCAGTTGTTGCTCTGATTGCAGCACCTACATTCAGCATGGCAAAGTCAGCAAAGATCTGCAGGTACAATGTATGGATTCCTATTGTATCCGCCCTGCTTATTTGGCTAATGGGCGTATCGCCTGTATACATCATCGCCATAGCAGGTATAGGTGGATTTATTTACGGGAAAATAAACAAACAACAATCATAAAACAATCATGCTTTACTTAGAACTCTTTCTCACATTCTTTCAGATAGGCCTCTTCGGATTCGGAGGAGGCTATGCCATGCTCTCAATGATTCAAGGTGAAGTGGTCACTTCACACGGATGGCTTTCAGCCGCTGAGTTTACAGATATTGTGGCGATTAGTCAGATGACACCAGGACCAATCGGAATCAACTCGGCCACCTATGTAGGCTATAGCGCCGCCATCAATGCCGGCTATAGTCATATTTGGGGAATTTTGGGTTCGGCAACTGCCACTTTTGCCGTGGTACTTCCTTCGTTTATCCTTATGATAGCCATCAGCAAGTTCTTCCTGAAATATCAGAAGCACCCGATGGTAGAAGCCGTATTCCGTGGACTTCGTCCAGCTGTAGTGGGTCTATTGGCCGCTGCTGCCCTGGTATTGATGACCGCCGAAAACTTTGGAAGCTGGCACACGGACAAATATCAGTTTATAGTGAGCATCATCATCTTCCTCGTGGCTTTCATTGGCACGAGGAAGTTCAAAGTCAATCCCATTCTGATGATTGTGCTCTGTGGAGCTGCCGGGTGGCTACTGTATTAGAAAGCCGGATAACGCTCGTCGTTGATGGACTT
>SUXY01000094.1 GCA_015060705.1 Bacteroides sp. | reverse complement strand
GCTTCCATCAATCCGGGCTTGCGTAAGGTGAACTATTGGGCATACGGTCCATGGGAAAACTACAACGACCGTAAGGAAAACTGTATGGTAGGCCGCTTCGATACTACTGTCGACGATATGGTGGTTTACTATCAGAAGCCTCAGAGCATGGGTGGACGTGAAGCTCTCCGCGAATTGACTCTCACCAATGCCAAAGGACAAGGTATCTGCATCGAAACCCAAGGTGATGTGGCCTTCTCTGCACTTCCGTACAATGACATGCATTTGGCCAAGACCAACCACATGTGGGAATTGAAGAAGGATGCATTCATTACACTTCACTTGGACGGTAAGTATCGTGGTGTGGGTAATGCGTCATGTGGTCCTGACACCATGGAGAAATACAAGATTGTGGAAGACACTTACAACTTCAAGTTGCGTATTTCTGCTGCCAAGTAATACTGAAACATAAAAAGAATAAGCGGGTGTATCGAAAGATACACCTGCTTATTTATAACCTTTTGGTTAGTATAATTGGCCGAAATAAACGGCATTCATGAATATCTTGGTGCCACCGAACCAATAGGAACGGTAGTTCAAGTCGTCTGCAAACCAAATGACATTGCCCTTGCTACTTTTCGTTACTAGAGCAGCCGGACTATTGGCGATGCGGTTGATGTTCTTTTGGGATACACATCCCGACAGATAAGGCTGCTTGGTATAATGCATCGGGCTGTTTCCCTTAATTTGTGAGAAGTCCATGACTGTAGCACCATTCTTCAATACAGCGACTTCCGGATGGGAATAACCATATCCCAAAGGAGAGGTAATGTCCAGTGTACAGTTGAAAATGACACCGTCTATACCTGCCGAAGCCTTTTCGGTAGAATGATAAGGTCGGTATTCGATGCTTGCATTTCCCTTGGATTTTTCATCTTCCTTTTCAGACGAGAGCAACTTGAAATCCGTTATCTTGGCTTTGTTGGTCAGGCGGTAAGCATTGCCGGTGGCAATCAAGGTTCCGCCATTGTTGGTCCATTCCTTCAGCTTGGCAAGAGCATCCGGAGCCAATGTCTCGGCAGGCGAACCGTTGGCTAGAATAATCACATTGTAATTGCTCAAATCTCTGCTGTGCAAAGTGTTGAACTCGATGAGGGCAGGAGGTATGCCGAAACGTCTGTCCAGCATGTGCCAGATTTCTCCGCTATCGGAGATACCCATTCCTCTTCCTACAAGCATCGCCACTTTCGGTAACTGAATGAGTTTATTGTTCGGTGTACCGAAATCGAGGTCGTCCATCAGTCCCGTGTGGAATGCATGTACTTCGATGCCGTTTCTTTCGGCCGATTCCTTAATCAACTGGTAAAGCTCGCTTTCGCTGACCGGCTGGTTCTGTAGTTGGACAATCGCCGTGCCATAGCCAAAACGTTGGGTCTTTCCGTTTTCGGTATAGTGGAAAGGTCGTTTGGATATGCGGACGTAAATGCCCTTACGCAACAGGTCGGCCATCAGATTGTGCGAGAAAAGTTCCTTGTTCTCAAATACATACGCATATTTCGCTTGGCCGCCTAGGATGCCGCCTGGCTGGAAAGCAACTTGGTCCATCTTGTCACCGATAAGACCGGCTGTATGGGAGGTAGTTGCGTACTGCAAGTTGAATGCATGAGGGAATGTCCAGGTAGAGATGTCATAGAACAAGCTGTCCTGGAATTCGGTCATGTTTTCCCACATGGATTTGATTTTAGTGTAGAACTTTTGGTTCATGGGAATGATGTACGAGTCATTGCTTTGGAATGTCTTTCCCTCTAAAGTGACATTCTTGTTGAGTCTGTGCACTTCGATACCGTGATGCTGCATGTTCTTCAGGAAATAGTACTCGATGGCTTTGCGTCCCCGGCTATTGAATACATATCCTTTGACAGGGTCTTTGGCTGCTTCCTTGGCGGAGTTTGCGAAAAAGTTCCGCTGATACTCCAACAGTTCGTCTTTCAGGGTATAGGCTGCATATACCGTAGAAATGGCAGCAAAAGATTGGTTGCGGACAGTTTGGTAGAATGGCATTGGTCCGGTAGAAGTTGGGCGTAAGTATCCTCTGGATGCTACCTGTTCATAGAGTAGGCCGATGGAACCTTGGACATCGCCGTATGCACCCCCTTTGCCTAGATAGAAGTCATCGTAGCTTTCTTTTGAGAAGTAAGGGGAACCGATGTTGTCCAGCGCCTTGGCTGTACTGTTCGTAATGGCTACCGTGAGTTCCTGGTTTCGTTGTGGGGTGAGCGGATGGGTACGCAGCGGATGACCGGGACTGAAGTAGAATCCCTTGCTGTCTCCTCCTTGTTCGTGATGGTCGCTCACGATGTTGGGCATCCAGTCCAGATACATCTTTACGGCTGTCTGACCTTCCGGATGTTGGCACATCAGCCAGTCACGGTTACAGTCCGCCCAATAATGGTTGGTTCGGCTGCTGGGCCATGCTTCGCTGAATTCCCGGCTGTTAAGGTCGGCTACATTGTTGTAACTGTGAGTGGTGTTCACCCAATTGGCAAAACGGTTGATGCCATCGGGATTCAGCCCGGGAACCATCAGGATGACGGTATTGTCCAACAGCTTCTGGATGGTAGCATCTTCTGAAGCGGCAAAGAAATAGGCCGTAGCCAACGACGAATTGACAGCCGAAGCTTCGTTGCCGTGGATGGAATGGGAGAGGTTGACGACAACCGGCATAGCCGAAATGTCCTTATCCTTACTACCGGAAGCATCAGTCAGTTGCAGATGTTCTTCCCTTATTTGTTCCAGTTTTTGCAGATTGGTCGGCGAGGTGATTGTCATCATGACGATGGGCCGATTCTCGTAGGTTTTTCCTTTCACTTCCATTTTTACTCGATCCGAGTGTCTTTCAAGGGCTTCCATGTATTTCAGCACATCGTTCCAGTCCGTATATTGTTCTCCCAATTCATACCCCAAGATATCCTTTGGCTGGGGAATGTCAGCACGGAGTGAGTGCGTGATGTTGATGCTTTCTCCGTTGGCATGGAGTTTTTCAGGAATGAAGTAACTGATGTCATACTCCAGTTTTTGTTGGATGGGGGAATAAATATTTATAGTCTGGGCAAATGCAGGAGCAGTTAGCATCCATGTAGAGCTTTTGATTATCAATAAGATGAATACATATTGTATTAATATTCTTAATTTGTTTTTCATGGCTTAAATTATTAAGTATGTTTACAATAGTATAGAGAAGTAATAGTGAATAAAGAATAATATATGAAATTAATTTATCAAAATACTAAATAGGATATGAGAGTCTTTAATGAAATAGAAATATAATTATTGAAGAAGGATAAAATTTGTATTTGTGGCATTATTTTATGGAGTAATGTAAGTGGGAAATAAATGACATATTATAATAAAAAACGGAGCCTTAAAGCTCCGTTTTTTATTATTAAGTAAAAAATTACTCTTCAGCAATACAGATAGAAACGCGGTTTTCTGCGTTTACATTAAATGGTTGTATTGTATCACCTTTAGCATCTGTTGTAATTCTGTTAGCTGCAATACCCTTGTCTTCCAATGCTTTAGCAACAGCTGCAGAACGAGCCTTAGACAAACGATCATTAATAGAAGCATTACCTGTCTTCTTATCTGCATAACCTGTGATAACAATCTTAGCATTTGGATACTTGTTTAAATATGCAGCCAATTCATCAATCTTTGATTGTTGATCTGAACGGATATCAGACTTGTTAATATTGAAGAAGATGTTTTGAATCATTGGATCAGCCTTCACAACAACTGGTTTTGGTTCTGGTTTTGGTTCTGGCTTAGGCTCTGGCTTAGGAGCTGGTGCTGGTTCCGGTTCGTAATAAACAGGAGCAATCTTCTTGTATCCCTTACCAAATTTAATAGTTAAACCTACCAATGCGTTAAACTGCCAATCTGAATTACCTGCTTTCTTAGAATTGAATTTGTCGCTAAGAGTGTTAGCATTACCTTCAATGTTCAAAGCTACACGGTCACTCAAACGAATATTCAATCCCAAACCACCACGTGCAACTACTGAATTCTTGCTATCATTCCATAAATAACGCAAATCAGCACCTTGACTAGCAAGGGCGATGGCTTCGTCGTTGTCAAATGCATGGTTAAGACCTACGCCCAAGAAACCATAAAAATCCAAAACACGTTCAGGATTGAATTTGCAGAATAAATTAGTCAAGCTAAGTACAGCATCAACATTACCTTGAATGTATTTATACTTGTAATCAGCCTTAGGATTAGTTACCCAGCCACCTTTTGCTTGCCATCCACTAGCGCCGAAACGGAGAGCAAATGCAGGATTAAATTGATAACCAAAATTGAGTGCTGCAGCAGGAGAGATAAGTTTATTGAACTTAGCTTCACCGATTGTATGAGCTGCACCAGCTTGAATTTGCATAAACCAATGCTTTTCAAATTCAGTTCTTCCTGGTTCCTTTACCTTGAGTTCTTGTTCTTGAGCAAACAGATTGTTTGCACTAATCATAAAAACTGCTGACAAAATAAACAAAATTCTTTTTTTCATAGCTTTATAAATTATTGTGTTTATATAATTTGGCTGCAAGTTAATACTTTTTTTGGAGATATTTGTAGTTTTTGCATTTTTTTTTCAAAAAATACTTTCTAAGATGCATATAATGAATGATTGCTTTTATTAATATACTTAATTAGTATATAATTACAATGCTTTTTCGATGGCAGGCTTTATCAGCGCTTCCATCACTAGATAGCCTTCTAAAGTAGGATGTACCCCATCTTTGGAGTAGTCTGGATTCAAGGCACGTTCAGTAGTCACCATTGCCGGATAATAGTCCACATACGGAATCTTGTTTTCCTTGGCATAGGTTTTGATCTTGGCATTCAGTGCTTCGATACGGTCGGGTGCATCTGTAATCTTCTTGTTCCATCTGAATCCGGCAGCCGGAAGAACCGATGTCAATATTACTTTGATTTTGTTAGCCTTAGCTATTTCTGCCATAGAAGCAATGTTGCCGAAAGTTGTTTCGATGTCGAATGCACCAGTGTTCTCGGCTACATCATTGGTACCGCCATTGATGATGACGAGCTTTGGTTTCAGGTTGATGACATCGTTGCGGAAACGGAGTAAGAATTGATAGGTGGTCTGTCCACTGATTCCTCTGCCGATATAATTGTTTTCCTTGAAGAATTCCGGGTGAATGCGAACCCATTCTTCGGTAATGGAATTTCCCATAAACACCACACGCTTTTCCTTTTTGGAAGGTGCAGACAATTCTTTGTTGGCTTTGTCATATTTTTTGTAATTAGCCCATTCATTGTGGTTCTTTTGGGCATTTGCATCTGTCCATGCGAAGCATAGACAACCTAGAAGCATAATTGTTATTTTTCGAATCATAGTCGTTTGATTTTAGATTTATAGTTTTATCAAAGTTAATTATTTCTTTCTATACGACGAAGGAATTCTTGAAGAATTTTAACTTGCAATATAGAAGATTATTCTACCAGAACTTATTGTTTTCCTCGCTATATTCAAATCCGAAAGCAGCCAATTTTTGTATCAGCTCTTCCTTATTTACATTCATGTCTTCGCAAAGTTCGTCCAACGAAGAATAGTAATCACGTAGTTTCATATTGATGACGCTGAAAAGCATCATTGGGTCTTGAGGTAAATCCATTGTTATTGCATTAATTAATTAGATAGTAAAATTGCAAAATAAAAGGGAAAAGATTTCTCCTTTCCCTTCCATTATTAGCATACGCTAGAATTACTTCTTCAAATCCTTCAAAGCATTCTTTACACCTTCCACTGCTTCCTTCACGTTTTCTGCCTTTTCTACAGCAGCATCCTTAGCAGCTTCAGCTTCTTCTGCCTTTTCTGCAACAGTTTCCTTAGCTTCCTTGATCATCTTTTCAAGCTTGCTCAACTGTTCCTTCTGTTCGTCAGTCAACTTATCGCCCAACTTTACCAATTCATCATAAGCAGTCTGCAAATCCTTTACATCAGCTTCCTTCACTGCTTCCTTTACAGCTTCAGCAGCAGCTTCTACTGTTTCCACTGCAGCTTCACTAGCTTGTTCAGCCTTCTTTTCACTCTTAGGACCACATGCTGTCAAAGCAAATGCAGCCACACACATAAACAATACTTTCTTCATTACCTTAAATAATTAATTATTAAAACGCGACAAATTTATTAATTAAAGATGAAATCACCTAATTATTTTGCCAAATCTGTCGTATAAAATTCAAATTTTATCATCGTGTGACAGAATATAGGTCAATTTGTCAGTTGAAAGGCCGAAAATTCTTCTGGCACGGGATTTGTATCTAATAAGGCGTACAACGGTTCGCTAGAATCGATGTACGAAGTTTAACATTACATTAATAGAGTATAAACAAAAAACATATTATAAGATTATGGGAAAGATTATTGGTATTGACTTGGGAACAACAAACTCTTGTGTTTCTGTAT
>SUXY01000093.1 GCA_015060705.1 Bacteroides sp. | reverse complement strand
CAGCCGCTATTTATACAGGTCGTGCAAACATCAGTCCGGTGTTGTATGAAGGTATCCAACCTGGTGGTCAGTTGACTATCACTACCGAAGTAGAAAACTTCCCGGGTTATCCGGAAGGTATCAGCGGTACCCAATTGATGGATGATCTCCGTGCCCAAGCAGAACGTTTCGGTGTGGAAATCCGTAATGGCATCATTACCAAAGTTGACTTCAGCGAACGTCCATATAAAATTACCATTGACGATGAAAAGCAAATCGAAGCAGAAACAGTTATCATCTCAACTGGTGCATCTGCCAAGTACCTCGGATTGGATGATGAAAAGAAATATGCCGGTATGGGTGTAAGTGCTTGTGCTACCTGTGACGGTTTCTTCTACCGCAAGAAAGTGGTAGCTGTCGTAGGAGGTGGTGATACAGCTTGCGAAGAAGCAATCTACTTGGCAGGTTTGGCTAAGCAAGTGTACCTCATTGTCCGTAAGCCATACTTGCGTGCTTCTCAAATCATGCAGGATCGTGTGATGAGCCATCCAAAGATTCAGGTATTGTTCGAACACAATACTGTAGGTTTGTTCGGTGAAAACGGTGTGGAAGGTATTCACCTCGTAAAGCGTAAAGGCGAAGCAGATGAAGAATTCTACGACTTGGCTATCGATGGTTTCTTCTTGGCTATCGGCCATAAGCCAAACTCGGATGTATTCAAGCCATGGGTTGAAACTGACGAAGTAGGTTACATCATTACAGAAGGTGCTAGCCCTCGTACAAGAGTTCCGGGCGTATTTGCTGCCGGTGACGTAGCTGACCCGCACTATCGCCAAGCCATTACGGCTGCAGGTAGCGGATGTAAGGCAGCCATCGAAGCTGAACGCTTCCTCTCGGCTAACGGATTGCTCTAATTATTCATTTAAACCACAACAAACACCATGACTGGAAAGTTAAAAAGATTATTCACTACACTTCTCGTATTGGGAAGTGTGGTGATAGCATCGGCGCAACAGCAGCCACAGATGCCCCCTATCCCTACAGACCCTAATGTCCGTATCGGAAAACTGGAAAACGGATTGACTTACTATATCCGTCACAATGAATTGCCTGAAGACCGTGCCGATTTTTATATCGCACAGAAGGTAGGTTCTATCCTAGAAGAAGAGAACCAACGCGGTTTGGCTCACTTCCTGGAACACATGTGTTTCAACGGAACAACCAACTTCCCGGGTAAAGGTATCATCAACTGGCTTGAAACCATCGGTGTGCGCTTCGGTGAAAACCTGAATGCATATACCAGTATCGACGAAACTGTTTACAATATTAATAATGTACCTGTGATACGTGACGGTATCGTGGATTCCTGTCTCTTGATTCTTCACGACTGGGCCAACGACCTGACTTTAGCTGAAGCTGAAATCGACAATGAACGCGGTGTGATTCACGAAGAATGGCGTACCGGTCAGGGTGCCATGATGCGTATGTATGAACAAGCTCTCCCGAAAGCATTCGAAGGAAGCAAGTACGGTCATCGTTTGCCTATCGGTACCATCGAAGTGATTGACAATTTCCCTTACCAAGCACTTCGCGATTATTACGAAACATGGTATCGACCAGACCAACAAGGTATCGTGGTAGTAGGTGACATTGATGTGGACAAGGTAGAAGCCAAGATCAAGGAACTCTTCTCTCCTATCCAAATGCCAGCCAACGCACCGGAACGTAAATATGAACAAGTTCCTGACAACAAGGAACCGATTATTACCATTGCTAAGGACAAGGAACAGCCATCGACCATAATTTACATTTGGCACAAGCATCCGGCAACTCCAAACGAAGCAAAGGGTAACATCGGCTATCTAGTTCAAAACTATATGTTCTCCATGATTTCGAGTATGATGCATGCCCGTTTGGAAGAATTGCGTCAAAGTGCTAACCCTCCTTTCATACAAGCAGCTTCCGGCGATAGTGACTTCTTATTGGCTAAGACTACAGAAGCATTTGTAGGTATGGCAGTCAGCAAGGATGATGGTATCCCAACTGCTTTGTCGACATTAGTTCGCGAAATCGAACGTGCCCGCAAGTTCGGTTTCACAGCTTCTGAATATGCACGTGCCAAGGCAGACTACCTCCTTATGTTGGAATCTGCATATAAGGAACGCGACAAGATGAAGAACAATCAGTACGTACAAGAATACATCCGTCACTTCATCGACAATGAACCTATTCCTGGTATCGAAACCGAATATGCTTTAATGAACCAACTGGCTCCGAACATTCCAGTAGAAGCTATCAACAGCATTCTTCCGCAATTGATCAAGGACGAGAACATCGTTATCAACATCTTTGGTCCGGACAAGGAAGGTATGGTCTACCCTACTGAAGCCGAAATCCTCGATATCTTGAACAAGACCAAGGCAGAAGAAATCACCGCTTATGTAGACAAGGTATCGGATGAACCTTTGATGAAGGAGGCGCCAAAAGCTGGTAAGATTGTGAAAACCGAGGAAGGTCCTTTCGGTTCTACTGCATTGACATTGTCCAACGGTGTACGAGTGGTATTGAAAACTACAGACTTCAAGGCGGATGAAATTCGTATGCGTGCATTCAGCCCAGGTGGTACTTCTGTGTTCGGAACCAAGGAAGCACTTCAATTGAAGATGTTGAACTCAGTAGCCGGTCTCGGTGGTTTGGGTAACTTCAGCAATGTAGATTTGGAAAAAGTATTGGCAGGCAAGAAAGCAACAATTGGAGCAACCGTCAGCGGTTTGAGCGAAGGCTTGAATGGTAGCTGTTCTCCAAAAGACTTGGAAACTTTGTTGCAATTGACATATTTGAGTTTCACCGCTCCTCGAATGGACGAAGAGGCATTCGAATCGTTCAAGCAACGTACCAAGGCATCGTTGGCTAACCAAGAAGCTAACCCAATGACCGCATTGACTGATACTTTGCAAATGGAAATGTATGGTGATCACCCATTGGCTGGCCGTGTAAAGGCAGAAATGATTGACCAACTCGATTACAACCGCATCATGGAAATGTACAAGGACCGTTTCAAAGAAGCTGGCGACTTTACTTTCTTGTTCGTGGGTAATATCAACTTGGAAGAAGCCAAGCCGTTGATTGAAACTTACCTCGGTGGTTTGCCGACCATCAACCGGAAGGAAAACTATCAGGATATCCAATTAAACATTCGCAAGGGTACTCACAAGAACCTGTTCGAAAAGCAAATGGAAACACCTAAGGCAACTGTCTTGAACATCATTTCCGGTAACTGCGAATATAACTTGAAGAATGACTTGTTGATGACCATGCTTTCACAAACCATGAGTATGGTTTATCTGGAAACCGTTCGCGAAAAAGAAGGAGCATCATATGGTGTAAGTGCATTCGGTCAGTTGAGCCGTGGCATCAAAGATGAAGCCCTCTTCCAAATTTATTTCGATACTGACCCGGCCAAACGTGAAAAGATGGAACAGATCGTCATGAGCGAACTCCAGAAGGTTGCTCAAGAAGGTCCTCGTCCGGAACATTTAGCTAAGGTGAAGGAATTCTTGTTGAAGAAGTACATTGAAGACGCCAAGGAAAACAGTTATTGGTTAGGCCAATTGAACAATTACTATTGGTACAAGACCGATATGAACACCAATTATGAAAAGTTGGTGAACGACTTGACTGTTGAAGACGTGAAGAACTTCACCAAGGCATTACTTGACCAAGGCAACATTATCGAAATTACCATGACTGCTAAAGAAGCAAAATGAATCTCTACAAGATAATCAAGCAAAATCAGAAACTGGCAGAAAAGCGGAATCCGGCATTCGACACGAACCGCTTTGCCAAGTTTCTGATATACTTCATGATTGTATATTGGGCAGCATTATTCCTATTTTTCGGAGTAATGCTCCCTGTTATGTTTGAGGAATTGGTTCCTAACATGGAACCTTACCACATCATGAACCAAGGTTTCATCTACGTAATGCTGGCCGACTTCCTGATGCGTTTCATGGCACAACCATCGGTATCACAAGAAATCAAGCCTTATCTGTTGATGCCCGTCAAGCGGAAAAAACTCATCAGCATGCTTTTGCTCAAATCGGGTTTGGACAGCTATAATTTCATGTGGTTCTTTGTGTATGTACCTTTCGCTTTCCTCACCGTCATCCGCTTTTACGGGTTTGGTGGCATGTTCCTATATTTATTAGGTATCTGGCTGATTTTCGTCTTCAACAACTATTGGTACTTGCTTTGTAAGTTGTTGTTGGGTGAAAAGACTCTTTGGTTATTATTACCAACGGCTATCTTCGGTGCTTTAGGAGCAGCCGAGTTCCTGTTGGATGGTCTGCCCATCAGCCGTTTCACGATGGATTTGGGTGAAGGTTTCATCGAAGGTAATCCGTGGAGTTTCTTGTTTATCATCGCCTGTATCGGTGTGATGTTTCTTATCAACTTGAAGCTACAGCAACGGATGATTTACAATGAACTCTCCAAGAAAGAAGACACAAAAATCAAACATGTATCGGAATACAAGTTCCTGGACAAGTATGGAGAAGTAGGCGAATATATCCGTTTGGAAATTAAATTGATTACCCGAAATAAGACAGTGAAAACTCAATTCCGTATGGGTCTCATTGTCATGTTAGGATTCTCTTTCGCATTAGCCTTTACGGATGTATATGACGGTTCATACATGACAAGTTTCATTTGCTTGTACAATTATGCCGTATTGCCTATTATGACTTTAGGACAAGTAATGAGTTTCGAAGGGAATTATATCGACGGATTAATGAGCCGTAAGGAATCTATCTTCAATCTGCTTCGTGCCAAGTATTATTTGACTACCTTAATAATATTGGTACCATTCCTTATCATGATGTTCCCGATAGCGAAAGGAAAGATCACTATTTTGGCGGCGATTGCTTATCTGATATTTGTGGTGGGCTTCGTGTTCTTCATGCTGCTGCAATTGGCGGTGTACAACACCCGTACACTCCCTCTCAATGCAAACTTGATGAAGAGCAACAAAAGCAGTAATTGGATTCAAGGATTGGTAACTGGTTGTGCATTTATGCTTCCGTTACTTGTTGACAAGTTACTCTCTGCTCTTTTACCGGAAGCAGTTGCACACATCATCTTGATCGTCATCGGTGTCGGTTTCATTGCTACTCATAACCTTTGGATCAAGAACATTTATAAGCGTTTCATGAAGCGCCGTTATCAAAATATGGAAGAATTCCGCGCATCAAGATAGTTTTGAATTATGGAAATAAAGATAGAACAACTTAGAAAGAACTTCGGCGAAAAAGTAGCCGTTGATATCGATACATACACCATCCATAGCGGAGACATGCTTGGTTTGGTAGGAAACAACGGAGCCGGTAAGACTACCCTCTTCCGATTGATGCTCGACTTGCTGAAAGCAGATAACGGAAATGTACATATCGGCGAAAACAATGTATGTGAAAACGAAGATTGGAAGGCGCATACCGGAGCTTTCATCGACGATGGTTTCCTAATTGATTACCTCACTCCGGAAGAATACTTTCACTTTGTAGGTAAGATGTACGGCATGAAGAAAGAAGAGGTGGACGAACGTGTCGCCCAGTTCGAGCGCTTTATGAACGGTGAAGTGATTGGTCACAAGAAACTTATCCGTGATTACTCGGCAGGTAACAAGCAGAAGATTGGTATCATCTCTGCTCTCCTCCACCAACCGCAAGTACTGATTCTTGATGAACCTTTCAACTTCCTTGACCCGAGTTCACAATCCATCATCAAGCACTTGCTGAAGGAGTACAATCAGCAGACCGGTGCTACCATTCTAGTTTCAAGCCACAACTTGAACCATACGGTGGATGTCTGCCCCCGCATCGCCCTGATGGAGCATGGACACATCATCCGTGACATTGACAATGCAGACGGTTCTGCCGAAAAAGAATTGGAAGATTACTTTAATGTGAATGTGATAGAATAATCCATTAGTGTCATTCAGAGCGAAACAAAGTGTAGCGAAGAATCTCGGTATCACTAAGTTGATGCTTCCGAGATTCTTCCTCCCTTCGGTCGTCTGAATGACAAGTAAAAGTTTATGAAATATCTACATTACTTATTATTACTACCACTTCTATTAGGAAGCTGTCGAACCCCTGCCCCAACTTACAACTATCAGGAGCTGGCACGTGCCTCCATCCGCTTGGGCATCGACATCGAGATGAAGGACAATCACGCCCTCTATGTGGAATCATCCCAATGGTTGGGTGTACCCTATCGGAGAGGCGGAAGCACAAAACGGGGAGTGGATTGTTCGGGACTGACTTCCGCCATATATAATAAGGTATATCGAAAAAGCCTCGAACGGAACTCCGACGACCAACGGAAGAAGGATTGCCGGAAAGTCAAGAAGGGGAAACTCCGTGAAGGCGACCTCGTCTTCTTCCACAACGGGCGGAAGAAGAAACGGGCCACCCACGTGGGCATCTACCTGAAAGACCAGAAGTTCATCCACGCCAGCACGAGCCAAGG
>SUXY01000092.1 GCA_015060705.1 Bacteroides sp. | reverse complement strand
TTATGTTCTCGAAATTCTTTATCGAACGACCGATATTCGCTACGGTGCTGGCCTTGCTTATCATCGTGGCAGGACTGGTGACACTCCGTATGCTCCCCATCGAGCAATACCCGAACATTACACCACCGACGGTTCAGGTGAATGCGGTTTATCCGGGAGCCAATGCCGAGACGGTGGCACAAACTGTGGGTATTCCGATTGAACAACAAGTCAATGGGGTGGAAGGGATGATGTATATGAGTTCCACTTCGTCGGCATCGGGTGCTTATTCGTTGACCGTAACTTTCGAAGTGGGTACGGACATTGATATGGCTACCGTGATGGTGCAGAACCGGGTAAGTGTGGCCTTGAATTCCTTGCCCGAAGCGGTGAAGCAGCAAGGGGTGACTGTGCAGAAGAAATCGTCGAACATCGTCATGATGTTGACTTTGGGTGGGGATAGTATCTACGACGGACTGTATTTGGCCAATTATGCCAACTTGAACTTGGTGGACCAACTCACCCGTGTACCGGGAGTAGGAGCGGTCAATGTCATGGGAGCAGGCGATTACTCCATGCGTATCTGGCTGGACCCCGAGGCGATGCGTATCCGTAACCTTAGTGCCGACCAAGTGTATGCGGCTATTCAAGCACAAAACATGGAGGTTTCGGCAGGGAATGTTGGACAGCCTTTCGGGCGTTCGGGAAATAACGCTTTTCAATATACCTTGAATGTAAAAGGGAGACTGACCACGCCTGATGAGTTCGGTGAAATCATTCTTCGGGTAGAAGACGGTGGACGTATTCTTCGATTGAAGGATGTGGCTCGTATCGAATTGGGAAGTCAGAAATACAATGTGGTTTCCCGTTTGGAGGGTAAACCTACGGCTGGTATTGCTGTCTATCAGTTGCCTGGCTCTAATTCACTCGATGTAGCGAAAGGCGTGAAAGCACGTATGGAGGAATTGGCGGAAGCTTTCCCGAAAGGCATTCATTATGCGATTACACTCGACACGACGGAAGTAGTACATGATTCGATTAATGAGGTAATGAAGACTTTCATTGAAGCAACCATTCTAGTCGTTTTGGTGATGTTCTTCTTCTTGCAGAGTTGGCGGGCGGTGTTGATTCCTTGTATAACCATTCCTGTATCACTTATTGGTACTTTGGCAGTCATGGCAGCACTAGGTTTCTCTATCAATACGTTGACCTTGTTCGGTTTGGTTTTGGCCATTGCCATTGTGGTCGATGATGCCATTGTGGTCGTAGAGAATGTGACTCGTTTGCTAGATGAGGCCGAAGCGAAGGGCGAAAAGATCGATATGCGGAAGATTACGGAAGTAGCGATGGGCGAGATTACCGGACCGATTATTGGGGTTATGCTGGTATTGTTGGCTGTCTTTCTTCCAACGACCTTGATTGGCGGTATTCAGGGACAACTCTATAAGCAGTTTGCCCTGACCATTGCGGCCTCCACAGTTTTGAGTGGATTGAACTCTTTGACGCTCTCTCCGGCACTTTGTGCCATTCTCTTGAAGCCGACTCCCAAGCAGAAGTCGAGAGTCTTCTTGTGGTTCGATCGCTTCAATGACTGGATGCAAAGGACCTTTAACCGTTCTGTCAAATGGCTCTTGGCAAGACCGGTGGTAGCTATGAGTACATTTGTGGTACTGTCTGCCATAGCTCTATTGCTTTTCGTGAAATGGCCGACGACCTTCATGCCTGAAGAAGACGACGGGTACTTTATCGTGTCCGTTCAGCTACCGGCGGCTTCGTCGTTGGAACGAACCGAAGCGGTAGGTAAGCAGATCGATGCTATCCTGAAGCAGTATCCCGAAATCAAGACTTTCTTGGGAGTCAACGGTTTCAGTGTTATGGGGGGAGGTGAGCTTCCCAATGCGGCGACCTATTTCGTGGTATTGAAAAACTGGAAAGAACGTCCAGGAAAGGAACATTCAGCTCAAACAGTGGTGGATCGTTTCAATCGACAAGCATATGGCATGGTGCAGGAAGCACAGGTATTTGGTATCATTCCTCCGGTTATTCCGGGCATGGGGAATACGGGTGGACTTCAATTTGAATTGGAGGACCGTAAATCCTTAGGTGCTGAAGAGTTGCAGAAAGCGGTCAATACTTTATTGGCTGAGTATCGTTCCGAACCTAACATAGCTTCACTCAGCAGCATGTATCAGGCGGATGTTCCCCAATACTATTTGAACGTCAACCGGGATAAAGTGCAGCTGTTGGACTTGAATCTGAACCAGGTATTTGCGGCCTTGTCTTATTATTTGGGACAGGCTTATGTCAATGACTTTGTGGAGTTCGGCCGTATCTATCAAGTAAAGTTAGGTGCCGGAGAAGATGCGCAAAAATACATCGACGATGTGCTGAAATTGAGTGTGGAAAACTCGAGAGGCGAAATGGTTCCGTTCAATACTTTCATGCAGGTAGAACAGGTATTGGGTATGGATCAGGTCAGTCGATACAATATGTACCAATCGGCTTCCATTACAGCCAATGTGGCTCCGGGAAGTAGCTCCGGAGAAACCATTGAAGCGGTAGGTAGCTTGGTGAGAAATCAGTTAGGCAATGAATTCGGATATGAATGGACCTCGGTGGCTTATCAGGAAACAAAAGCCAGTGGTTCAACGGCACTTGTCTTGGTGATGGCTTTGTTGGTGGCATATTTGGTTTTGGCAGCCCAATACGAAAGTTGGACCAGTCCGGTGGCTGCCGTCATGGGGTTGCCTATCGCTATCCTTGGGGCTATGTTGGGTTGTTGGATTATGGGAGAACCGGTGAGCATCTATACTGAAATTGGTATTGTGTTGTTGATTGCTCTTTCGGCCAAGAATGGTATCTTGATTGTTGAGTTTGCACGCGATTATCGTAAAGCGGGTAATTCCATTCGGGAAGCAGCATTCGAAGCAGGGAGTGTACGTCTACGTCCAATCCTGATGACTTCCTTCACTTTCGTGTTGGGGGTGATGCCATTGCTCTTTGCTACAGGTGCCGGGGCTGGTAGTCGAGTTGCATTGGGTGCTGCGGTAGTCTTCGGTATGTTGGTCAATACGGTAGTGGCTACTCTTTATATTCCGAATTGGTATGAGGTGATGCAAACCATTGAAGAACGCTGGTTCAGTAAGCGGAAGTAAAAAAGAATCCCCCTTCTTGTGTGGAAGGGGGATTATCTATTATGAATGCAATTCCAAAATAAATCGGGTTCCTTTCTTGTATTCTTCATCCAAACGAAGGGTACCATTGAGCTTGTAAGCAATGAGACTGCAAGTTGGCAAGCCAAGTCCGTCTCCCTTGGTCAAGTCCTGTACTTCTGCAAATGGTTTGAATAAGTTGACGCGCTTTTCTTCCGGGATACCTGTACCGGTATCTGTAACGATGAATTGTCCCGAATGAGCACTGCGTTTCTTGAACTCCAATGTAATCTTTCCGCTTTCAGTATGCTGTGCAGCATTGTCGAGCAAATACAACAACACATTCTCCAAAGCTTCGGCATTGGTTCGTATATTGACACGAGGTACATTGAGGGTCGCTTCAACACCTGGTCGGAAAGTTTCCTTCGCCTTATTCATGATACTTTCGCACAACGTGCTGATGTTCATGTCTTTCATTTCGTAATGTTCCTCACGCGTGCTTTCCAATTCCATGTATGTCTGGATATGACTCATCAATCCTTTCAGCGCTTTGACATGCGACTTGACTTGTCCGGCTTCGATAGCATCGAGTGACGGGGCAATCTGATTGCCAATGTTGTTGATGAACTTGCTTTTTGAATCGTTGTTGTCGTTGGCAATAGAAAGGCTCGTTTTCAACTTTTTGATTTGGCGGATATTCTTCAGCATGACACCGATGAAGAACAACAATGAACCGGCGAGGGCTGCAGCTAAAATACAAAGGAAGATAATGGTTCCCTTTTGGGTGCTGATCTTGCTCTCCTTTTCTTGAAGAGTGTTTTGTGAAGCAGCATAGTCGTCTTGTAAAGCCTTCAACTCTTGTGCTGCCTTTACCGCCTTGATTGAATCTTGCCAATTGGTGTAAAGACGTTCAACGGCACGGGTGAGGGAAGCGTTCTTGTTTCCCTTGGCTTGAGCAAGCATGTCCTGGAAACATTGATCTACACCTTGTTCGTCCTTACCGGCAGAACGCTTTTGTACCAATGCCTTGTAGCATTGCAGACTTTTGTCGTTCATGCCGAACTTTTGGTAATAGTTGGCTTTGGTGAGAAGCAGGTCTTCGTTCACTTCATCCGATTTAGCCTTGGCGGCATAGTCTTCCAGCTTTTCCACCTGAAGCTTGCTCTGTTCGGAGTTGTTCAATCGCATGTACATGCGTAAACGTTCCTTGCTCACCAAATAATGCAATTCCGGAGCAGCTTTTTTGGTTTTCTGTTCTTCTACGGCAATCATTCCGTCCAAAGCACGGCAAGTGGCAAAAGCTTCCTTCCACTCACGGTTTTCGGTCTGTTGGATACTGGTCTTGATACCGTCTTCTACTGATTTCTTGAGGTTCGCATTTTGTGCTTGCGTAGCCATGAGGCAGCAAGCAAATGATAGTATAATAAATAGTTTTTTCATCTTCTTGTCAATTTTGGGCGCAAAATAAGTGAATTTATAGTTATCTCCCAAGAAAAATCGTGTAACTTTGTTGCTTTAATGATGTTTGATTATGGAAATAGGTTTGACTTATACTTCGACTTTGGTGGTCTCGAAGGACCATGTGGCTGCCGTCATGGGTAGCGGTGACTTGCATGTGTTTGCTACTCCGGCCATGGTAGCGTTAATGGAAAATGCAGCGATGTTGGCTGTGGCAGAACATCTGCCTGAAGGCTCGACTACGGTAGGGGCAATGATGAATACTTCGCATGTGAAACCTTCACCGGTGGATGAATCGATTAAGGCTACGGCAGTCCTCACGGAGGTAGAGGGACGCAAGCTGACGTTTTCTGTTAAGGCTGAGGACAGCAAGGGCATTATTGGTGAGGCGGTACATGTTCGTTATATCGTAGACCGTGAACGGTTTATGAGTAAGCTTTAAGTGATGCTTTTTCATTTTTCTTTTGCCCGAACAAAAGAAAAACGAAACAAAAAGAAAATTCGCCGGCTCCCGTTCCGAAGCTAAAAAATGGAGGTTTTTCCTAAACGAAAAGAACTCGCTTCGCTCAAACAGCTTTTCGTTCTTTACGGAAAAATCTCCATTTTTCTTTACGCTTCTCCACTAAATGCCGGAACTTACGAGGTGGGTGATGGTGTAAACGTCGCTTCGCTTGTTTTTGGGTTGATTTGTTCTTGAATGTGTGTTCGGATGATGAAAGAAGGAAATATATGCATTGAAAAACATCCACTTTAACGAGCGAAGCGATGTTGCCTCAAGAATGTCCGGCCTCACTTTTTGAACGTGAAGCGGAGGTGCTTTTCGGAGCGTTAAGAACAAAAAGCTGTTTGAGCGAAGCGAGTTCTTTTGGTTCAGCGTAGAAAAGTGCCGGAGTAGTTCAAAAAGTGCAGCCGGCAGTCTTTCTTTTTTGTTATCTTTTTTCTTTCTGCTTTCAGAAAGAAAAAAGTAAGGATAGCATCAACAAAAATCACACTTCAGCAATATAATCATACAACTTCTTATAAAAAGGGTGCTTGGTAAGAGTCGAAGCATCCCCCAAAATGATAAGCTTCATTCGAGCGCGTGTAATGGCCACATTCATACGCCTTAAATCATTCAAGAAACCGATTTGTCCGTCCTCATTGGCACGAACCAAACTGATAAGAATAACATCCCGTTCCTGACCTTGAAAACCATCCACCGTATTGATCGTAATCAAACCACGGAAAGGTTTGAAGAAAGCATCCTTCTTGATCAGTTGTCGAAGGTACTGTACTTGTGCCTTGTAAGGCGAAATCAACCCGAAGTCAATGCGCTCTTCGAGTAAACGTTCTTTGCCTATCTTATTGATGTATCTCTTCAGTTCTTCGATGCTGAGTGCTGCTTCTGCCTTGTTGATACGCCCGAAACTCTCGCCTACAAATTCTTCGTTGCAATCCATTCCTTCCGTATTGACCCATACAATCGGCGTGTCGTAGTCCAGGATGCTACGGTACTTTACTTCAGGGGCAGACTTCAACTCTCCATGATAGAACCAATCGGACGAAAAGTTCATGATTTCGTCGTTCATGCGGTATTGAATCTTGAGTAAAGAGACTGTCTCGGGTTTGTTGCGGACTATCTTTTGCATCAAGGTTTCATCCAGTCCTCCTCGCATGGCTTCGATGCACTTGATGGTAGGAGGTAATTGGCAATGGTCGCCAGCCAAGACTACCCGGTCGGCTTTGCGGATAGCTATCCAACAGGCGGCTTCCAAGGCTTGGGCGGCTTCGTCAATGAATAAGGTGCCGAACTTCATGCCCATGAGCACTCGATTGGCCGAGCTGATCAAGGTACAAGCGATGACTCTTGCTTCACTGAACAAGGCCTCGTTGATACGGATTTCCAATTCTGTAGCTCTATCCTTCAGCGAATTGATTTTCTGACGGATGTTTTCCCGGTTGGCTCCCTTTCGATTTTGTGAATATAAATCACGGATGGCCTTGCGGATGCTCCACAATTGCGGATAGTCGGGGTGACTCTCAAAACGGCGCTCGTAGGTGAAGGACAGCATCTTGTCGTTCACGCGGGTAGGATTCCCGATACGGAGAACGGGTACACCTCTATCCACTAGCTTCTCGCTAATCCAGTCCACTGCCATGTTGCTTTGGGCACAGACCAATACTTGATTCTCCCGATGCAATGTCTCATAAATGGCTTCTACCAATGTGGTTGTCTTGCCGGTTCCCGG
>SUXY01000091.1 GCA_015060705.1 Bacteroides sp. | reverse complement strand
TAGCCGTATGCCAGGCTCTTGAACTGTACAAAACTATTGTCGGTTTGTTCTTGGCTGGCTCCTTCCCACCGGTCGGCCGACCGGCGGATGTTGAGCGGGTTGTTATTGCGTTCTCCTCTGGATGTATTCATGTTCTTTTAATTTTATTGACTTATTGACTGACTGACCGATTCTTGCGGATGACACTTCAAGTATTCCTCCGTTTTCATAAAGCGTTGTTGTGAAATTTGATCCGGTCTACTCTCACCTTTCACTACGATGTACCCTCGTTTTCTCCAATTGTCCAGCATCATCTGAACATTTCCTCTACGAATACCTTGTCGGTTTCGCATCATCTGCGCTTCTTCACGGGTAAATTCTACCGGCAAGAGGTTGAGCAGATTTCTAGGACCTCTTTTCTTGACAAGCAAAATTGATTCTTCCTGATTCTCAATAGCATCCCCAAAGAAACGCATCTTGCAATACATGTCATACTTCAGAGACCAACGCACGAAGTCCTCCATTGTCTTATCCCACTTCTCGCCATGCGCCACAAAAAGGATACACGCCTTCAGGAACGCTATTACATTCGCACGGAAACTTAAATTCTCGTAAACTCTACTTTCTGAAAGACGCGCAAAATCCGCATTTTCTTCCAGTAGTTTCTTGGCGAGTGTTCGGGCTTGTCTACATTCCACCAATCCACGAACCTTGTTCAACCGTTCGATATAGGGTCTCAACTCTTCATCAAAAGCCGTGTCGTAAGTGCCGTAGACCGGCAATTCCGAACCGATTGGCCGTTCCGGAATGGTGCAGAAATTGATACGACTGATTGGCCCGTCAGTAAGTACACTCCGAAAGTATGCTTGCCCTTTCTGAATGGTAGTCGATGCATTCCAATTGAAGCGGATGCAAACCCGTTCGCTGACCGAACCCGTACCTACACGCGTCTGTCCATACACATTCCCCGGGTCGAAGGCTAAGCACATAATCTGAAAATGTGCCTTGCTTCGGGCGGAAGTTTTCAGTGCATCGAATTGGTCGATTTCGTTCATCTTTGTGTAAAGAAATCTTTCTTCCGCATCGGCGAGTCTTTGCACGAATGCCGCATTGGTCATATCCGGATCTATCTCTTGAATTACCAGCCCTTCCGGTCGTTGACGCTTGTCCTTGTTTGCCCCTTTGGTCTGCATTTCCTTCTTCCATTCCTTCTCCCGTTGAAGGTTCTCGGCATCCCGTTTGCGGATGTCCTTCATGATGTGGTTGATGGGTTCCGAAATACAATTCTTACCCGCACCGGTCCCGGCCATGAGCACGTTCATCAGGGTGGCTTCATGTTCTACATTGTCGATGTAGCGGAAGGTGGTTTTCCACAAGTGGGTGGCTAGTGCCGGAAAGACTGCATGCGCCACGGCAGGGCGATAAATCTTCGGTGTCTTGCTCACGAGCAGCTTGATGAGTGGCGGCAAACGGACCGGCATCTTGGGTGGTTCCATGCCATTACTTGACGAATCGCTGTCCGTTTCCTCCTCCTGACGCTGCTTGCAAATGGCAAGGACACGCTTCAAAATACGAGGCATCGACTTGGTTTGGTTTCTAGCACATGCACTCTTGATGCTGCCCAGCCACTTCTCCTTGGCTTCTCCGTAAGTCGGAAGGATTTGGGCAATCCAAGTTGCATCATCGTTGCAGACATGGCGCAAATGACATGCCATGGAGAAGATGAAATTGTTCCGTGAGCCATGCTCCGGCTCGCCTCCCATTTGCTCTTCAAGCACATCTACAATGCTTTCGTAAGGGATGTTTTCGTAGGTTTCCGGGTAGGTTTTGTTCACCACTGAGTCACACGGAGTTTCACAGAGTTTTTTATTTTTTTCATCCGCACGGTTATTTAATACTCCGTGAGACTCTGTGTTACTCTGTGGTGAACAAAAAAGAGCATCCACATCCAGATACAGCACATACTCCCTAGGCACCACAAACGAACTACGGGCATAATCCTTCACACAAGCATCGTACTTGTCATCGCCCAGCTGAGAAGCCATCCACGCTTGCGCTTCCGATAGCGACATTCCTTTCGGCATCACAAAAGCCAGTCGCAAACCTTCGGTGCTTGGGGTAATGTGCGCCAAGAGGATACCTAACTCTTCCTTCCGCGATTCAATTTCCGCCCACTTCTCCCTCGGGTTCGGGATGTGGTCCAGGTCGTACATGGAGAGACCGCTAGGAACGGCATCATCATTCTTGCGCCTCCCGTTGGCGAAGGTCGCATGAAGCGTGAGGATCGGTAAGCGCTTCTTCAACTTTCCCTTCATGGTTTCAAACTCGTCTTGGGTGAGATTTCCCCGACGATAGGCTTCCAGGGCATCTTCTATCTCTGCACAAGTGCGTGCTACTTGAGGCGAATCGAGGGCCTCGTTCAGAAGTTCGGGCGTACATACCCGAACCTCGCTTCTTACGTTATTGGCTATTCCGAAACTCATGACCTCAACAATTATAGATATCATCCATCAAATCTACATACGAGCATGCCATCAAGGCTTCATCTTCCATTATACCAGAATGACGGTCGTATGCTTGGCGCTTCATGTGGATAGCCAAACGTATATCGGTCTCGCTTACGCTAACTCGTCCGTGGGGCAATTTCAAGTATTGAGTGAGTTTCTTGACTGGTCGTTTCAAGTAGGCATTAAAATTACCCTCCTTCGAATTGACTAATCCGATACTACCCTTAATACGGGTTGAACCATTGAGCAACTGTGCATATACTGCATCTGAAATCTGAATCTTAATTTCCATATCTTTTTCGTTTGAATTGTTAATACTTTGTAGAGTCGATGTGCGCACAAAAAAACTCCCGTAACCAGTTTCGTTCTGATTACGGGAGCAAATGTAGAAAGCTTCAAAATCATTCATCATAGACTCTATGACGACTCTATGATGATTCTTAACACTCTTTTACATTTAGAGCTGGATACGGTCATAAAAGGCCTCACTCATCAACCTGAATATCTCCGTTTGCTTTTCCATGGAAGTGTTTTCTTCCATACTACGGGTCAGGTCATTGTTGTAACGGGAGAAATCGGCATGAAAGAGTTTTCCGAAGCCTTGGAAGACTCTCTTGAATGGAACTTTGTTTCCTTTTTCATCCCGAATGTAATTCATTAACCCCAGGGTATAGATAAACCGAATCATGTTAATCCGTACACCTTTATCCTTACTCAGATAAAGTCCCGAATCCCAGTCCGGAGCCGTTTCCCTTTCGGAAGGACATTCCAACATCGGTTTATCACTCACCTTACGTACGATTTCCACTTTGGGAGTACCCGACTCCAATGTGATTATCCAAGTCGTATTTCCAGCATCCATGATGTTTCCTCCTCATTCAGTGATTTGTTATTGTTTTGTTTTTCGTTGTACCACAAGGATAAACCCGCCGGGGACTTCCGGCTAATACCGTTCGCTTTTGTTGCGATTTTGTAACTTGTACTCATTTAAGTTTAAATTTGAAGTTTAACAAAAATACGATGAAAATCCTCCCCCCTTTCGTTTGAAAAGGCGTAAACAATAGAGTAACAATGATTGTTAGTTGAACTAAAAAAAGGGGCGGAAAACGGTAACAATTACATGGGGCGGATCTGCATTCCTACTATGAAAATTGTATAGCCATTACCGCCTCCTTGTAGTTGAACTACATGGAAGTGTAATGACGTCACAAATCTTCTCATAGTTTATTGAAATTTGCAGATTTCCCCAAAAAGACTTATGTCGCTACTTACACAACGCTATGTGTCATATGTCATTTCTATTCTGTACGATTCTTCTGAACAAAAAGAAATCGAATTTTCATTCTGAATGCAAATTTAACCAAAGTTTGGGATATTGCAAGCAAATAGGAATTAAAAGAAGGCATGACAAATTAAATTTCATCCGAAATGAAATAATTAATTTGACATACCTTCATAGGTTAAAATATATTGACTTTACGATTATTAATTCAATATAATATCTCCATCTTTAACTTTTTCAATTGTCGCTTTTCTGTGATAACCGTTCTTCGTATATTCATTTATCCATATAAGTTTTCTTGTACCATCACCATAGGGTTGTAATCTGAAATGACCACTAACTAGGAAAGACTCATCGTTAGATATTTCAGTATACCATTTGCTATCAAAAAGATAGTAATCAAGACCAGTTTCTGTAATAGTCTGTAGCTTTTTATTTTTCTTTATATTTTTCTTAATAGTGGTTGAAATTTTACCTAACTGAACCTCAGCCCATTGTCTCAAACACAGATAATCCAAAACCATGTCAATATAATCCCTGAGATTAACTTCCATACAATGATCCAATAAAGGCAAAATCATACAATCCAATTGATGTCCTTCACCTTTAATTTTATCTTTAAGAGAAACCAAAATGTAATATGTCGGAATTGACAAATACTTGTCTATAGCATCATGGAATACCCATAATGTCAAGCAGCCGTTTTTAATGCTATACACAACATAACTACCCTCTGTAAAATATGGACTACGAACGACACCACTCTCTTTATCCAATTCTTCAAGAATATCCTGATGAAATTGTGTGAATTTCATATAGGACTTATCCATGGCTTCAATAAATGTTTTTGAAAAAACCACCAAATTACGACAATTACCCTTTAAAGAAGAAAGTTCTTTAATTGCATCTTCTCTGTCAGCATCAACAACACTACCTAAATTTTTATACCAAGTAAGAATACTTTCAGGTAAATTCCTATTATCGAGATTAAACAAATATCGAAATAAGGTGATTTCATTTATACTTTTATTCTTCATAATTATATAACGACCATTTATATGATTGTTGTTCAAACAAGTGGTTATATCGAACAGTTCTTCCTGACATATTTGCTTGAAAGCGAAGAATGATTCGAAAGTGATTTGATGGAAATGAATTTGTTACTTATAATATTTTTCCAAATTTTTACGACTGATTCTTTCTAGTATATCTATAGTGGAACCTTCAGTGCTGACACCGGCCTCTTTAGCTTGTCTTACAGCATTGGCATGACTGATTCTTTCCAGTATATCTATAGTGGAACCTTCAGTGCTGACTCCGGCCTCTTTAGCTTGTCTTACAGCATTGGCATGACTGATTCTTTCCAGTATATCTATAGTGGAACCTTCAGTGCTGACACCGGCCTCTTTAGCTTGTCTTACAGCATTGGCATGACTCCGTTCTTCCATAAACTCTAATGTAGACTTCCGTTCTGTTTTGTATCTGCTATCATCATTTCCTCCACGAGAAATTTTGACATCAGATTGTATTGGACCATCAACTGATAAACTCTCCGTTTTTCTGACCAATGGTTTCTCTATTTCAGCATTGGAACTCTTCCGCTTGGATTCTTGTTTTCTGATGGACGTTTTCTTGTTAACAACAGAAGATGTTTCCACTTTATGCTCTTCTATTTCAACAATATCGGATGTAACCGTTTCTACAGGAGTCTCAACATCTCGCTTTTCAGAATAATAAAATATACCAACAAACAACAAGCACAAAATTAAAAACGTCACCACAACATATTTAAGCAAACTACTATTCTTAGGAATAGTGTTTTCGTAACGACGTTTCATTTCCTCGGCATAATTACCTGTATGCGGTTGTGTGTCATCTAAATTCTTATACCTTTTCTCGCCCATAATGCCGAAAAAGCATAGAATCAAATACAGAGGAAGCATACCCAAGATAGCACTAATGATAATGCCCTCCCAAGTCGGCACATGAGTTGCACTTCTCATTAATGCCTTGATACACCAAATGATAAGGTACACAAAACCAACTACTAATAATATGCTTATAAATCCGTCCATATGCACAAAGATTATAGATAATTTTGATATTTCCAAATAATTGAAATTCTTTTGAACTATCCTTTTATTGATATTTAATAAGGAAGTTTTTCAGGATCCTGACGGGTGTCGAAAAGATAAGTAATGACCACACATTGCTTCTTTTCATTCACATAATAGATTAACTTGAAGTGTGGATGAATTACCAAAGAACGATATTCTGTAGCTCTATTCTTTAGTGCCTTTTCTACTTTTCCCATATACGGATTAACAGCAAGAAGAGTTTCGTAACTTAATACTCTTTTATAAAAACGGAAAGCAGTTATTTCACCAAACTCATGTAATCCATAATTCACAGCAATGTTCAATCGTTTCAGAGCGCGCTGCGTCCACTTTACTTGCATAACCATGGATTTAGGCGTTTCATTTCGGAATGTACATAATCACAGCTCAAAAGTCTTTCCGCTTCATCATCGGCTTCTGCTTCATCGCATATTGCATGGATTTCTTCCAAAGTATGTGGGCGTATCCATTCAGCCTTATAGTCTTCTTCCGCACGACAGAGAGATTCTATGACGGATGGAGTTGGAATATACTTTGAATCAGCATGATATTCCACTGCCGGTTCATTCAACGAACAAGGTGTTTCTTCTGTTTGAGGATAGGGTTTAGTTGCCATATTTTAACATAATAGATTTTTTACAAGTACAAATGTAACGGGTATTCCTCAGATATGCAACTTTTCAACTCTGTTTTTGAGGCACGAAAGAAATCAGTCAGTCAGTCAATAAGTCAATTGTTTATTTTGACTGACAATCATATATAAAAATTCTATCCATAAGTATATATAATTATATATACTTATGGATAGTTTTTTTCTTATCAATAGAACCACGAAATTAAATAACTGACTTATTGACTGACTGACCGAGGCCATCCGGAAAGAGCCCTGTCAAGGCTCTCCCAAATGCTTTACAATGGCTTCTACCTCGGGTTTGAGGAAGGTGTGCCGGCGGGAATGGTAATTC
>SUXY01000090.1 GCA_015060705.1 Bacteroides sp. | reverse complement strand
GAGGAAGGATCTCGGTTACACAAAGTGGATGTACCCGAGATTCTTCGCTACACTACGTTCCGCTCTGAATGACAACTTAAGAGCCTAAATGTAATTATAACGATGAAAAGGAAATACCTTATCGGCTTGGGACTCGCTATCGGATGCGGAGCGACCCAGGCACAAACCATTCTCCCGGATACCGTCCGTCCGTCAATCATCATTACGGACGAGCCTTATCCTAGCGACAACGAGACCATTAAGGCCATCTATGAAGCAAATGGGCTTCACTTCCAAGACCCACGTGCGCCCCGTTTCCTCTTCCTCGATCGGAAAGGACGGGTAGCCTTGGGCATCGGTGGTTATGTCAAAGGAACCATGTCGGTCGATATGAACGGCATCTCCAACAGTCCCGACTTTGTGACGGCAGACATCCCCGTACCGAAGCAGCCCAATATGCGGAACCAGTTCCAAATGGATGCCTCCACCTCGCGCCTCTTCCTGAAGTTGATAGGCAAGCGGACAGCCGTCGGTGATTTCACAGTTTATGTGGAAAGTGATTTTCGGGGACAAGGAGAAGGAAGCTACAATATGCGTCTCCGACAAGCCTACATCCAATTAGGCGCATTGAAAGTCGGCAAGGCTTGGAGTACGTTCTGCGACCCTGCCGCCGCACCTCCCACCATCGATTTCGAAGGACCGTCGGGAACCGTCTGTGCCCGAAACATGATGCTGCAATATCATCATCGGTTTAACGAGCATTGGAGTATGGCAAGCGCCATCGAAATGCCTTCTGCCACCTATACCACCCTCCCCAATGTTTCCGAAAGCATCAAGCAACGGATTCCCGACTTACCATCATACGTTCAATACGAATGGAACGATGGGAAAAGCCACATCCGCTGGTCCAACTTGCTTCGTTTCCTTTCGTATCGGAATTTGATGGAAGGGAAGAATAAATATGTCATCGGCTTGGCTTCCCAACTCAGCGGGATGATTGCTTTCTCTCCCCGCATCACCTTTTATTATCAAGCAGCATATGGTCATGGCTATGCCGATTACCTGAATGATTTGGGCGGTTTGGGCTACGACTTGATTCCCGATGGAGATAACGGAAAGTTGAAGGCTCCGTATGCCCTGGGTATCGTGGGGGGCTTGCAATACAACCTCTGCAAGAACTTCTTCGTGTCGGCTTCGTATAGCCAGTGCCGTCTGTACGACCAAGCTTCGTTGAGCGATTCGGCGTACAAATATGGGCAGTATGTAGTGGCAAATGCCTTCTACACGCCGTTCAATAATTGTCAAGTGGGGGTTGAGTTCCTGTACGGGAATCGTCATAACCACGATGGCGAATCGGGGAATGCTCATCGACTAAATGCGATGATTCAATATAATTTTTAACTCCTAAAACTAAAACAAGTATGGAAAAATCAGACTTCAATGCCGATGTGTTCGGCTCCAAAGAAATGTTGCAACCGGCACCTGTCGATAAGATTCCTGCCAAAGGAACAAGACCGGACATCGCCTATCAGATGGTAAAGGACGAGACCTTTGCACAAACCCAACCTCGCCTCAACCTCGCGACTTTCGTCACCACCTACATGGACAAGTTTGCCACCAAGTTGATGAACGAAGCCATCGCCCTGAACTACATCGACGAAACGGAATACCCCCGTGTGGCGGTGATGTGCGCCAAGTGTATCAACATCATGGCCAATCTATGGAACTCTCCCGAACAGAACAAGTGGAAAACCGGTGCCTTGGCCATCGGATCGTCCGAAGCATGTATGTTGGGAGGCGTAGCGGCTTGGCTCCGATGGAAGGAACGTAGAGAAGCACAAGGCAAGCCGACTGACAAGCCGAATTTCATCATCTCTACCGGTTATCAAGTAGTATGGGAAAAGTTCGCCGACTTGTGGCAAATTGAAATGCGTACCGTCCCCCTTACCCTCGACAAGATTACCCTCGACCCGAAGGCCGTCATCGACCTTTGCGATGAAAATACCATCTGCGTGGTACCTATTCAAGGCGTGACGTGGACAGGTCTCAACGATGACGTGGAAGCCCTCGATGCTGCCCTTGATGAATACAACAAACGCACCGGCCATGATATTCCCATTCACGTGGATGCAGCTTCGGGTGGTTTCATTCTCCCATTTATCCATCCCGAAAAGAAATGGGATTTCCGCTTGAAATGGGTACTTTCCATCAGCACCTCCGGCCATAAGTACGGTCTCGTTTATCCGGGCTTGGGCTGGGTAGTTTGGAAAGACAAGAAATACCTTCCGGGAAAGATGTCCTTCTCCGTAAACTACCTTGGTGCCGACATCACGCAAGTAGGCCTCAACTTCTCTCGTCCGGGGGCACAAGTTCTCGGCCAATACTATCAGTTCATCCGTCTTGGTTTCGAAGGCTACAAGCAAGTACAAGAGAACTCGATGGCCATTGCAAGATACTTGCATGAAGAAATCGGCAAGATGAAACCATTCGTGAACTATGGTAAGGAAGTGGTGAATCCGCTCTTTATCTGGATGATGTGTTCTACTTACGATAAGACTTCCAAGTGGACGCTCTTCGACCTTCAGGACCGATTGAAACAAAACGGATGGATGGTACCTGCCTACACCATGCCGAAAAACATCGAAGACCGTGTGGTAATGCGTATTGTGGTACGCCAAGGTTTCAGCCGTGACATGGCAGATATGCTACTCAACGATATGCGTGATGCCATTGCGGAATTGGAAAAGTTGGAATACCCGACACCATCCCGCATAGCCTTAGACAAGAAGGAAAAAGTGAAGGAAACGGTATTTTCACATACAGGCAGTAAAAGAAAATAGTTTTGCCTGCTAGAGAAAACAAAAAACGTGGATGTGTCGAAATACGCATCCACTTCTTTTTTGGGCACACCATCGTTTCTTTTTTTAAAATCCTTGCCGGAAAGTACATCCATTCTTCCAATCCGAGCAGCCATAAGCTGTCTTTCCCTTGATGATGATACCTTTGCCGCATACGGGACAAGCCTTACCCAGCATCGAATCGTCTACCTTTACGATAGCTGTTGCCGTTTCTGCTTTCTGCTTCTTGGGAGTAGAGGCGCGCTTCTTTTTAGTTGGTTCCTTCGGAGCAGCTTCCTTCTTGGCAGGTGTTTCCACCATCGTCACACGACGGTTAGAGTTGTCACTCAACACGCTATGCACGATTTCGCCCACCATCTGCTTCAGTTCGTCCAGAAAAGTGACGGCACTATAACTCTTACGTTCAATTTCGCGTAGTTTCTTTTCCCAAATGCCGGTGAGTTCGGCAGACTTCAACAATTCCTCACGGATGAGTCCGATGAGCTCGATGCCAGTAGGGGTGGCTATGAGGTTCTTTCGTTCTTTCCTTATATAATGGCGCTTGAACAAGGTCTCAATGATGGCAGCACGGGTAGAAGGACGGCCGATTCCGTTTTCCTTCAAGGCATCGCGAAGCTCGTCATTGTCTACCAACTTACCAGCCGTTTCCATGGCACGAAGCAAAGTCGCTTCGGTGTAAGGACGTGGAGGCTGTGTCCATTTCTCGTCTAACTTCGGTATATGAGGTCCGTTTTCTCCCTTTCTGAAAGCAGGCAACGAACGTTCTTCATCCGATGGGTCAGTGTCATTTTCCCCCATTCCATCGGGTAAATTTGTCTGTGGCTTGGCAAAAATCACCCGCCAACCCATATCCAATATCTGCTTGCCAGTAGTCTTGAACTCGATGCCGTCTGTCTCACCGATAACAGTTGTGGTTGAGAACTTACAATCGGGATAGAACACCGCAATGAAACGACGGGCCACCAAATCGAACACCCGCTTTTCCATATCGGTCAGATTAATCGGATTCTGTCCGGTAGGAATAATGGCATGGTGGTCGGTAACTTTACTATTATCAAATACCTTCTTCGATTTATTCAAGGTTTTACCAGCCAACGGAGCCGTCCATTTCTCGTAAGGCTTCAATCCGGCCAAAATGTTCGGGCATTTCGGATAAATATCATCACTCAAAAAGGTGGTGTCTACACGTGGATAAGTGGTAATCTTCTTTTCGTATAGCGATTGTATAAGACGCAAGGTTTCATCAGCCGAGTATCCGAACTTCTTATTACATTCCACCTGAAGGGATGTCAAGTCAAACAATCGAGGAGGTGCTTCCTTACCTTCTTTCTTCCCTACCGAAGTAATAGTAAATGGAGCCTCCTTGATGCGTTCAAGCAAAGCAGCCCCTTGCTCTTCGCTCGCAATCGGTTCAATGCCTGGGTTGTTTTCCTCTGCTTTTCGCAAGGCTTCCCCCACATCGAAAGGCTGACCGGCTTTCTCGGCCTTCTCTTTCTGCTTTTCGATGTCTGCCATCAAGTCTTCTTCGCTTCTTTTTAAAATAGCAGTAAAAGTGGTATCCCGATAGAGTGTAGACAACACCCAATATTGCTTGGGTTCGAAGTGCTCAATTTCAAGTTGGCGATTGACAATCAATGCGAGCGTCGGAGTCTGCACCCGACCAATAGAAAGCACCTGACGATTTTGTCCATACTTTAAGGTATAGAGGCGGGTGGCATTCATGCCCAACACCCAATCGCCGATAGCGCGACTCAATCCTGCTTCATACAAAGGTTGATATTCTTTTTGGTCTTTCAAGCTTTTAAAACCTTCGCGGATTGCTTCTTCGGTCAACGATGAAATCCACAGACGTTTTACCGGGCACTTGGCTCCGGCTTTCTGCATCACCCAACGCTGTATGAGTTCCCCTTCCTGGCCGGCATCCCCGCAGTTGATAATCTCATCTGCAGCCTGCATCAGTTTTTCGATGGTTCGGAACTGCTTCTCGATACCTTGGTCATGTTCAATCAGTTTGATGCCGAAACGGGGAGGAATCATCGGAAGGCTGGACAAGCTCCATGACTTCCACGAAGGAGTATAGTCATGCGGCTCCTTCAAGGTACAAAGGTGGCCGAATGTCCAAGTCACCTGATATCCGTTCCCTTCCATATATCCGTCGCGCAATGAGTCGGCTCCCAATACGTGCGCAATATCGCGGGCAACGGACGGTTTTTCGGCAATGCAAACTATCATAAGCTTTCTATTTTTCAATTGAAGGGGCAAAGATAATGAAAAAAACGGGTATAAAGAAACCGCCGTGAGAAAGTCTGTCTTCCCACGGCGGTTCCTAAAGATATTTATTATGTGGTCTTCTTATCCAAAGAAACCGATAGAGCCAAGCAATACCAACATGCCATAGCCCAATACCAAGCCGATGATACCCATAATCAAGCCAGACTTGGCCATATACTTCTGTTCAATCATACCAGTACCGTGAGCCAATGCATTCGGTGGAGTAGAAATCGGAAGAATCATTGCTACAGAAGCAGCCACGGCAATACCGATGAGCAAGCAAGCCACACCACCGATAGGAGCCAATTCGGCTGTCATACTCTTACCCACAACGGCCAAGATTGGCACGAGCAAGGCAGCAGTAGCTGTGTTCGAGATGAAGTTGGACAAAGTATAACAAATAACACCCGAGCCAATCAATACAGCCAATACCGGCCATGTGTTGAATGGAATAGCATTAATCAAGTTAGCAGCCAAACCTGTTTCGTTCAAGGCAACACCAAGGGCGAAACCACCGGCAACCATCCAAAGTACAGCCCAGTTGATTTCTTCCAAGTCACGACGGGTAATCACACCGATACCGGCAAATACGGCTACCGGAAGCAAGGCTACCACGTTAGAGTTCACACCAGTCACCTTGTCAGTTACCCACAACAATACGGTTACAGCGAAAGTGATATAAACGATGATAGAACGCCAGTCCTTCTTGGCTTCACCTTCGATAACCAAGTTGATAGTCTTCTGTTTGAATGGGAACAATTTCAACAACAGCATCCAACCGATGATGAGAATCAAGATAGTGAACGGCAACATGAACATCATCCATTCACCGAAACCAAGGTTCATGTTCAAACCTTCAGGGTCGTTCAAATACTTCAAGGCAATCGCATTCGGAGGAGTACCGATAGGTGTACCAAGACCACCAATGTTGGCACCGATAGGAATAGCCATCGCCAAAGCAATCTTACCCTTACCGTCAGCCGGGAGAGCCTTCAAAACCGGAGTCAAGAAAGTCAACATCATCGCAGCAGTAGCCGTGTTACTCAAGAACATAGAGAAGATACCTGTTACCAACACGAAGCCCAACAACACATACTTTGACTGAGTACCGAACGGCTTCAGCATCACCTTAGCCAATGCACAGTCCATACCTGTCTTGGTAGCGGCAATCGCCAAAATGAAACCACCCAAGAACAGCATAATGATAGGGTCAGCGAAACAGTAGATAATTGATTTGTACTTAATGAGCTTACCCAATGCTTCTGCATCGTAACCTTCACGGAAGAGCCACAAGGCACTATCCGAAGAGGTGAAAAGCAACACCACCATCACGATAACCGAAGTAACCCAAGCAGGAACGGCTTCGAAGATCCACATCAAGGTAGCGAATGCAAACACAGCGATGACGCGTTGTTCTACATAAGTCAAACCTTCAATACCGAATGTATCGGTCGGAAGCAACCACAAAATTAATGAAATGCCGACAGCGGCAATGATCTTGATAGTCTTCGAAAGGGTCTGGTCATCAGCCAAACGTCTTTCTTTTCTTTTCTTTTGGTATTCTTCTACCAAATGAAAACCAGGGAAAATTTTAAACATAATATAGATTTTTAATATAATATTTCCAAAAGACGATGCAAAGTTACTACTTTATCTTTGTAAAAGAAGCCTTTCGGGAGAAAATATTTCAAGAGATTTACCCCACAGTCACAATTTCTTCCGGCAGATAGCCGCTACGGATGCGCCACTCCTGCGGATAGAGATTATTTGCCCGATTACCAATGTTCTTCACGAAGCCCAACGGAAGTTGCTGATAGGTTACCAGTACATATCCCCGAGGAACAGAAGCATCCA
>SUXY01000089.1 GCA_015060705.1 Bacteroides sp. | reverse complement strand
ATGGCGGGATAGCTCAGCTGGTTAGAGCGCATGATTCATAATCATGAGGTCCCCGGTTCAATCCCGGGTCCCGCTACCAAAAAAGATTTTGCCGTTGGGTGGCTTCCACGCCTGGCGGTTTTTTTATTGAAATGATGGCGGGATAGCTCAGCTGGTTAGAGCGCATGATTCATAATCATGAGGTCCCCGGTTCAATCCCGGGTCCCGCTACTAAAAGACTCTTGAACAATACGTTTGAGGGTCTTTTTTTGTGTGTTTTCACTTTTTTAACTAATTAGATTCGTTTGGGAACGAATTTATTTAGTTTCTTTGTCGAAAAGAATGAAAGCTTATGAAGACATTAAGTGCTAGAGAAGAAGAAATCATGGGTTACTTTTGGGAAAAGGGCCCGTTGTTCGTGAAGGAAATCGTGGAATTTTACGATGAACCTCGTCCTCATTTCAATACCTTGTCCACTTTTGTCCGTGGACTGGAGGAGAAAGGTTATGTAGGTCATCGGGCATTCGGCAATTCGTATCAGTATTATGCGTTGGTTTCACGCGAAGATGTCAAGAAGAAGACGTTGCGAGGAGTCATCAGCAAGTATTTTAATAATTCGTATTTGGGATTGGTTTCTTCGTTGGTGAAGGAAGAAGATATTTCGTTGGATGAATTGAAGGACCTGATTCGTGAGGTAGAGAATGCTAACAGATAAATAAAAATATGGGAATCTTCTTTGTCTACATATTGAAAACATCCGTCTGTTTGGCGGTATTCTACTTGTTCTACCGGTTGTTGTTGAGCAAGGAGACTTTCCATCGGTTCAACCGCTTGGCGCTTTTGGGGGTATTGTTGCTCTCTTGCTTAGTGCCTTTGATCGAGGTAACCACTCAGGAAGCATCGGAAATGAACCAACCTTTTATAGCGTTGGAAGATATTCTTTTGATGACAGGACCGGCTCCTGTGATGGAAGAGGTTTCGACTCCTTTCCCGTGGAGAGCGCTCTTGTTGTTGATCTATCTGTTGGGTATCTTGTTCTTCTTGGGCCGACATCTGTGGTCGTTGGGAAGAATGCTTCGCTTGCTCCGTACTTCTCGCAAGGAAAGTTTGGAAGATGGGATTACGCTCTTTGTACATGATGCAAAGGAAGTGGCACCTTTCAGCTGGATGAAGAGCATTGCGGTTTCGAAATACGATTTGGAGGAAAGCGGCGATGCGGTACTGACGCACGAACGGGCGCATATCCGGAACCGTCATTCGTGGGATTTGTTACTAGCGGAAGGATGCATTTTCTTCCAATGGTTCAATCCGGCGGCATGGCTCTTGAAGCAAGAATTGCAGACTGTCCACGAGTACGAAGCCGACGAGTGGGTGATTGAAAATGGCATCGATGCTAAAACATATCAATTATTAATCATTAAAAAAGCCGTTGGCGCAAGGCTCTACTCTATTGCCAACAGCTTTAATCACAGTTCACTTAAAAAGCGTATCACTATGATGATCAAGAAAAAATCCAATCCATGGGCACGCTTGAAGTATGCTTATGTACTTCCGCTAGCTGCTGTAGCAGTAGCTGCATTTGCCCGTCCTGAAGTCTCCAACGAACTCGTTGAGATTTCAAATGCCAAAGTTAATGATTTAACTTCAATCGTGAAAGCGGAAGAGGTTAAAAGTGTGGAAAATTCTTCGGATGAGAAGTTTAAACTCTCCGGAACGGTGGTAGAAGCCGAAAGAAAGAATGTTCCGGTAATGGGTGCCAGTGTACTGATTAAAGGTACAACGATGGGAACCTTGACCGATATGGATGGTAAGTTTACTTTGCTGGTAAAGAAAGGCGATGTCATACAAGTGTCGTTTGTGGGTTATCAAACTCAATCGGTGGTGGTGAAGGATGAATCTCCTTTGACTATTTTGATGAGAGACGATGTTCAACCGATGGAAGAAATGGTAGTCGTTGCACAAACTCCGAAAGAAGAAGTGAAGTATACGAAGGTTGAAGTGGAAGAAACGGAAGAACCACAAGAAAAAGTCATCTTCCAAGTTGTAGAAGAAATGCCTGAATTCCAGGGTGGTATGGGCGAAGCCATGAAGTTCCTTGCCAAGAACATCAAATATCCGGTTGCAGCCCAGCAAGCCAAGATTGAAGGTCGTGTGATTGTTCAGTTTGTGGTGGAAAGAGACGGTAGTATCTCCGATGTTCATACCCTGCGTGGTGTCAATCCAGACCTCGATGCCGAAGCTATCCGTGTAGTCAGCCTGATGCCGAAATGGAAACCGGGTAAGCAGAGAGGCAAGGCGGTAGCCGTGAAGTACACCATGCCAATCATGTTCCGTCTGCAAAGTCCAGCACCGAAGAACGAAGAAGCTGCTTCTATCCAACATATTAATCTGAAAGTGGATAAGGATGCGGATAGTGATAATGTAGATTTGGTGAAGAACCATCTGAGAAGTCGGTATACGGGAACAAAAGTCCATGGTGCAGAAGGCAAATCTCCTTTGATTGTGGTGGATGGCGAGGTGAAAGGAAACGGTACAGATATATTGTCGAAGATTTCTCCAGACCAGATTCAATCCATTTCGGTATTGAAGAATGCAACAGCTGTAGCCGAATTTGGCGATAAAGCCAAGGACGGTGTAATTAAGATTACTACCAAGAAGAAAGAGAATTAATACTTAAACTCTGATTTGTCATTCAGAGCGAAGCGAAGAATCTCGGAAACATTTACTATATGCTTCCGAGATTTTTCGGACGAAGTCCTCAACAACTTGTCTTCCTCCCTTCGGTCGTCTGAATGACATTAATTATGAAGCCATGAAAAACCTGATAACGCTCCTATTAACCTTCCTCCCTTTATTGGCGAATGCCCAATCCGAGACAGACCTTCGCAAGGCAATGGAAGTCTATGATTATGAAACACCCATCGCACAGATAGCTCCCGCATGTGGCGATTCCTTGCTTACCCCACTACGGGCGCAAGCCTTGAAGGCCATGAACCGACATGCCGAAGCGTTGAAGGAATGGAACTCACTCTTGAAAGCAGATAGCACAGACACTAAAATATTGATAGAATTGGCAGAGTGTTACAGGCAGACCAATCGTGCAGACCAAGCAGGCATCTGCTATGCCAAAGCGGTAGCTCTCCAACCTGAAAATAAGTTCTTCCGTCAACAATACATCCGTTCGTTGCTGACTTCGGAGAAATACGAATCGGCCCGTGATGCTTCTCATGCTTGGTTGGAAAGAGATGCGGTCTCTGCCACGGGATATAAGTTCCTGGGTATGGCATACGAGGGTATGGCCATCAGTAATCCGGATATGTTGAGCAATGCCTTCTTTGCCTATAATGCCGCCTATCGTCGTGACTCGCTCGACGGGCAGACCGTGGCGCACATTGCTTCCATCTTCAACAACAACAATCAGTTTGCCGATGCTGTGAGTGTGACGGAGACATATCGCCTCACCGACACGCTTAATGTAGATGTGAACCGTCAGAATGCCAAGGCGTATTGCATGCTCAAGGAGTACAAGACCGCGGTTTTGCGTTACGAAGCGCTCAAGTCCATGGGCGACCGTAGTTTCACTACCTTGTATTATCTTGGTATCAGCCACTATGGCGACAATTGGTTCTATGGTTCTCAGGAGAACTTGTTGGAAGCACATAAGAAGAATCCGTACGATGTGAATGTACTTTACTATTTGGCCAAGTCGTGTGCCCGTACTTCGTGGAAGGAAGAAGGGTTGGCATACATGAACAAAGCGTTCGACATTGTAGTGCCGGAAGATAGCTTGATGGCCCGTCTATATGATGGCCTGTTGGAGTGTTACAGATACCTTCCCAAGGCCGACCCATACGAAAAGATAGAGGCCATGAAGGAGGCTTATCCTTACACCAAGAAATATACACTGTTCTTTCAGATAGCCGAAATCTACGACCGTCAGAAGGATTATACCAATGCCGTCCATTATTACGAAAAGTACATGGCTCTCGTCCCGAAAAACAAGCAGGTAGCATTGGATGATGAAGGCAAGCCGATGCCTGATGTGCAGACAATGTATCAAAGAGCCCGTCGGAGAGTAGAGAAAATCAAGGTAGAGGACTTCTTCCGTAATGGAGCGCATGACGATTATTTTGAGCCGAAACGAATGTTGTTGAATGGAAAGAAGTTGTAAACGGTTTTGTTACATGTTACAATGTTACAAATAAAAGAAGAATATGAAAAAGGAGTTGACACTGTTATTTATGCTTTTCCTTCTGGTTGGTTGCACCGAAGATAAAAGACAGCCGGAAATAAAACAATTGCAACATGAAGTGTTGGATTTTCCGGACATGATGATCGGTAGTCCTGGAGATATTCAGAAAGAGGGGGATTGTTTGCTCGTGCTGGATATTCAGCAAGATTCATTGTTCCATAGAGTGGACTTGGCTAATAATCGGTATCGGGGTATGTTCGGTGCCAAAGGACAAGGCCCTGATGAGCTTATTCACCCTTGTGGCTTGAAGGCGTTGGGAGACGGACGGTGGGCATGTTTTGACCAAGGAAAGAACGATGTGAATATGATATCCTTGGATGCCGATGGGAACATGGTCGGATTGTCGAGAATGTTTAAAAACAAAGCCTTCATGACTTTCAATATCGTTCCATTATCGGAAGAACTTTTTATCTTGAATGGCGAAACGAATGGGGCTATGTTGGCTTTGATAGATAAGGAAGGTACGGTACTGTCCGTATCCGATGAATATCCTTATAAAGACGATGCAGAGAAGAATATTCCGGTCCGCTTCCGTGCCATGGCTTATCAGGGTACTTTGCGTGTGAATGACAATGGCTATGTGGCTTATGCGTTTCATGGCGCCAAGCAGGTGCACCTGTACAAAGTGGAGAACAAGATGATGAAAAAGGTTGGAGAGGTCATTGACGGATATGGACATTATAAACCGGATATGCGTCGTGAAGGGGCATATGGTTCGGCACACGACTCGAACTATCCGGAGTGCTACCTGGATTTGGCTCTAACGGACAAGCATGTGTATGCCTTGTATTCAGGGCGCACATACAAGGAATACAGATTGTCTGCATTCGAAGGAGAAACGGTTTATGTCTACGATTGGACGGGCAATCTCTTGAAAACATATCAGCTTGATGTGCCAATCACCCGGTTCTGTATTGATGACGAGGAGCAAGTGATGTATGCAACCGCTAATGTTCCGGAACCGACGATAGTCAGCTTTGAGTTGGAATGAAAAGGGCTTTAGGAAAAGTAATAGACGTATTTAATAAAAAAGTTTATCATTGAATTACGAAAACATATGAATATGAAAAAGAATACATTGATTATTTCGGGTAGTTTAGTGGTTATAGCTCTATTGGCATTTTTCATTCTATTAAACGGAAAGAGAGAGACTTTGATTGTAGATTATCCAAGTTACAAGGAAAAAAGTTCCCGGGCGATTGAGATACTTCGGGTAGTCTGCAATGATACGGCTACTATTCTCAACATGGAGGTAGTGGGCCCTCCAAAGAATTGGGTACGATTGAGAAGGGATGTTCATCTCTATACGGATGGCGGTAAGCAATACAAGTTGTTGAAACATAAAGGTATTGAACTGGATAAAGAATGCTTTTTGCCGGAAAGTGGAAAGATGCGTTTCCTGTTGGAATTTGAACCGTTACCAGAAAAAGCTAAGAGTTTCAGCTTTTCGGAAGGAAATCATAAAGGCGGTTGGAACATTCGAGGGATTCGATTGACAGATGAACTACCGAAAGGCTTCTTCCGTTATACTTTGAAGGGAACTATACCGACTTCGGCTTTCGATGGACAACAAATACCCATTTATCGGTATAGCAATAGCTCCTATATTGGGAAAGCAACGATCAAAGACAATCATTTTGAGTACCATGGTATGGCAGATAGTGCCATGTATTGCCGTATGGAAATGGGGCAATACTTTGGGAACTTCATTGTCGAAGAGGGAGTGGTAAATGTGGATATGGAAACGTGGATGTATCCTTCGGGAACTCCACTCAATGAAGCATATGCTGAGTTCGCCCGATTGGACAAGAAAGTAAGTTTCATCATAGATTCTCTTCGCCAAAGCATCATTCAAGGGAAAATGGATAGGAAAATCCGTATCAGGAAACTGAATGATTTGGAATATGATTTTGATATTAGGAGAGGGATTATGAAAGAAGTGATGAAGCCTTTCATCCTGAAACATTCTAATGATGAGGCAGGAGCCGCAGCTCTTCAATCTTATTTCGCTTTTTCAACTCCCGAAATGTTGGACGATATTTATCCGCATTTAGGACCTTGGATTCTTTCACGTGCTATCATTCAAGATGAAATAGCAAAAATCAACCAATCCCGTAAAATGGCTATCGGTCAACCATTCATCGATTTTGAAGGAGAAGATGTGAATGGAAACAAGGTCAAACTTTCGGACTATGTGGGCAAGGGCAAGTATGTGATTGTGGATTTCAGTGCGAGTTGGTGTGGTCCTTGCAAGGCTGAAATGCCAGTTCTTGCCAATGTTTATAACACCTATAAACATACAAATTTTGATATGGTGACGGTTATGGTGTGGGATCAGCTCGAAGCATCGAAGAAGATGTTGAAGGACTTTGATGTCAACTGGAAAAGCATCATCAATGTAGGAATGAAACCAATGGAACTGTATGGTTTTAGTGGTATTCCTCGTATCATCCTTTTTGCACCTGATGGAAGTATTGTCCACAACAACTTGCGTGGTAATTTGATTAAGGAAAAATTGGAAGAGCTTCTGGTAAGCCCTTATGTGCTTGAAGGAGGTTCGAGATTACCTAAATGATACGATTACATATCATTATATAGACGTATCATCTTTTTTTGATAAAATGATACGTCTTTTCATGGATGCGTATAGGAGTATTTTGTGTTTGCGTGTACTATCAAAGAGGCACTATACATAATTTTGTGTAAATGTAGAATACGGGATTCAGAAATGAGTCTCGTATTTTCTTTATTATTAAA
>SUXY01000088.1 GCA_015060705.1 Bacteroides sp. | reverse complement strand
TATCACGCTACAACGACGGCGAACGTGGCGGTGTGGTAAAAGTCCGCGCCAAAATCAACAAGGTGGACAACAAGACACTTGCCATCACCGAAATACCGTTCGGAAAGACCGTGACTACCGTATGCGATTCCATCGTGAAAGCCAGTGAAAAAGGCAAAATCAAGATTCGCAAGGTAGAGGACTTGACTTCCGAAAAGGTAGAAATCCTCGTGCATCTGGCACCGGGTGTATCGTCGGACAAGACACTGGATGCGCTCTATGCATTCACGGATTGCGAGGTGAGCATTTCACCCAACTGCTGTGTCATCGACGAAAAGAAGCCTCACTTCCTCACCATAAGCGATGTGCTCAGAAAGTCGGCAGACAACACCCTCGGTTTGCTTCGAAAAGAGCTTGAAATCCGCAAAGGGGAATTGTTGGAAAGCCTTCACTTCGCTTCGCTCGAAAAGATCTTCATCGAAGAGCGTATTTACAAAGATAAGAAATTTGAACAAGCAGAGAACATGGATGCCGCTTGCGAACACATCGACGAACGACTCACTCCGTTCTATCCGATGTTCGTGCGTGAAGTAACCAAGGAGGATATCCTTCGCCTCATGGAAATCAAGATGGCTCGCATCCTGAAGTTCAACAAGGATAAAGCGGACGAGAACATCGCCCGTATCAAGGAAGAAATTGAAGAAATCGATTTCAAGTTGGCTCACATCGTAAACTACACCATCGACTGGTACGAAATGCTGAAGAACAAATATGGCGAAAACTATCCGCGCCGTACCGAGCTCCGCAACTTCGATACCATCGAAGCAGCCAAGGTAGTGGAAGCCAACGAAAAACTATACATCAACCGCGAGGAAGGATTCATCGGAACCTCACTCAAGAAAGACGAGTTCGTGGCGAACTGCTCGGACATCGACGATGTTATCCTATTCTATAAGGATGGTCGATACAAGGTGGTACGTGTGGCAGACAAGCTCTTCGTGGGCAAGAACGTATTGCACGTGGATGTATTCAAGAAGAACGACAAGCGCACCATTTACAACGTGGTGTACCGAGACGGAAAGGCGGGCTTCTACTACATCAAGCGATTCAATATCACGTCCATTACCCGTGACCGTGAATATGATGTGACGCAAGGCAATCCGGGTTCCCGCATCGTATACTTCACCGTGAACCCGAACGGTGAAGCGGAAATCATCAAGGTAACCCACAAGCCGAATCCGAAAATCAAGAAGATTGTCTTCGAAAAGGATTTCAGCGAAATCAACATCAAGGGCCGTCAGTCCATGGGTAACATCCTCACCAAGAATGATGTACATAAGATTGTATTGAAGCAACGGGGTGGCTCTACCCTCGGTGGACGCAAGGTGTGGTTCGATCCGGATATCCTCCGCTTGAACTACGACGAACGTGGCCAATACCTGGGTGAATTCCATAGCGAAGACTTGATTCTGGTCATCATGGAGAACGGAGATTTCTATACCACCAACTTCGACTTGAACAACCACTACGATCCGGGCATCCGCATCATAGAGAAGTTCGATGCCAACAAGGTGTGGAGTGTAGCGCTCTACGATGCCGACCAACAAGGCTATCCATACCTCAAGCGATTCACCTTCGAGGCAAGCAACAAGAAGTTGAACTTCCTGGGCGAGAACAAACAGAACCAGCTCATCCTGATGACCGACGTGGTATATCCGCGCATCGGTGTAACCTTTGGTGGAAGCGATGCTTTCCGCGAAGCTCTCGACATCGATGTGGAAGAATTCATCGGCATCAAGAGCTACAAAGCGAAGGGTAAGCGTATCACCACCTTCAAGGTAGATACCATTACTGAGCTGATGCCTCTCCGCTATCCGGAACCGGAAGAACCGACCGAAGAGGTGGAAGACCCCATCAACGAAGACCCCGACAGTGGAAAGAGTGATTCGGACATCCTCGACGAACTGACTGGACAAATGAAATTGTTTTAACGAATGAAAAGAACCCTACTAAGCATCATCCTCCTGTGTTTGTGCATGCTGAAAGTACAAGCGCAGGAGGATAGTTTGCAAAATCATCGATACGTGATGCGTGCCACCCTCTACGGCATCGGGCACACCAACTTATTGGATACCTACCTCTCCCCCATGGAATATACGGGACCAGAGCTTCGTATCCTCCGCGAGAACATGCGGAAAACCAAACTTATGGACGGAAATGTATCCCGCCAAAGCCTCTTTCAGGCGAATGTATCCATGACTGAGAACAAGGCAGGCAGCGGAAGTGAATTTTCCTTCCTGGCGAATTGGAACTTGGCTTATCATTACCAATTCCCAATCAACGAACAACTGACGCTTTTGGCAGGCCCCAACCTTGACCTGAATGGAGGGATGATCTACAACTTCCGCAACTCCAATAATCCAGTCAATGCCAAGGCTTATGTTAACCTGGGCGCATCGGGTATCGCCATGTATCGTTTTCATATCAAGGAGCATCCGTTCATGCTGCGCTATCAGTTGAATGTCCCTTTGCTAGGAGTAATGTTTTCTCCCGAATATGGTCAACCGTATTATGAGATGTCCATTTCCAAAGATTTCGGTAAGAATATCTGTTTCACCTCCTTGCACAACCAACCTTCTGTCCGCCAGTTCCTCACCCTCGACTTCCCGATCAAGTCGACTACATTACGAGTGGGCTACATCTGCGACATCCAACAAGCCAAAGTGAATGAATTGAAAAGTCATGCCTGGTCGCATGCGCTGATGATTGGTTTTGTAAAGCATTTTCAGTTAGTCAATCCGTATAAATGAATATGAAAAGAAACACTATAAACGATTTGTCATTCAGAATCATCGGTCATTCTAAATTATCTGTCATTCAGAGCGAAGCGAAGAATCTCGGTATCATCCACTTTATGTTTCCGAGATTCTTCACTACACTTCGTTCCGTTCTGAATGACAAGATATGCATACTTCTTATCCTCACATTCTGCATCACTTCCTGCATCACCGAGGACGTACCCGACAATACCCCCCAAGGCAATTTCGAAGCCCTCTGGAACACCATAGACACCAAGTATTGTTTCCTCGACTACAAGCACGAGGAATACGGATTGGATTGGGACGAAGTTTATCGTCGATACCATAACCGACTGACCGACGACATGACCAAAAAGGAACTCTTCCAAGTTCTTTCCGAGATGCTGGAAGAACTCCGGGATGGTCATGTGAATCTGGTAGCCAACCATGAAACCTCCCAATACCGCGAATGGTACGACAACTATCCTAGCAACTTCGTGGATACCATCCAGCGCATCTATTTAGGCAAGGATTACGCTATCGCTGCCGGAATCAAATACACCATTTTGGAAGACAACATCGGTTATCTTTATTATGGCAGTTTCAGTGCAGGCATCGGAGAAAGCAATCTGGATGAAATCCTCAATGAGCTCTCCATTTGCGACGGACTGATACTGGACGTACGAAACAATGGTGGCGGACTTTTAACGCTATCCGAACGACTAGCCGCCCGTTTCACCAACGAAAAAATACACACCGGATACATCAGTTATAAGCAAGGTCCCGGGCACAGCGACTTCTCCTCTCCTGAGCCTGTATACGTAGAACCCGCTACCGACCGGGTACGTTGGCAAAAGCCGGTAGCCGTACTCACCAACCGACGGGCTTATAGCTCCACCAACGATTTCGTGGGCAAGATGAAAGAAATGCCGAAGGCCATCATTATCGGTGATAAGACCGGAGGTGGTTCAGGGCTCCCCTTCTCTTCCGAATTACCCAACGGTTGGTCGGTCCGCTTCTCTGCTTCGCCCATGTACGATCCTAACATGAAACATTTGGAGTTCGGTATCGAGCCGGACATCAAAGTAGACATGAGCTCCGAAGACATGAGTAAAGGAATCGACACCATCATCGAAACCGCCCGGATTTATCTACGAAATTACAAAGAATAACATCAAAAGTTTGGTGATTCATTTTTTTTGCTTATCTTTGTACCCGCTTATCAAAAGCAATGCGCGCGTGGCGTAATTGGTAGCCGCGCTAGACTTAGGATCTAGTGCCGTGAGGCGTGGGGGTTCGAGTCCCTTCGCGCGCACTGAAAAAAGGAGGATTTCAATCGAAACCCTCCTTTTTTATTTGTCTATCAGAATCCTACCGCTTCACGCAATGGAGTAAATGTATATCCCTTCCGCTTCAAGGTCTTGATCATCTTTTCCATATAACCCTTGTAGAACTTGTCGGTACGGTCATCGTGCGTTCCGAAATGTATCAACATCAGATGGCCGTTCAAGCCTTCCTTCTTCTCCAAAGCCATGATTTTATCATAGATTTGCTGACTGCTACGATAATTCTTCATGTCCGGAGTGGTATAGTCGGCATTACTACCTGTTCCTGGAGTAAAGTTAACCACTTGGACACCCATACTCTTAGACCATGCAGCTATCTCCTTGTTATAATACTCATATGGCGGAATGTACAGCGGAGCATCCTTGTATTCGATGCCAGCCTTACGCATCAAGTCATAACACTTCATCATATCGGCTTCGAACTCTTCACGGGTAACAAGCAAAGAATCCGGATTTTCCCATGGCATATAGAGCAAGTGTCCATAGCTGTGACTACCTACATAATGACCTTTATCCAACAAGCGTTGGATAATTTCAGGATAGAGTTCATAGAATCTACCGGTAAAGAAGAAAGCACCCTGAATGCCTTCTTTTTCCAATGTACGGATAATGGTTTCTGCGCCATCAGCCTTATCATGAGCTGTGAAGACCAATGTAATTTGCTTCTTCTCCGGATTGGTACGTTCGATACCACCATTCACATAAATGTTCTTATCTGCTTCCAAATTTGCTTGTTCCATGCCTTCTGCTTGCATACTTGACAAGTAATAAGTCAAACAAGCCGTACCATCCATGGTACATTCATTGGTCGAGTAATCGCCAATGGCATCGTGATACACCATACGTTCCGGTTGGAAACGAGCATAGTCATCTCCCGGCTGCCAAGGAAGCCCCTTTAAGCTCACCCCAATCAAATTGTTGAAAATATTGCTATAAACCGGACCATCCACAATACCTCCAGTCGTATTGCCCGCACGTAACATAACATACGATGAATGCGACTGGACCGGATAATCTCCATAAAGCGGAAGTTCCACAATCATACTTGTCCCCCAAGGATTACATCCAAAGAGCCAATCAAGCAATGCAGCTTCCATTTCGGCATAACGCTCATCGCCGGTTATTTCCCGATACAAACGACATTGAGTCAACATCGCCGTGGTCAAGTTGTTCGAGCACCAAATATAAGGGATACCATGCAAGAAAGGACTGTTTACGGCCTTTTCATAAGTACGTTGGATACCGCTATGCATATTACGTGCAAATTCCTTGCTGATGTTCGGATGATTCACCTTTGCCAAATGATAGTGCCCCATGTTCATGAACGGATACCATTGGTAATGACGGGCGCTGTCCGCTCCCATCCATGGAGTTATCGGTTCTCGACGACCATACTCTACTGCTTGATTCAAATATTTTACATCACCGGTACTCTGGAACAACTCCATAGCACCCAATTCCATATCGTCTACCCAGTTGTCTTCTTCATAAATATAAGGAGAAACAACCGATGCCGTCTGACAAACACCTGGTTTTTTGACACCTTCCTGATAAGCAGCATCTGCCTTAGATCCAATCAATGCCGCAAACTCCGGATAGAAATCCTTCAGAACACGAGCACCCAAAGCAAAACATGAAGCAAACTTACCTGCCGTACTGGCAACCCCAGTCGTTGCATTGATAAATTTACCTCTTACTTGAGGTTCACCACTACAATAATAAACAGGACGTCCCTTTCCTTTACCATATCCATAATCTACCAGACAATCTTGTGGCAAGCGCATGCCCGCATGGTCTCTATCATCTGCTATCTGATTATATAATTCTCCCGGTTCCGGATTCATTCGATTAAGCCAATCAAGCCCCCATTTTATTTCATCAACGATGTCTGGAATACCGTTGGCACCCTTATGGCCATCAGCATCGTACGCATCACCGAACGCTTGTGGATTCTGCTGATATGCGAAAAGCATCTGATAAATGGCATTGGCCGATGTAGTCGTATATTGCAAATAGTCGGCAGCATCGTGCCATCCACCCCGAACATCCAAAGGCTGTCCTGATTTGGTTGGATGATAAACGATATAGGCGTCATGCACGTGGCAACTGTCTTTCGTGAAAGGATTATATCCACACCGTTGCTGACGCATGTAGTTCAATAGAAAATCAGCCGTACCATTATAGACCTGAGTATTGATTGGGAAGCGTGGAGACACCGCATTGCCAGCCTTCAAGTAATAAACACCCGGTATAGTATAATCGCTGAAATTTAAGCGATAAGTACCTTTCATATTTCCAATACTTCCTGTCTCTTTGAGTTGATCGAAGGTTTGTACCACCTCTCCTGTATAAGCATCCACCAATTGGAATTGGGACAACGAGGTTCCTTCTTCACTCATAAATACCGCCACCTTAATGGATTGTGGCAGATACCCTAATTGATTAATTCGAATCCATTCATCTGCATGTACTCCCAATTGAACCAGCAGCAATGCAATCAGGGATAAAAGTTTCTTTTTAGTTTTCATGATTATAGATTTATCGACTCAGCTGAATGATATCAATTAAAATAGGTTTAAGACCGCCTACGAAACATTCTACAGCGATCACCATCAAGATCAACCCCATCAATCGCATCATCACGTTATTACCAGTTTCTCCAATGATATTCACCAAACGAGTCGATAAACGCAGAACGATATAGGATATACCATACACAATCGCAATCATGGTAATCAACGTTACCTTCAACTCGATTGTAGTAGCATCCGACATCAAGATAATCCCATTGGCAATGGCACCAGGACCACAAAGCATTGGAATAGACAACGGAGTAATCGAAATATCATTTACATACGCTTTGATTTCATCATCCTTCAATTTGGCATTACTATAACGGGCTTGCAACATATCATAGCCAATCTTTAAGATAATAAAGCCTGCAGCAATACGGAAACCATTGGTAGAAATACCAAAAAATTTGAAAAGGAACTGACCACAAAGAGTGAAAGCAATCAGAATGACAAACGATACGATAGTCGCACGCTTAATGATATGCTTGCGTTCATCATCACTCAATCCATTGGTCATGGTTAGAAATACCGGCATTGTGCCCAATGGATTGGTTAAAGTAAAAAAGGAAGTAAAGCACAAAAGTGCATAAGGAATAATTGTTTCCATAGATTTCAGATTAAGTTTTTGCAAACATACAAAAAAAAAGTGGATGTGTTTTACACACACCCACTTTTTTGTTAAAACGGCGGCTACCTACTCTCCCACAAACGCAGT
>SUXY01000087.1 GCA_015060705.1 Bacteroides sp. | reverse complement strand
ACCAAGTAAGCCTTAGCACCTACCTTTTCCATCTTCTTCACCAATTCTTCAGCATACTTAGTTGGGTGCAAGCTCAAGAATGCAGCACCGAAACATGCAGAGAATGTCGGAGTCGGTTCTGTGATACCACGTTCTGTACCAGCCAACTTAGCAGTAAAGCCTGACAAGAAGTAGTATTGAGCCTGTTGGTCATTCAAGATAGATACAGGAGGCAATACACCGAATGCGTCAGCAGACAAGAAGATTACCTGATGTGCGTGAGGACCCTTAGAGATAGGCTTAACGATGTTGTTGATGAAGTTGATTGGGTAAGAAACACGAGTGTTTTCTGTTACGCTCTTGTCAGCGAAGTCAATCTTACCATCTTCAGCAACTGTAACGTTTTCCAACAAAGCATCGCGACGGATAGCGTTGTAGATATCTGGTTCTGATTCCTTGTCCAAGTTGATAACCTTAGCGTAGCAACCACCTTCGTAGTTGAATACACCTTCGTCATCCCAACCGTGTTCGTCGTCACCGATCAACAAACGCTTCGGGTCAGTAGACAAAGTAGTCTTACCTGTACCAGACAAGCCGAAGAATACAGCAGTGTCAGTACCTTCCATGTTAGTGTTTGCAGAACAGTGCATAGAAGCGATACCCTTCAATGGGTTCAAGTAGTTCATGATAGAGAAGATACCCTTCTTCATTTCACCACCGTACCAAGTGTTGAGGATAACTTGTTCGTTAGTCTTCAAGTTGAAAACAGTAGCAGTTTCTGAGTTCAAGCCCAATTCCTTGTAGTTATCAACCTTAGCCTTAGCAGCGTTGAATGATACGAAATCAGGTTCGCCATAGTTAGCCAATTCTTCTTCTGTCGGACGGATGAACATGTTCTTCACGAAGTGAGCCTGCCATGCTACTTCCATGATGAAACGAACTTTCAAGCGAGTAGCTTCGTTAGCACCGCAGAAAGTATCCATTACGAACAAACGCTTGCCGCTCAATTCCTTAACAGCCTTAGCCTTCAAGTCAGCCCAAGCTTCTTCAGAACATGGCTTGTTGTCATTCTTGTATTCTTCTGAAGTCCACCATACAGTGTCCTTGCTTGCTTCGTTATAAACGAAGAATTTATCTTTAGGAGAACGACCAGTGTAGATACCAGTCATTACGTTTACTGCACCAAGCTCAGTTTCCTTGCCCACTTCGAAGCCTTCCAAACCGGCCTTAGTTTCTTCTTCAAACAATACTTCATAAGAAGGGTTGTGAAGAATTTCCTTCACGTCGGTAATACCGTACTTGCTTAAATCTAAATTTGCCATTTTAATAAATGATTAATTGGGTTATTATTATTTCATTATTTTCTTCGCAATAGCCTTGGATAAGTGATTTTAACATAACCTTGTCCAAGGCGTTACAAAAATAGCTTTTTATTTTCAAATAAAGAAGTTATTAGCGAAATATTTCCTTGTTAACGAAATATTTAATTTTGTATAACAAATATGCTACTTCGACTTTGCAAATCTTATAGTTAAATCAATAACCTAATTCATAAGGTTGCTTTACAGCTGGTACTCCTTCCTCCATCCATTTCGGCATTGGTTCGCCCTTCAAATAGTGGTCGAAGAACTGCTTCATGCGGATCTGGAAGTCGAGTTTGTTCGGAGTCTTGGTCGGCCAGTGTGGTTCGCCGGTGTAGTTCAACATCCATGCCGGCTTGCCCAGACGCTTCAATGCCACGAAGTATTCGATACCTTGATACCAAGGCACATGACCGTCCTGGTCGTTGTGCATGATCAGGATAGGAGTTTCTACCTTGTCCATCAGGAACAACGGTGAGTTTTCGTAGTAGCGGCGTGGGTCTGTCCATGGAGTGGCACCCAAACGGCTTTGTGTATGTTCGTATTGGAAAGAACGTGCCAAACCGGATCCCCAACGGATACCGCCGTAAGCACTGAACATGTTCACTACCGGAGCACCCGATTCAATCGCAGCGAACAAACGGGTACGGGTTGCCAAGTATGCCACCTGATAACCACCCCAGCTATGACCTTGTGCACCGATTCTCTTTTCGTCTACATAACCGCGTGAAAGCACTTCCTGAATACCTGGCATCACACTGTTGTAACAGCTTTCGCCTGGATAACCGTCACGATAGCGGTTGTCCGGATTGAAGACGATGTAACCGTTGCTCAAGTACATGCGGTAATCGATGGTCGAACGGTGAGGTTCCGGCATGCGATATTTGTTCAAGGTTTCAGAGTTGCGTTCGTAGAAGTTCACAATCATCGGATACTTCTTGTTCGGGTCGAAGTTGGCTGGTTTGTAGATGACACCTTCCAACTTTCTGCCGTCCAATGAAATCCAGGAAATCAATTCGGTGGTACCCCAAATGAAAGCATCCTGCTGACGACCGCCTTGGGTCAACTGCAAAGTCTTCTTGAAGTTGGCATCAGTTGCCCATACTTCCGGGAACACTTCGAAGTTTTCACGGCTATAGATGTACTTGTCGGCCTTCTTTGCCTTCATCACATTGTCGTAATTATAGTTACCGCCAGCCAACAAGGTCGGGTTGCTTGGAGCAACGAGACGGGCACGGAAGATACCTGTACTCTTGTCCACTTCGTTGAAACCGGTCAGCAACATCGGTTCCTTCACGTCAATGTCCATCTGTTCTCTGTCGAGGACAATGCGGCGATAAGTCACCTGATTGTCGCGGCCGTTCTTGGTGAGCTTCACCGGAGCCTTCTTGCCTTCCGGATCGAATGACCAGATGTCGTAGCGGTCATAGATTAAGAGGGCTGCATCATCCTTGGTCCAACCGGCCATGCCGTGCGGAGACGGATAGTTAGGTACATCGTTGTCTTCGTCCCAAGCCGGGAAGGTCTGTGGGGTAGTCAACTGAATCTTGCGGTTGTCTGCCAAGTTGATGGTGTACCAGCAGCTGTCGGTTGCATTGTATGTACCTACATACTTGCCGGCAGGGGAGAGGCGATAACCGGCATAGTCGGCCTTGGCAATCAGGGTGCGTTCGCCGGTAGCCAACGATACCTTATAATAATCAGAGCGAGTACGGCCTTCCCACATGGAAGAAAGCGAATAAGGTTCAGATGTAGAGACAATCGCCCAATCGCCCATGCCCTTGATAGGGAGCTGTGCGTTCGGCAATTCTACATTGGCTACTTGTACCAACTTGTTGCCTTTCAAATCATACACGGCCGCATAAGCTTTCTTCAGGTCGCGCTTCACATTGAAGTGCTGTACGGTGTATTGCACCGGTTCGTCCCATTTCCATACCTGTACGTTCGGACGGTTGGTATCAAGGATGGTAGAGTCCTTGCGGAGCGGAGCCGGAGCGGTTCCCAAGAACAAACGTGCAGCATCGTCCGAGAAGCTCAATCGTTGGTTCGGGCTTACTACCCAACCTTCCGGCAAGCCTGCTGTAGTTCGGTTCACGATTTCACGGGCTTCGCCTGCATTTTCCGAAATCCACAAAGCCATGGTGTAGTCCTTTTCCTTCTTGTTGTCGGTATAGAGGAACGCCAACTTGCTGCCTGCCTTGTCGAAAGCCGGCTGAACGAAAACGCCTTTTCCTTCCTTAATTAATATAGGTTGAGGCTTTTCGGCAGTCCAAAGGTACATACCCGGCTTCTTGCCGTCCTTGTCTTCCTTGGTCACGAAATAAAGAGCCGCCTTTTCCTTGGCAAAGCCGTAAGCTGAAGCCGAAGGAAGTACAAACTTTTGAGTGCCATCGAGCGACACAACGACCAATGACGAATCCTTGCGAGTGCGCTGATAGGCCAGCCATTCACCGTTTTCTGCCAACTTGTAGCCCTTCAGCGAGTCGATGCTCCATTCGGTTCCGCTCTTCAAGTTGCGGATGATGAGTTCATCCATCGGCATCTTGTCCTTCTTGGTCTTCTTCAACTTCAATTCGTCCATCAAAGCATCTGCAGGTACCTTCTTAACGATTGCGTAGGATGACGAGAACTTCACTTCCGAAGCCGGAGTGTAGGTTTGTACAGCCTTGCCGTCTACCGACAGGAGTTGTACTTCCGAGTCGCCCTTCCAAGGGGTAAATATGGCTGCTGCCCATTGTCCGTCGTCGGAAATGGCACGGGTGGTGATGCGCTTCCAGTCCTGCAAGTCCTGCGGAGTCATGGCCTTCTGCGCCTTTAGGGTGAGGAACGGTATTACTGCCAGCAATCCGATTCCCAAGATTCTTAAACTTTTCATCTTCTATTATTTCTATACGATTATAAAAATGTCATTCAGACGACCGAAGGGAGGAAGAATCTCGAAAGCATCAAGTGGGTGTTCCCGAGATTCTTCGCTTCATTTCATTACGCTCTGAATGACAATGAGATTGATTGTTTTACTTCACTTCCCAAGTATCGTTGGTCATCAACAACTCTTCGAAGTTATGGTATTTCTTCTTTTCCGAAACTTCCTCAATCTGAGCATAGACAGCATCATCGTAAGTAGGAGCTTCCACGTCACGAATCACACCCAGTGCAATCGGGAAGTCAGGACCTTGCATGAGGGCTAACTTTAATTGCAGTGTATTGTCCTCGCAATGAGCATCGTGAACAAGGATGTCCTTTTCAGTGATGCCGTTTTCGCCCAACTTCACGACCTTCAAGCCGAAGCCTTCCTGCATCAAACCGAATTCCTTGTTTTCACCGAAGAGCATAGGCTTGCCATGTTCCAGATAGATGGCGTTCTTGGCACGACCTTCCTTGGTATATACGGATTCGTGCGTACCATGGTTGAAGATGACACAGTTCTGCAAGATTTCGCAAACCGAAGCACCTTGATGGTTGTAAGCAGCCTTCAAGATATCGACCGTACCGGCAGCATCCGTAGCAACGGCACGGGCAAAGAAGTGACCGCGGGCACCGAAGCACAATTCAGCCGGACAGAACGGGTCTTCCACTGTACCGTAAGGAGACGACTTGCTGACAAAACCACGCGGAGAAGTCGGCGAGTACTGACCCTTGGTCAAACCATAGATACGGTTGTTGAGCAGAATCATGTTCAAGTTGATGTTACGACGGTTGGCATGGATGAAGTGGTTACCACCAATAGCGAGACCGTCGCCATCGCCCGACACCTGCCATACGGTCAAGTTCGGATTGGCCACCTTGCAACCGGTAGCAATCGCAGCCGAACGTCCGTGGATGGTGTTCATGCCATACGTGTTCATATAATGAGGCAAACGGCTGGAGCATCCGATACCCGAGATAACGGCGATATCCCAAGGAGCTACACCGATTTCTGCCATCGCCTTGTGCAGTGAAGCCAAGAAGAAGTGGTCACCGCAACCCGGACACCAACGAGGTTGTCCTTTCTTATAGTCTTTTGCTGTAAATTCGCACATAACTTTCCTTTTTTATTTGTTATAGATTTCGGTGAACGCAGCCACAAGTTCGTTGACCACGAACGGCTGACCCTTAACTTCATTATATTGTGCCGGTACGAAACCGTCAATCTTCATACGCAGGTAGCCTGCAAACTGACCCATGTTCTGTTCAGCCACCACTACCTTCGGATACTTCTTCATCACCTCAGCCGTGTTCTTCGGCAGCGGGTTGATATACTTGAAGTGTGCCAAAGCCACCTTCTTGCCGGCCGCACGCATGTCGTCCATCGCTGCATGGAGGTGACCGTAAGTACCACCAAAGCCCACGATGAGCAATTCAGCATCATCCTTGTCGCCTTCTACCACGACATCAGGCACCTGAATCTTTTCAATCTTCTGCTGACGGAGCTGAGTCATCAAATGGTGGTTTTCAGGATTAGTCGAGATAGCACCGGTTGCATTGTCCTTTTCCAAACCACCGAGGATGTGAGTGAATCCTTCTGTACCAGGAACAGCCCAATAGCGTACACCTTCTTCGTTGCGTTGGTACGGAGTCCAAGTGCCCTTCAATTCAGCCGGGACGAAAGGAGGGTTGATTGCCGGATAGTCGGCCAACTTCGGGAGCTTCCAAGCGGCTGAACCGTTGGCAACGAAAGCATCCGTCAAGAGAACCACCGGAGTCATGTGTTCGAGCGCCATCTTCGATGCTTCGTAAGCGGCATCGAAACAGTCGGTCGGCGAGGTAGCTGCCAATACCGGCATCGGGCTTTCACCGTTACGGCCGAACAACACTTGCAACAAGTCGGTCTGCTCTGACTTGGTCGGAAGACCGGTAGCCGGACCGCCACGCTGAACATCGAGCACCACCAACGGAAGTTCCATAATCACTGCCAAGTTCATGGCTTCCGACTTCAAGCAAATACCAGGACCCGAAGTAGAAGTCACTGCCAAAGCACCTGCATACGAAGCACCAACAGCCGATGCACAACCGGCAATTTCGTCTTCGCACTGAACAGTTACCACGCCCAATGACTTATGCTTGCTGAGTTCGTGAAGCACGTCAGTAGCCGGAGTGATCGGATAAGAACCCAAATAAAGCTTCAAGCCCGCCTTTTCAGCTGCAGCGATGAAACCGTAAGCAGTCGCCTTGTTACCGGTGATATCCATATACTTACCCGGATTCACGGTCTTGCTTTCGATTCTGTATGTATGAGCCACACTGGAGTGTGTGTTATGACCATAGTCGTAACCGGCATGGATGACCTTGATGTTTGCTTCTGCAATCGCCGGCTTCTTGGCAAACTTTTCACGAAGGAAGTTTTCGGCAATGGTCAAGTCGCGGTTGAACAACCAGCACACCAAGCCAAGCGCAAACATATTACGGCACTTCAGCATCGACTTGTTGTCCATGCCTGAGTCTGCCAAGCAATCCTTTACCATCTGAGAGATAGGAGCAGCAATCACATCGTTCTTGATACCCATTTCTTCAATCGGATTGTCAGTCTTGAAGGCTGCCTTTTCCAAATCCGACTTCTGGAAACAGTCTGTATCGATGATGATGCAGGCAGTCGACTTGGCAAACTTGTACTGAGTCTTGAGCGCTGCTGCATTCATGGCTACCAATACATCGCACTGGTCGCCTGGAGTGAACACCTTTTCTGCACCGATGTGTACCTGGAAGCCCGACACACCAGTCAATGAGCCTTGCGGAGCACGGATGTCCGCCGGATAATCCGGGAATGTACTGATGTCATTCCCCACTGTAGCCGAGATGGTCGAAAAGAGATTTCCGGCCAACTGCATACCATCACCAGAGTCGCCTGAGAAACGAACCACTACTTGGTCCAGTTCCTTGACTATCATTTCTTCTGCCATATTATTTATATTTTAAAACAATTATTCAAGTTTTCGCAACAAATTTCGTAAAGTTCCATGAAACGACAAAATATTATTGGCAGAAATGATAAAAAAGAGTACCTTTGCGACTGCTTGTAAAGCGCCCTTGTAGTTCAACGGATAGAATAGAAGTTTCCTAAACTTTAGATAGGGGTTCGATTCCCCTCGGGGGTACAAAAAAAGGATGCACTTCTGGAGGGCACTGAAAAAGTGCCCTTCCTCTGACAAATAAGTTAATCCCTTCAAATTCACATGTTGGATTTGAAGGGATT
>SUXY01000086.1 GCA_015060705.1 Bacteroides sp. | reverse complement strand
GATGTCATCGACCGCCTCATTGCCAAGGACGAACCGAAGGGCGAAGAATTGGCCAACGAAAAGAAGGACATTCTTTCATCGGTATTCCGTAGCCAGTTGCCAAGCATGAACAAGGTGGAATTCAACGTAGAAACCCAAGCCATGGGCGAAACCGGTGCACCGATTATGATTACTCAAAGCGAATACATGCGCCGTATGAAAGAAATGTCGCACATCCAAGCAGGTATGAGCTTCTATGGCGAAATGCCGGATATGTTCAATGTAGTATTGAACTCTGACCACAAGCTTGTGAAACAAGTATTGGAAGACGCAAACTCAGCATGTAGCGACGAATTGTTGCCGATTGAAACCAGCATCGCCGCCTTGAACTTCGAACAAAGCGAAATGCAGAAGAAGCAACAAGGTATGAAGTACGATGAAATTCCTCAAGCCGACAAGGACGCACTCAGTGAAGTGGAAAAGAAGATTGCGGATGAAAAAAGCAAGAAGGATGCCATACTTGGCAAGTATGCCGGTGGAAACAAGGTGATCCGCCAGTTGGTAGACCTTGCTTTGTTGCAAAACAATATGTTGAAGGGTGAAGCGTTGACTAACTTCGTGAAGCGTAGCATCGAGATGATTTAAGGGTATTCAGTAATTACTCATTATCAATCATATAAGCATCGGCTCAAAAGAGTCGATGCTTTTTTATTAAAAAAAGAGCGAAAAACACTTGCAGATTCAAAAAAAGTCACTACCTTTGCACCCGTCAAAACAAAAGGACATGGCTCCGTAGCTCAACTGAATAGAGCATCTGACTACGGATCAGAAGGTTACAGGTTTGAATCCTGTCGGAGTCACGAACGATGTTTGACATAAATTAATTGGAGAATGGCTCCGTAGCTCAACTGAATAGAGCATCTGACTACGGATCAGAAGGTTACAGGTTTGAATCCTGTCGGAGTCACGAACGATGTTTGACATAAATTAATTGGAGAATGGCTCCGTAGCTCAACTGAATAGAGCATCTGACTACGGATCAGAAGGTTACAGGTTTGAATCCTGTCGGAGTCACGAAAAAGAGTTCATCAGCGATGATGAGCTCTTTTTTCGTATGAAAGAAATCGCTATCTTTACACTCAAAAACTTATATAAAGATGAAAAAGATAAAAAACCCGTATCTAGGCTTAGAAGAACAAGGCTACAATTGTTTCGCTTGTTGCCCAAGCAATCCGTTTGGCCTAAAAATGGAATTTTACGAAGATGGCGATGACATTGTTTGCCTATGGAAACCACACACCAATTTCCAAAGTTGGTTGAACACCCTACATGGGGGCATTCAGTCTACACTAATGGACGAAGTGGGTGGTTGGGTAGTGAACAGAAAACTACAGACCGCTGGACAAACTACCCATCTTGCCATGAGATACCGTAATCCGGTTCCTGTAGGAGAAGACGTCGAACTCGAAATCAGAGGGCACATCAAGGAAATGAAACGAAACTTTGCTTTCATCGAAGCTTCTTTAAGCCATGACGGAAAGGTTTGCTCCACCTGTGAAATGACTTATTTCTGTTTCCCGAAGGATGTGGCTAAAGAAAAGTTTTTCTTCAATGGTTGCGAATTGGAAGAAGAATAACTCCTATCATTTAATACTAGAGGAATATAAAAAGGGGATATCTACCTCGCCTAAGCAAGATAGATATCCCCTTTTTATGTGAACACAAATTATTCTTCCGGCGCAAACATCGGATCCCAAGAAGGAAGCATGATAGGCTTCTGTTCCATCAACTTCATGATGTCAGCAGGAACATACTTCTTTTCTACTACTACACGGAACATGTAGTTGTCGAACCATTCATCGGTCATGATCAAGTTGCCCTGATAGCCTGACGATGCTCCCCAACTATTTTCCACCATCCACTTCTTCGGCTTGCCAGCTTCGTCGAGGTCTACGGCAATCAAAGTCATAGCATGAGAAGAACCGCTTGAGAAAGTCTGGATACGTTGCTTCTTATCCATCGGGAATTCGGTACGGAACAACGATGCATAGTCCATGTTATTGATATCCAAAGTACCCTTCTTACGATCCATGAACTTACCCACGTCGCAAGAGAAATACATAGCGGTATTGTCCTTGATAGAAGCGATAGCAAGCTCCTTCACCTTTTCAATCGGGAGATTGAGGTATACCCAGTTTTCACCATCGTATACGTGACGATCGTATTCAATTTCGTATACCTTGTTGTACTCACGGCTTGGATCATTCATCACCATGATGTAGTTATGTTCCAAATCTTCACCGATATATTCCTGATAGAAACTCTTCGGAGTATACTTCTTGGTGCTAACCACCTTGCCAACCTTGTCATAACGGGTCCATTCGAATTCTGTTGGAGGAACACCCAAACATTCTACCAAAATACGGTAGATTTCAGTCAGCATAGCTTCCTTACGTTCTTGAGTCTTGTTAGCCTTCAAACCACGAAGTTCGAGTGCATATTCGCGAAGCTTCCACTTCAAGATCATGCCCATCTGACCAGTATTGTCACTCTGATAAGTTTCCGGCATAGCTTCCTTAGGCACAACGCCATACTTCATGATAAGGTTGGAAACACCTGTAAACTGACCACCGTCACCAATGGCATTCTTCAACAACCAGTCTACCTTACGGTCTTCCAATGGGAGATCCTTGGTATCGATGATGGCCTGCAAGAAAAGATTCGACTTTTCGAGCAAATCATAGAATGAATTGTAGTTCTGGGAGAATTCGAAACCCGGCAATTCGTACTTATCAATCATCTTGGCACGCAATACGTTCAAACCTGTAAAGAGCCAACAACGACCCGATGACTTTTGGTTAGTAATACCTTTAGTCTTCACGCGATGAGAGAAATGAGTGTCAATCATCGAAAGATTTTCGCCATTGATAGCCAATGCAGAGATAGAATTAGAAGCAAGAGCATTCTTTACAGCTTTCTGCTCTGGGGTTCCTTGATAACCTTGACGGATACGTCCCAACATATCTTCGCTGATACCACCGTTCTTGGTCTGTGCAATAGCGCCAACAATGCTTACCATCATTACCGCTAAACAAAGAATAAGTTTTTTCATGAGTTATTAAAGTTTTATATGTTTTTCATATCCACGAAGATACGAGTTTTTTACCACACAACCAAACGATTGGATATAAAAATTGCCGCTATCTTCCATTAATATGAAAGCATAGCGGCAATCCGTTCATATTCTCAAAACCTTTCATTTAATCTTCTCCCAAGCAGCACTCAACTTCTCGCAAGTGATCTGACGGGCAGGAACCAACGGCAAGCGAAGCTTGTTTTCCACCATGCCCATGATACTCAACATCGCCTTTACTCCCGCCGGATTACCGTCGACGAAAAGCAAGTTGCACATTTCTGCAAACTGGTGATGAATAGGCAACGCATTGACATAATCGCCTTCCAAAGCCAATTGTGTCATACGACTGAATTCACGTGGAAAAGCATTTCCAAGCACGGAAATCACACCTACCGCACCCAATGTAATCAATGGGAAAGTAATACCGTCATCACCCGAAATGACATCGAAACCTTCCGGTTTGTTCTTGATGATTTCATCCATTTGAGCAATATTTCCCGATGCCTCCTTGATGGCTACAATGTTTTCAAAATCATTCGCCAAACGAAGCGTAGTCTCCGCGGTCATATTCACCCCCGTACGTCCCGGTACATTGTAAAGTACAATCGGAAGGTCGGTTGCTTCAGCCACCGCTTTATAGTGCTGATAAATACCTTCCTGAGAAGGCTTATTATAATAAGGTACAACGACAAGCAACGCATCCACCCCGGTCATATCATCGTTCTTCACACTATCTACCACCGCTTGCGTACTATTGCTACCTACACCCAACAAGATCGGAAGACGACCATTCACACGGTCAATAACGGTGCGTTTGACTTTTTCCTTTTCTTCCTTTGTCAAAGTTGGAGTTTCTGCGGTTGTACCCAACACGCACAAGAAGTCCGTTCCATTTTCCAACTGATAATCTACCAAACGAAGCAAAGCATCATAATCCACGCTACCATCTTCTTTGAAAGGGGTAATCAAAGCAACCCCCATTCCTTTCAATCTTGTCTCTATCATCTTATATCAATTATTTACTTTTTCAAACTTGCGCAAAAATACAACAATTTTCTATTAACGCTATAATTATTCAATGTTATTTTATGTTTTGGCGTTAAAAAGTTAATCTAACAGCTTCAAAAACTCATCTTCGGTCATAATAGGCACTCCCAATTTGTTGGCTTTTTCCAATTTTGCAGGCCCCATATTGTCACCCGCTAGAATAAAGCTGGTCTTTCTTGAAATGCTTCCTACATTCTTTCCACCATTCTTTTCGATGATTTCCTTGTATTCATCGCGCGAATGATGTGCAAATACCCCACTGATAACAATGGATTTTCCCACCAACTTATCGGTATATTCAGACATATCCAGCTCTTCCATTTCTAATTGGACACCCGCATCACGGAGTCTTTCTATCTGATTCCGATTCTTCTCGTTCGCAAAATAAAGGAGAATGCTCTGAGCAATACGTGCACCGATTTCGTCCACTTTCATCAAATCATCCAACGAAGCCTTCGCCAATGCATCGATGCTACGGAAAGCTTTTGCCAATGTTTTGGCGGTTGTTTCGCCTACAAAACGAATACCAAGCGCAAACAACACCCGTTCAAACGGCACTTCCTTCGATGCACGAATACCTTCCATGATATTCAAGGCCGACTTCTTGCCCATTCGCTCCAAGCGTGCAATATCCGGTGCCTTCAAGGTATACAGATCGGCAATGGTATGAATCAAACCTTCCTGATAAAACTGATCAATCGTTTCCGAACCCAATCCATCAATGTTCATCGCTTTACGGCTTACAAAATGCTCAATTTTTCCTTTGATTTGTGGCGGACAAGCCGTATCATTAGTACAATAATGGGCCGCTTCGCCTTCATAACGTGTCAATGGACTTCCACATTCCGGACATTTGTCGATGAAACGGACCTTGTCACCCACCATGAAACGGGCATCCATATCGACACCTACAATCTTCGGAATGATTTCACCACCCTTTTCTACATATACCATATCGCCAATGTGCAAATCCAGATCCTCAATGATATCAGCATTATGCAACGATGCACGCTTCACCACCGTACCAGCTAACTGAACAGGATCAAGATTGGCTACCGGAGTAATAGCTCCCGTACGACCGACCTGATAAGTTACCTTATTTAAACGGGTGCAAGCTCGTTCGGCCTGAAATTTGTAAGCTATAGCCCATCGGGGAGACTTGGCAGTAAAACCCAAATGACGTTGTTGACGGAAAGAGTTAACCTTCAAAACGACACCATCCGTTGCTACCGGAAGATTCTTGCGCTCCACATCCCAATAACGGATAAAGTCCAGCACCTCTTCCAAAGTCCTGCACTTCCGCATGATATCACTCACTTTGAAGCCCCAACCGGATGCCGCTTGCAAGTTTTCATAATGTCCGTCGCCCGGAAGATTCTCGCCCAATAAATAATAAAGGTATGCATCCAGCTTTCTAGAAGCTACCACCGATGAATTTTGCAACTTCAATGTACCCGACGCCGCATTGCGGGGATTAGCAAAAAGAGATTCTTCCCGTTCTTCGCGTTCTTTGTTCAATTGCTCGAAAACCAACCAAGGCATCAGGATTTCTCCACGGATTTCAAATTCACGAGGATATCCTTCGCCATGAAGTACCAACGGAATGCTTCGGATCGTCTTTACATTGTCCGTAACGTCATCACCTTGAGTACCGTCACCCCGAGTTACCGCACGCACCAATTTACCCTCTTCATAGGTCAACGATATGGAAGTCCCGTCGAACTTCATCTCACAACAAATCTCAAAATCCTCATTAAGCGATTTCTTGACACGTTCATAAAACTCTGCCACTTCACTTTCTGAATAGGTGTTGGCCAATGAAAGCATGGGATATTTATGTACGACCTGTACGAAATTCTTGTTCAAGTCACTTCCTACTCGCATAGTAGGCGAGTTCTCATCATAACATTCCGGATGCTTGGCTTCCAAATCCTGCAATTCACGCATCAGGAAGTCAAACGTCTGGTCGTCTATTTCCGGTGCATTCAGCACATAATAACGATGGTTATGCTGGTGAAGTTCTTCACGCAACTGATATATTCTTTCTACTTCATTCATATATATAAAGGTATAGATAGGACAAAAGTAGACATTTTTAGCTGAAAATCGAACGGGTTTTCGTACTTTTGCAAAAAATTAGAACGAAAGAAATCATGAGAATAGACATCATAACCGTATTGCCTGAGATGCTGGAAGGATTCTTCAATTGTTCCATCATGAGCCGTGCCCAAAAGAAAGGTCTGGCCGAAATCCATATCCACAACTTGCGCGATTATGCCTACGACCGCTACCGCAAAGTAGACGATTATCCGTTCGGTGGATTTGCCGGTATGGTCATGAAGATAGAACCGATTGACCGATGCATTTCTGCCTTAAAAGCCGAACGCCATTACGATGAAGTTATCTTTACCAGTCCGGATGGAAAACAATTCAACCAGCCTATGGCCAACACACTTTCGATGGCAGAAAACTTAATCATTCTTTGCGGACATTTCAAGGGAATCGATTACCGTATCCGTGAGCATTTAATTACCAAAGAAATCAGTATCGGTGATTACGTCCTTACAGGGGGGGAGTTGGCCGCCGCCGTTATTGCCGATGCCGTAGTGCGAATTATTCCAGGTGTAATCAGCGATGAACAATCGGCATTATCCGATTCGTTCCAGGACAATCTCTTGGCTGCTCCGGTCTACACACGCCCTGCCGAGTACAATGGTTGGAAAGTACCCGACATCCTTCTATCCGGCCACGAAGCCAAGATCAAAGAGTGGGAATTACAACAATCTCTTGAAAGAACCCAACGTTTAAGGCCCGATTTACTGAAGTAATTAATCTATACAAAATATATCCGTGTTCACTTTTGGAATCATCTAGGAATGAACACGGATTTTTTGTTCCTCTCATCCTTTTATTTTCTCGGTTAGACCTAAATCCTTAACTTTCTCTTTCTTCCTACACGATTAAAACCCCTCCGATGGAATGGGCTTTTTTTGCAAAAACCTCCCTTTTCATCGAAAGTTCTTTTCCATTTAACATTTCAACTAATTGCATGTGCAACTAATTTTAAAAAGTCTATACATTCGTTTTTGCTCATAAAAAATCTGCAAGATCATCCTTTCGGAAGACCTTGCAGATTAACTAAGTTTTTGATAATTTTTTCAGACAATTAATCCGCCGATAATATCCTTTACAGAAGTAAATCCATGTCTATCGAGATAGTCATTAATTCCATCAGAAACTTTGACAGTAATAGCCGGATCAATGAAATTAGCCGTACCAATCTGGATAGCCGATGCACCCGCCAACAAGAACTCAACGGCATCTTTCCAGTTCATGATACCACCCAATCCAATGACAGGAATTTTTACTGCTTTTGACACTTGCCAAACCATGCGTAAAGCGATCGGTTTTACGGCTGCTCCACTCATACCACCTGTAATGGTCGACAAGACCGGACGGCGCTTTTCGGCATCAATAGCCATACCCAAAAGGGTATTGATCAACGATACACTATCGGCACCTGCACCTTCTACAGCACGAGCAATTTCGGTGATATCGGTCACGTTTGGAGAGAGCTTCACGATCAAAGTCTTCTTATATACTTCACGAACGGCCTTAACCACTTCCGAAGCACCCGAAGCAGTTACACCGAAAGCCATACCACCTTGCTTCACATTTGGACAAGAGATGTTCAATTCAATCGCTGGAATGGCATCCAAGGCATTGATCTTTTCAGCTGTTTGAACATAATCTTCAATAGCGGAGCCTGACACGTTTACAATCATATTGGTGCGGATATCCTTAATCTGAGGATAAATCTCGCTAATAAAGTAATCTACGCCCTTATTCTGGAGTCCTACAGCATTCAGCATACCCATCGGAGTTTCCGCCATACGAGGATAAGGATTGCCTTCACGACGATGAAGAGTGGTTCCCTTTACAATGATACCACCGATCTTTTCCAAGTCTACAAAGTCCTCAAATTCCTTTCCATATCCAAATGTACCTGAAGCGGTCATTACTGGATTAGAAAGCTTTAAATTGCCAATGTTAACGCTTAAATCTGCCATAATAACTTCTTAATATTAAATACAGGACCATCTTTACA
>SUXY01000085.1 GCA_015060705.1 Bacteroides sp. | reverse complement strand
CGTACACGCTTACCGGCAGCAGCAAACTTAGCGATAGCACCGAGTGGAGTAGCCTTAGAAGACTGACCACCTGTGTTCGAGTAAACTTCTGTATCGAGTACGAGGATGTTTACATCTTCGCCAGATGCGATAACGTGGTCGAGACCACCGTAACCGATATCGTAAGAAGCACCGTCACCACCGATGATCCATTGTGAACGCTTAACCAAGTAGTGGCTCAATTCAACCAACTTAGCGCAAGAAGGACAACCTGCAGCAGCGCCAGCTTCAATCATTGGCTTCAATGTAGCGGCAGCAGCCTTAGAAGCTTCAGCATCGTTCATGCCGTCCAACCAAGCCTGAGCAGCTTCCTTGAATTCAGCAGGAGTTTCTTCGTTAGCCATGCACTGACCGAGCAATTCAACGATACGAGCACGCATCTTCTTGTTTGCCAAAGTCATACCAAGACCGAATTCGCAGAAGTCTTCGAACAATGAGTTAGCCCATGCAGGACCTTGACCCTTTTCGTTGGTAGTATAAGGAGTTGACGGGATAGAGCCAGAGTAGATGGAAGAACAACCTGTAGCGTTAGCCACCATCTGACGGTCACCGAACAACTGAGAAATCAACTTCACGTATGGAGTTTCACCACAACCTGAGCAAGCGCCAGAGAATTCGAACAATGGAGTAGCGAACTGTGAGTTCTTCGGGCTTTGCTTGATGTCAACCAAAGCTTGCTTAGTCTTCACGTTCTTCACGCAGTATTCCCAGTTAGCAGCTTCGCCCAACTGACCTTCCAATGGAACCATCTTGAGGGCAGGGCCACCAGCCTTCGGATTACCCGGACATACATCCACACAGTTACCGCAGCTCAAGCAGTCCATAACGCCTACCTGCATACGGAACTTCATGCCCTTCATGGCAGCCGGAGCCTTCATGTCAATCATTGGAGCGTTCAAGCCTGCAGCTTCAGCTTCGTCGAGAACGAACGGACGGATACAAGCGTGAGGACAAACGAATGCACACTTGTTACACTGGATACAGTTTTCAGCAGTCCAAACCGGAACGAATGCACCTACACCGCGCTTTTCGTAAGCAGCAGTACCTTGTGGCCATGTACCGTCTTCGTAACCCTTGAATGCAGATACCGGCAACAAGTCACCGTTCTGAGCGTTGATAGGACGAACCACTTCGTTGATGAATGCTGGGTCATTGTTTTCAGCCTTTTCATCAGCCGGGAGGTTAGACCAAGCCGGGTCGATAGCCAACTGCTTGTATTCGCCACCACGGTCAACAGCTGCATAGTTCTTGTTCACGATGTCTTCACCCTTCTTGCCATAAGACTTCACGATGAACTTCTTCATCTGTTCGATAGCCAAGTCAACAGGGATAACTTCGGTGATGCGGAAGAATGCACTCTGGAGGATAGTGTTGGTACGGTTACCCAAACCAATTTCCTGAGCAATCTTGGTTGCGTTGATATAGTAAACAGAGATATTGTTGTCTGCGAAATACTTCTTCACGTTGTTTGGCAAGTTAGCAGCCAATTCTTCGCCTTCCCAGATAGTGTTCAACAAGAATGTACCGTTCTTCTGGAGACCGCGAGTCACGTCGTACATCTTCAAGTAAGCCTGAACGTGGCAAGCAACGAAGTTAGGAGTATTTACCAAGTAAGTAGAGCGGATTTCAGAGTCACCGAAACGGAGGTGAGAGCAAGTGAAACCACCCGACTTCTTAGAGTCGTAAGAGAAGTAAGCCTGGCAGTGCTTGTCAGTGTTGTCACCGATAATCTTTACTGAGTTCTTGTTAGCACCTACAGTACCGTCAGCACCAAGACCGTAGAACTTAGCTTGGTACATGCCTTCGCCACCCATAGCGATTTCTTCCTTCTGTGGGAGAGAAGTGAATGTAACGTCATCAACAATACCGATAGTGAAACCGTTCTTCGGTTCGTTCATTGCCAAGTTTTCATAAACTGCCAAGATTTGAGCAGGAGTAGTATCGTTAGAACCCAAACCATAGCGGCCACCTACGATAACCGGAGCGTCAGCCTGACCATAGAAGCAGTCCTTCACGTCGAGATACAAAGGTTCACCGTTAGCACCCGGTTCCTTAGTTCTATCCAATACAGCGATGCGCTTAGCAGTCTTAGGAACAGCTGCCAAGAAGTGCTTAGCCGAGAACGGACGATACAAGTGAACAGCAACCAAACCTACCTTTTCGCCTTGAGCTGTGAGGTGGTCGATCACTTCACGGATAGCTTCTGTTACAGAACCCATAGCGATGATAACGCGGTCAGCATCTTCAGCACCATAGTAATCGAACAAGCCATACTTGCGGCCAGTGATTTCAGAAATCTTTTCCATGTATTCTTCTACGATAGCAGGAACTGCTTCATAGTAAGGATTGCAAGATTCACGGTGAGCGAAGAATGTATCCGGGTTTTCAGCCATACCACGAGCAACCGGCTTTTCTGGAGTCAATGCACGGCTACGGAATGCTGCCAAAGCGTCTTGGTCGATGAGCGGAGCGAGGTCTTCGTTTTCCAACATCTCGATCTTCTGGATTTCGTGAGATGTACGGAAACCGTCGAAGAAGTTCAAGAAAGGAACGCGAGCCTTGATAGTTGCCAAGTGAGCTACACCAGCCAAGTCCATTACTTCCTGTACAGAACCTTCAGCCAACATAGCGAAACCTGTCTGACGGCAAGACATTACGTCCTGGTGGTCACCGAAGATACACAATGCGTGAGAAGCCAAAGTACGAGCAGAAACGTGGAATACGCAAGGCAAGAATTCACCTGCAATCTTGTACATATTAGGAATCATCAACAACAGCCCTTGAGAAGCTGTGTAAGTAGAAGTCAAGGCACCAGCCTGCAAAGAACCGTGAACAGCACCTGCTGCACCACCTTCTGATTGCATTTCCTGTACCAAAACTGTTTCGCCGAAGATGTTCTTACGGCCTTGAGCTGCCCATTCGTCTACGTATTCAGCCATGGTAGACGACGGAGTGATAGGGTAGATAGCAGCTACTTCAGAGAACATATACGAGATATGTGCAGCTGCCTGGTTACCATCACATGTGATGAATTTTTTTTGCTTAGTCATAACAATTACTGTTTATGTTAGTTAATACTATTGTTTCAATATAAAAAGCCGAAAAGCCACAACGGAATCCGGTTTCCTTCTCCTTGTTCCATGCAGTTCATGGCATAATACACATCCGGATGGTTCTTGAACTTGCAGTTCTCGGTACAGATGCGGAAGTGTAATCCTTCATCTACAAGGAAGGTAGTGCCCTTGTCGCCTTTGTATAATTTGTGTCCTTTGTACATGGCGTTCAGGAAGAACGTGTCGAGGACATCTTGTTCGTTTACCTTGACAGGATAAACGGCATACATCAAGTTGGAGTTGTGCATCATCAGCTTGGACGGCTTCTTGGGAAATTCTTCTCCCTTAGGATAGACCATGTTGATGAGGCGTGCATCTGCCAAATACTTGATGTAATTCATTACTGTAGCACGGGACGTTTGGATTTCCGTAGCCAGTTGGCTAACGTTCGGAGCGCCCGGTCCGTCAACCGCCAACAAATATAGTAACTTTTTTATTTTCGACAAGTACTTTTGCTCAATTTGTTTGATAAGAAGAATATCTACCTCTATCATCATGTTCATGGTTTTCAACAAATTTTCCGAGAAATTGCGTTTCTCTAAGAAGAAGGGATAGAATCCATGATGCAAGTAATCTTGGAAATGGCTCATTGGATGCACTTCCTTCAGAATTGAACTTGCGATTTCTTGATGGTTGTTGAGGATTTCTTCCAACGAATAAGCCCGGAAGTGATTGCCGCTTTGCAGATTCAGAAATTCACGGAAAGAAAGCCCACGAAGATAATAGACTTGGGCAATACCGCTCAATTCAGGGTTCTCTTCTTTCAATCTCATTACGGATGACCCGGAGAATACAATCTTTAATTCCGGATAGCGGTCATAGCATTCGCGTAATTCCTGACTCCAATTTGCATATTTGAAAACTTGGTCTATCAATAATACTCGTCCTCCATTCTGAACAAAATCGCCCGCAAAATCAGCTAAACGATATTGGGAGAAATAGAGGTTGTTCATGTTCAGATAAAGACATGAACGGTCAGTTCCAAACTTTTCTTTTGCATATTGTAACAAGAAAGTTGTTTTACCCACACCGCGGGTTCCTTTGATGCCGATAAGACGGTCGTTCCAGTCTATTTCATCCATCAATCCACGACGAATAGGAGCATCCAAATGCTCTATCAAGTATCGGTGTGTTCTGTAAAATGATTCCATCTTGTTGTGTCTTCTAGGCAGCAAAGATAGTAATAGTTGGGTAATTTGCAAAGTCGAGTTGGCAAAATGTAGAGTAATTCTTCCTAAAAGAATAGAAAACTGCTATATTTGTCCTTCGTATGAAGAAGCTTTATTTGTTTAATCCTGAAAACGATATGGCCTTGGCATCGGGTAGTCCTTATTATATGGCTCCTGCCAGTGCCAAGAAGATGGCTGCCGATTTGGCTACACTTCCAGCGTGGTATGCCGATGCGGGAAGTGCCGTTTGGGTATCTGATGAACGCCAAGTAAGTTGGTTGCGGGAGGAATGTCGTTTGCCTTTGGCTATTGATGGAGTGCTGGATATACCAGAAATATGTGATGAGATTATTCCTTGGGGTTGGAATCCTGCTTTGTTGCATCGGTTGGGGAATTGTTTCACGGGAAAGATAAAGATGGAGTGTGTCCGTTCATTGTCCAGTCGAAAGTCTGCAGTGGACTTGCTTCCAAAGCTTCGGGTCAAAGGTACAGTAGGTGAATCTTATTGGTTGACTTCGGTTGCTGATGTCTGCCAGTTCGTTATGCAATACGATAAGATTTTGCTGAAAGCTCCTTGGAGTGGAAGCGGGAAGGGCATTCAACCGTTGTCGAGACAACCGGACGATAATCTGAAAGGCTGGATGAAGCGAATCATCAGTTCGCAAGGTGGGGTAGTCGGTGAGCCGTTTTATCAGAAAGTCAAAGACTTTGCAATGGAATTTTATGTCTCCGATCGTAGTGTTTCATTTGCTGGGTATTCGCTTTTCGAAGCCGATGCAAGAGGTATCTATAAAGAGAATCGGTTGGCTTCAGATGATGTTATTGAAAAGGAGTTGGCGGGATATGTATCTTTGTCATTGTTGCATGAACTTCAAAAGAAATTGTTACAAGAATTACCACGATTACTACAAGATAACTATCAAGGTTATTTAGGCGTTGATATGATGGTGGTTCGTACATCGGAAGGATATGCCGTTCACCCATGTGTGGAAATAAATTTACGTATGAATATGGGAGTCGTGTCCCGTCTCTTTTTCGATCGTTATGTATGTGGAGAAATGGAAGGACGATATGTCATCGAATATTATGCAAATAAAGGAAAAGCATGCCTATTTCATGAAGAAATGAAAGCGAGATATCCGCTGGTTGTGGAGAACGGACGTATCCGGTCGGGCTATTTATCCCTTACACCGGTGTCTGAGGATACAAATTATCAAATATATATCCTCTTGTAAAAGGAAATAATATTATCTTTGCCTGCAAGAAAGAAAAACGAATTTATAATGAAGATAAAATCCTTATTGGCGATGGCTGCATGTGTGTTGGCACTTTCTGTGTCGGCCCAGTCTAAAGCCCCCAAGCGTGAATTCCGTGGAGCTTGGATTCAGTGTGTGAACGGACAATTTCAAGGAATGACTGCACAAAAGATGCAGAGTGTACTGACTGCTCAACTCAATGCTTTGCAGAAAGCTGGTATCAATGCCATTATTTTTCAGATACGTGCAGAAGCGGATGCACTTTACCAATCGAGTTATGAACCATGGAGCCGCTATTTGACTGGAGTACAAGGGAAATCGCCTCAATGGGATCCGTTGCAATGGATGATTGATGAGTGTCATAAGCGCAACATGGAACTTCATGCATGGATTAATCCTTATCGTGCACGTACGAAAGGTACGACAGCCTTGTCGCCTATCCATCCATATAACAAGCATCCGGAATTGTTCTTGGAATATGGTGGACAGTTGTACTTCAACCCGGGATTACCGGAGAACCGGAAGTACATCTGTAAGATTATCCGTGACATAGTGAATCGTTACGATGTGGATGCACTTCATATGGACGATTATTTTTATCCATATCCTACTCCGGGTGTTGATTTCCCGGATGATTTGGCTTTTGCTGAATACGGTCGTGGTTATGCCAATAAGGGTGACTGGAGACGTGATAACGTGAATGTGTTGATTAAGGAAATCCATGAAACCGTACGTGAGTGCAAGCCATGGGTGAAGTTCGGTGTGTCTCCATTCGGTATTTATCGTAACCAGAAGAGTGATCCGAATGGTAGTGCTACCAATGGCCTTCAGAACTACGATGATCTCTATGCCGATGTGTTGATGTGGGTAAACAATGGTTGGGTAGACTATAACATTCCGCAACTTTATTGGGAAATTGGCCATAAGGCTGCTGACTATGATACCCTTATCCGTTGGTGGGCAAAACATTCTTCGGCACGTCCGTTGTTTATTGGTCAGGACATTCACCGTACGGTCAAGTTCGCTGATTTGCAGAATCCACTTCAACATCAGTTGCCGGCAAAAATGAAACTTCAACGATCATTACCGACCGTACAGGGTAGTTGTCAATGGTATTCTGCGGCTATCTTGGAAAATCCGGGAAATTATAGTACATTGTTGGAAAAGGATTATCATCGTTATCCGGCGTTGATTCCGACTTCTCCTTTCATGGACGACAAGGCACCGGGTAAGGTGAAGAAGGTAAAGATGGTTTGGACTTTCCAAGGACCGGTTCTTTTCTGGACAGCTCCAAAGGCAAAGACTGAAATGGATAAGGCTATTCAGTATGTAGTCTATCGATTCGATAAGAAGGAGAAAGTTAACTTGAATGATCCTTCTAAGATTATCGCCATAACCCGCGATACATTCATCAATCTTCCTTACGATGAAGGAAAGGTGAAGTATCAATATGTGGTGACTGCTCTTGATCGTTTGCACAATGAATCAAAACCGGTAAAAAAGAATGTAAAGCTTTAAGAACCACGAAAGGTAAAATTATGATTGAAAATACGTCAATAGACATCTTTAGATATGAAGTCCCGGAAGGAGTGAGCGAATATCATGCAATGCTCCGAATTACTAACCATCGATTGACATTTGAGGAGCAGGTGGACTGCTTGATGGAAGCTTATGACCAACTGATGCAAGGTGAAATGAAGGGAGCTGTTGCGGTGTTCAAACGTTTTTTTGTGAGCGATGCTGCCAATCAAGCCAATTATCTTCAGGCGCTTCATGCAGAACGTTCGGATTGTGCTTTGTCCATCATTGAGCAACCCCCATTGGATGGAACCAAAATTGCTTTGTGGGTTTATATACAGCGGGGGGTACAGACCAAAGCTTTGGCGAATGGTATCTATGAAGTAAAGCATGGAGCATATCGTCATTTATGGATGGCGGGTGCTTGTAACCAGGCTTCTAATTCGGAATACCAGATGCGCTTGCTGTTCAATGATTATGTTATGCAATTGTTGGAAAATGGTTGCTGTTTGGCCGACAATTGTATCCGTACCTGGATTTTTGTGCAGAATGTGGATGTAAATTATGAAGGGGTAGTGAAGGCGCGTAATGAAGTCTTTGCTACTCAGAACCTGACGGATAAAACCCATTTTATTGCCAGTACAGGCATTGCCGGTCGTCATGCCAATCCGAAGGTGCTGGTACAGATGGATGCGTATGCCGTAGAGGGTATTGATAAGGAACAGATACATTATTTATATGCACCTACACATTTGAACCCTACTTACGAATATGGCGTGAGCTTCGAACGTGGAACCTATGTGGATTATGGTGACCGCAGACAGGTTTTCATCTCAGGTACTGCAAGTATTAATAATAAAGGTGAAATCATGTATCCCGGTGATATACGTCAACAGACGCTTCGCATGTGGGAAAATGTAGAAACCCTCTTGAAGGAAGCCGAATGTACTTTCGAACATGTGGCCCATCTATTGGTTTATTTGCGTGATATAGCCGATTATACCATTGTACGAGAAATGTTCGAAGAACGTTTCCCGAACATACCGAAAGTGTATCTTTTAGCTCCGGTATGCCGTCCGGGATGGTTGGTAGAAATGGAGTGTATGGCGGTGAAGTCTATCAGTGACGGATGCTATCCGGCGTTCTAATACAAGAGCCATCCTGCTGTGCCACAGAGCACAATCATCAGAATGGGATTGACTTTGAACTTCCTCGTGCCAATGAAAGCCACGAGGAAGATGATGA
>SUXY01000084.1 GCA_015060705.1 Bacteroides sp. | reverse complement strand
ACACACTGTCAGACATCCGGTTGGTCGCTCACTGAACAGGATCCGTTCAACAACGTAGGCCGTACTTGTATCGAAGCGATGGCAGCTGCCCTCGGTCACACTCAGTCGCTCCACACCAACGCATTGGACGAAGCGATTGCATTGCCTACCGACTTCTCGGCTCGTATTGCCCGTAACACTCAGATTTACATCCAGGAAGAAACTAACGTCTGCAAGAACGTGGACCCATGGGGCGGTTCTTACTACGTGGAAGCGTTGACCAACGAATTGGCTCACCGTGCTTGGGAACACATCCAGGAAATCGAAAGCCTCGGCGGTATGGCGAAGGCTATCGAAACAGGTGTGCCTAAGATGCGTATCGAAGAAGCTGCTGCACGTACTCAGGCTCGTATCGACTCGGGTGCACAGACTATCGTGGGTACCAACAAGTACCGCCTCGAAAAGGAAGACCCAATCGACATCCTCGAAGTGGACAACACAGCCGTTCGCTTGGAACAGGTAGAAAACTTGAAGCGCCTGAAGGAAGGCCGCAACGAGGAAGAAGTGAAGAAGGCCCTCGAAGCCATCACACGTTGCGTGGAAACAGGCGAAGGCAACTTGTTGGAATTGGCCGTAGAAGCTGCACACGTTCGTGCTACCCTCGGCGAAATCTCCGACGCTTGCGAAAAGATTGTAGGTCGTTATAAAGCAGTAATCAGAACTATTTCAGGCGTGTATTCATCAGAAAGTAAGAAGGATGCAGATTTCGCACGTGCTTGCGAACTCACCGAAGAATTTGCGAAGAAGGAAGGCCGTCGTCCACGTATCATGATTGCCAAGATGGGTCAGGACGGACACGACCGTGGTGCTAAGGTTGTAGCTACAGGTTATGCCGACTGTGGTTTCGACGTGGATATGGGACCGTTGTTCCAGACTCCGGAAGAAGCTGCCCGCGATGCCGTAGAAAACGACGTTCACGCAGTAGGTGTATCTTCATTGGCTGCTGGTCACAAGACCTTGATTCCGCAGTTGATGGAAGAACTCAAGAAGCTCGGCCGCGAAGACATCCTCGTATTTGCCGGTGGTGTAATCCCTGCACAGGACTATGACTTCTTGTATCAAGCTGGTGTAGTAGCTATCTTCGGTCCTGGTACTTCGGTTGCCAAGGCTGCTTGTCAGATTATGGACATTTTGTTGGAAGACTGATTTTTCTGACGATATATAATAAAGGAATGGCGACTCTCGGTTGAGGGTCGCCATTTTTATTTAATCAATATTCCAATACGCATCAGGATCCCCATCAAAAATAGTATCTATATCTTCATCTGAATATCCCATCTCGTCTTGAGCATAAGAGCCTGCATATCTTTCATAATGCTGTGGTTCTTCAACATAATAATTATTAAAATTCTGTTGAGTATCAAAACTTACAGTCTCTTCTTTACCGTCTTTAACAACAATATATTCATCACAATATATTCCCTTTATTTCCTTTATAGAATCATATACACAAGGTAATAATTCATAACCATAAATATTTAAAACACCTTTTTTACCATTTTTCTCTATATATATGTTATTTCTGTTCAATATTATGTTATCGTAATCAGCGAAACTTAAGACAACACCACCACCCGTTACATATCCATGCTTAGAATCTTTTTCAAATTCTATATAAGGGTCTCTCAACCACCTATCATTATATCTTATATCATCACAATTATCTAAAATACATTTTTCACTTATAGCATCGTATAACCAATATTTATTTTCTTTTCTAGCTATTACAAAAATAACGACACCATATTTATTAATTCTCGCATCGCCATAACTGATTTTGCAAAGTCCTGCATTAGATTTAAATAAAATAATTTCATTAAAACATGGTTCCTTTATGCACTTTTTCTTATTTGATAAAAGACCATACTTTCCTTTTGATTCTGTAATGTAATAGCAGGAATCATAGTAACTTAAAATATCCTTAGACCCTACACGAAAACAATTATCGTATTTATCTATAGGAATAGATCCATACAACAATCCATCGGATACAAAAACACCAAACTTGCAACCTTGATAAAGGTACTTCAAGCTTGGTCTTCCACGTCCATATGTATTATACTCATATTTTGCAGGTAAAATGACTTTGCCATTAACATCAACAATTCCATACTTACCATTGAGTCTGAAAAAAAAATGCCTCTCAGAATCAATTCCATCTTCATCTAATCCGAAAAAAATGTCTTCATATTCTTGAGACATCTTTCTTGCTGTAATATTATAGATAAATTTTCCCGTTTCTGTTGTTACAATACACAAATTATCTGACAAATAATCTACTATATTATTATAAACTGTGTGCAACAAAATATTTTCATTTTCATCTATTAATCCCAAGCGGTCATTCTTCACGCTTATATACAATTTTTCTTCTTTAATTCTATATATGCAATCATATTTTCTGCAATCAAACCTATTATAAAAATAGCCAAATTCATCAATAGGTATCCATTCACTATGACATACATTTACCCCAAAATACTTATAAACTCTTGAATAATAGACACCATATATATGTTCGCCATTCTTTCCTACACCATAATCCTCTTTAAATCCACCCCACTCTCCTTTAAGAAGACCATTTGCATCAACATAATAAGATCTATAATTACCTTTACGTAACTCAATTTTTATTCGTTTATGTTCTAATTTTGTTTCTTCATTACTTATCATAAACATGCCATATTATAATAAAATTCTATATACTTTCTCACCTCAACAATTATCACGTTGCTTTAATAAAGGAGTTATAGCACTACCTATCAGATTGGTTATAAGCTCCAATCTATCAATCAATTTTTGTTCATTCATCTTCTTGCTTTCAATTCTTAATTTTCTTAATTCATTTTCAAAGATTTCATCCAAATCAAGCAAATTTGATTTGGATAACAGATTTGAATGAAGGTCGTAAAACAGGTAAACAACTTGTTCTCTTATTATTTCAGCATAATGAATATAATGACCAATGCTAGGGAGTCCAACACCATGAGCACCTTTACTACCTTCATAAGTCAATTTGCACAATTCTTCATGCAACCATACTATCTTATCTACTATTTTCTTTTCTTCCTCGTTCATATCCTCAAACTTTTTAAAACAGTAACAAATGTAGCCTTAAATTTTTCTTTTCCAAATCAATTTTGCATTTTTATGCTTCTGTTTATAGAAATTCTTTTCCCTTCACCCCAAATCCATAATCTCATTCCGAGAAACGACCTTCACCCACTTCCAACCCCAAATCTCAACTTGAAAAACCACTTCCTGATACCCAAAAACACGAATTTCAAAATGAAATTCCACTTTCAGACACTATAAAAGCCATATTTAAAATTGAAATATCATTTTCATACAGAAAGAGAGATATTTCTCAAATAAATATCGTATTTCCGCATTGGACGAAAGTCTGAACGAGAACTGACAAACTATTTATTAACCCCTAAAATGTGAAGATCATGGGAAGTTATTTGAAAATCAACCCCATCAGACTGGGGAAATTCAACAATGCCGAGTACACTAACTTTATGAATCGTACGCTGAACCAAGCCGTAGCGGTAGGCATTGAAAAAATAGGAGCAAGCGAAGCTCTTATCGACAACATCACAGCCAACGTGAACAAAATGACGGATATCGTGGCACAAAGCCGTGCCAGTGTGGAGACTGCTCAGATTGCCGAAGTGGACAAGAAAGCCGACGAATTGATTGTCTATCTGATGGCAACATTCCGCACCAACCGCACATCACCTATCCAAGCGATGCGTACCGCTGCCGAAACGCTTTACTTGAAAACGAAACCTTATGTGGGATACCAAACGCTTCCGCAAGGTCAGCAGATTCAAAAGATGCGTGGTTTGTTATCGGACATCACTACAAGCGAAATGTCAGCACACATCACCACTCTCGGGCTCTCTGCTGTAGTGGAAGAATTGGACACCATAACCGCCCAATACTCTGCACTCATCGAACAACGCAGTGCTTCACAGTTGGCCAACAAATTAGATGCCGGAAAGACCGTCCGCTTGGAACTTGATGAGCAATACGATGACCTTGTGACCATTGCTTTTGTAACCAGCGTAGCCACTCCAAGCAAGGAAGCCACCGACTTCGTTGTGTATATGAATAAGTTGATTGCTGATACTGAGATTGCTTATAATCAGCGTATCGCCCAGCGTGGGAAGAAAGAAGAAACGGAAGTTGAAAAGGAATGAACTTGAAACGGATATACAGAAGAATGGCGGCTCTTTCGGGAGTCGCCATTTTATTTGAAAAAATGATTAACACCTCATTCTTCTTTATGCCATTTTCATATGAGTATATTAGCCTTGTCAGATTTTATGCCACAATTCTTGATATACGAGGTAGAGATTAAGACATTTTGACAGTCAAATAGGTTTGGCATAAAGTTTGTAAGATATATTATAGTGCCATCGGCATTCCGTTTTGCTTAAAATCCGAATCTTGGATACAACGGCAGTTTTCAACCAATCTTCCTGACTATTAAGATGGCGGAGTTCCTCTCCGTTACCAAGGGCTTGAACATTATCAATCAAATCTTATGCGTATGAACGTATTAATAAAAAATGCGACCAACACATCTGGTTTACAACCTCCATTCCCATATAATACATGGTTAGAGTACTGGGAAAGCAAAAAGGGAAAACTTCAAACTAATACATTGTATAAGTGCCCTACAGGTTGTGGCAATACAGGTTATAGAAAAGATTTTGACGGATGCCATGTACAAAAGGTTCATGACATTACAAAAAGGATGTATATTGTTCCTTTGTGTAGTGGATGCAACCACAGAACGGATTCATTCTACGTGGATGAGAACCTTTTAGTACCAGCACCATAGTTTATTATTAAACAGTTCTAAACTCCAACCCTGTTGCAGCAAGGTCATGAGTCTTATCAAGTCACCGTCAATTTGGCACTATGACGGTGGCTTTTTCTTTATAATTTCGTTTCAAAAACAGTAAATAACGTTTTAATAACTTCAAATTCCAAAACCTCTACATATATAAACTCACATTCAAGCCAAAAAGTTGTGATATTTACATTATATAACAGCTTAGGCAAAGAAACATCTTAATTCACCTTGGATTAATGTGGTGAAATATCCCCAAACTTAGCCTCAATAAAGAACACATGAAAAATCTTCCCCTCTTGCAAACCAACCATGACTCGATTATCGCCAACAGCACGAAAGATATGCAAATCAACTTCTTTTGTTACAAAGGTAGGGAGCAATCCATTGTGACGAATCTGTGCTTTAGGCATAGACTCCATTCCAAAAGAATGAGGATGTGATTTACGGATCTCATCCCAACCAAGTTCAGAGAGTTTTTGTAGGCGAGTTATATAATCCAGAAAAAACTTGGCATCATTACAATCTTTAGCTGAAACATTCTTGAAATAACGGAATGAAAATAACGGATAATCAATATTTGCCAAAGTTTCAACTTCAGAACGGCTAATACTCTTAGTTTCAATAGCGTTCTTTATAAATTGTAGGCCATCATCTTTGGTGGCCTGCTTCTGTTTCTTTCCCTTTCCTTTTCCCATTTAGTCCTTTAGTCTTTTCTTAAAGAACGACTGCATTTTCTCTTTCGCAATAATATGACCTTCACCTTCACCTATTGGAGTTGATTTCCAAGGCATTTCTTCATGTGTCATATTCATAAGACCAATGGCTGAATAAGCTCCGTAAACTTTACAAACTTCATTAAACAGAGCCAATTCCTTTTTTTGTTCAAAACTAAATTCCAACCCACGGTCTGGTTCTATTCCATTACGCCCGTTGGACTTATATCTATCATAAACCGTTGGAACCACAGGACCATACATCCATGCCTCAATATCCTCTTCAAAAAGAGGTGTTCCAAAGTATGCCAAATGAAAACCTTGCTGATAATAGAGCATCTTTTGGAGTTTCATATTGGTCATCAACTCACCTCCTTTATCAGCAGAATAAAGCAATAGTTGATTTGCTATTTGTGCTACTGGATATGCCATAATTGTTTTGTTTTAAGATTGATATTGCAAAGGTATATATTTTTTCTCAAAAACACTTCATCATAATGTAAAAGATGAGAATAGACTCATCTTTTACTTATTATTATACTTCATGGAATGTATCGAAGAAGCTGCTGCACGTACTCAGGCTCGTATCGACTCAGGTGCTCAGACTATCGTGGGTACTAACAAGTATCGCCTCGAAAAGGAAGACCCAATCGATATCCTCGAAGTGGACAACACAGCCGTTCGCTTGGAACAGGTAGAAAACTTGAAGCGCCTGAAGGAAGGCCGCAACGAGGAAGAAGTGAAGAAGGCCCTCGAAGCCATCACACGTTGCGTGGAAACAGGCGAAGGCAACTTGTTGGAATTGGCCGTAGAAGCTGCACACGTTCGTGCTACCCTCGGCGAAATCTCCGACGCTTGCGAAAAGATTGTAGGTCGTTATAAAGCAGTAATCAGAACTATTTCAGGCGTGTATTCATCAGAAAGTAAGAAGGATGCAGATTTCGCACGTGCTTGCGAACTCACCGAAGAATTTGCGAAGAAGGAAGGCCGTCGTCCACGTATCATGATTGCCAAGATGGGTCAGGACGGACACGACCGTGGTGCTAAGGTTGTAGCTACAGGTTATGCCGACTGTGGTTTCGACGTGGATATGGGACCGTTGTTCCAGACTCCGGAAGAAGCTGCCCGCGATGCCGTAGAAAACGACGTTCACGCAGTAGGTGTATCTTCACTCGCTGCCGGTCACAAGACCTTGATTCCGCAGTTGATGGAAGAACTCAAGAAGCTCGGCCGCGAAGACATCCTCGTCTTTGCCGGTGGTGTCATCCCTGCACAGGACTATGACTTCTTGTACCAAGCTGGTGTAGTAGCTATCTTTGGTCCGGGTACTTCGGTTGCCAAGACTGCCGTTCAGATTATGGACATCTTGTTAGAAGAATAATCTTCTGATAAAATTAGATAAAGTAAAAGGCTATCCCAATTGGGGTAGCCTTTTACATTTATATCATTCCTTTTCCTCCCAATGGAACGGTTCAAAAGCAGTCGATTCATCTTTCCACGAAGGCTTTCGCATAGCATAGATGATGAGCGGAGCCGCTACCACCACAATACATCCAATAACTAGGACGGAATACCACATCGCATTACTGCCCACGGCAATCTGTCCGGGAGGGATGAAGCTGAGAACAAAAGCCAACAAGGAACCCAAGAAGCCCACACCGGCTATCAACCATATCAAACCATTTCCCTTGCTGCCGATACGGAACGGACGGTTGGCTTCCTTCATATTGTATCTCAAATAAATGGCTGCTGCAAACATCAGCAAATACATGATGAGGTAAAGCAAGACGGTGAGCTGCGAAAGGATTTGATAGAAGCTTTGCACAGACGGCATCACTACAAACAACAAACCCAACAAAGTCACGATGCCTCCTTGGATGAACAAGATGTTCTTTTGTACACCGATGCTATTAGTCTTTTGGAAAAACGGAGGCAAGTAACCGGCACGTCCTACAGCAAAGATACCTTTCGAAGGACCCGCTACCCACGTCAAGACACCGGCCAAGACACCGAAAGCCAAAGCAATGGCGATAATCGGTGAAAGCCACGAAGCACGGATAAAGTCGAAATATCGATCGAAGCCTACCAACAAACTTTGCGTCAAGTTGATTTCATTCTTCGGGATGATGATGCCGAGCGAGAAGGTGCCCAAGACGAAAATCAATACCGTAATGAACGAACCGATAAACACGGCTTTCGGATAGTTGACAGACGGATTATCCACATCCTTTACATGAATACCACCCATCTCCATACCGGCATAGAAAAGGAAGATGCTCGATGCCAACACCAAGTTGTTGAAGTTACTGAAGTCGGGGAAGAAATCGCCCTTGAAGTCGAGTTGAGAATGTCCGCCACTGGCGAGATAAACGATGGCCAACACCACCAACAAGCCCGCCGGAATAATCGTACCCACCAAACCTCCAATCTTCGAAACCTTGCCTACCCACGACATTCCTTTCAAGGATATAAAGGTAGCCAACCAATAAATGGCAAGCACGACGACCAAGGTATATAGCCGATTGGAAGCCAACGACATATCGTGTGCATCGTTCATCCCGATAAAGGCCAACGAAACCGCACCGAAAGTCAAGACCGTAGGATACCAGATGGTACTCTCCACCCATTGCAACCAGATGGCCAGGAAGCCCATCCGCTTGCCGAAAGCCTCCCCTACCCAACGGAAGACACCGCCTTGTTTGTCGGCAAACATCGCTGCGAGTTCAGCAGCTACCAAAGCGGTTGGGATGAGGAACACAAGGGCTGCAAACAGATAATAGAAGGCCGAACTTAATCCGTATTCGGCCTCGGCAGGAAGTCCGCGGAGGGAGACCACCGCCGTCACGTTCATAATGGCGAGTGTAGCTACACTCAACTTAGCTGTTTTACTTATTTGTTTCATATTTCAGAAGTTTTAGGGCTATAACAATTGATGCTCCAAAATGTTTATGTGAACATTCCTTGCCGGAGGATTGTTCCGCTGTAAATCATAACCAAAGTGCATTATGAAAAGAAAATACC
>SUXY01000002.1 GCA_015060705.1 Bacteroides sp. | reverse complement strand
ATAACGGTAATCTTCACTTGTCCCGGATAAGTCATTTCATCCTGAATCTTCTTGGCGATTTCAGTAGAAAGGCTTTCGGTCTGCTTGTCGTCAATCTTGTCGGCACCAACGATGACACGAAGTTCGCGACCGGCTTGGATGGCATAAGTCTTGGTTACACCCGGGTAAGACATGGCCAATTGTTCAAGGTCGTTGAGGCGCTTGATGTATGCTTCCACAATTTCGCGACGAGCACCTGGACGAGCACCGGAGATGGCGTCACAAACTTGTACAATCGGAGCCAAAAGACTGGTCATTTCCACTTCGTCATGGTGAGCACCGATGGCATTACAGATATCTGCCTTTTCCTTAAACTTTTCGGCCAATTTCATACCATACAATGCGTGTGGCAATTCGGCTTCTTCATCAGGTACTTTACCGATATCGTGCAACAAACCGGCACGTTTTGCCTTCTTCGGATTCAAACCAAGTTCCGATGCCATGACTGCACAAAGGTTAGCGGTTTCACGAGCATGTTGCAAAAGGTTCTGACCGTATGAAGAACGATATTTCATCTTACCGATGATACGAATCAATTCAGGGTGCAAACCATGGATACCCAAGTCGATGGTAGTACGCTTACCGGTTTCGATGATTTCTTCTTCTACCTGCTTCTTCACCTTGGCCACCACTTCTTCGATGCGGGCAGGGTGAATACGTCCGTCTGTTACCAATTGGTGCAATGCCAAACGGGCAATTTCACGACGAACCGGGTCGAATGCAGAAAGCACGATGGCTTCCGGAGTATCATCAACAACGATTTCTACACCGGTAGCGGCTTCCAATGCGCGGATGTTTCGACCTTCGCGACCGATGATACGACCCTTGATTTCATCCGAATCGATATGGAATACAGTTACTGAGTTTTCAATTGCTGTTTCAGTGGCTACACGTTGGATCGACTGGATAACAATGCGCTTGGCTTCACGGTTAGCGGTCATCTTGGCATCGTCCATGATGTCGTTGATGTATGAAGCAGCTTCGGTCTTGGCTTCTTCCTTTAAAGATTCTACCAAACGTTCCTTGGCTTCTTCGGCAGAAAGACCAGAAAGAGCTTCCAGTTTTTCCAATTCCTGTACACGGAGCTTTTCCAATTCTTCTTTCTTCTTATCCCATTCTTCCTTCTTCTTATCTACGATAGCGATTTGAGCTTCCAAATTTTCCTTGATAGCTTCAGCTTCGTTGCGCTTGCGTTGAACTTCGTCTTGCTTTTGGTTCAACACCATTTCGCGTTGTTTCAACTTGTTTTCTACTTGTTGAATCTTCTGGTTGCGTAGGGCAACCTCTTTTTCCAAATCGGCTTTCTTGTTCAAGAACTTTTCTTTGACTTCAAGAAGCTTGTTCTTCTTGATGACTTCGGCTTCGGTCTCTGCCTCCTTGATGATGTTGTCATACCTTGTTTTCAGACCATATCTGAAGAAGACGTATGAAAGGCCGGCACCCACGGCGAAGCATACTGCTGCTATTACTATTGTTGTTACCATTGTTATAAAATATATAAATAAAAAACGCACTTCCTTTCCGTCAAGAACACTTCTCTTGACAACAAAGGTTGTGCGTGAATATCCTTTACTTTCAATCGGCAAGTCATTTCTTACCGATATAGTTATCCAATTCTTTGGTTAGCTCTTCCAATTTCTCCAAATAGGGTTTGGTGTCATTCTTGTCTTTCATGGACATCAGGTTGAAGGCTAATTCCAATGCAGCCATGGCCCAATGGTTGTTTGCACCCAATTCAGGCTTCCAACTGCGGTATTTGTTTAACGTTTTATCTATCAGTTTGGCTGCATCCCGATAAAGTTGCTCGTCTTCTCGACGGATGTTCAACGGGTATCGTTGGCAGTCAATCAGTAAATTGATTTTCATCATTTTATCGTCCATAGCAACCTCTTTTATTCATTCAATAAAGCGATGCATTTGTCGACTTCACGCACTAGGCTCGACAATCTTTGCTTGGTATCTTTGATATCTTTATCATACAAGCTGATGGTACGTGCCATTTTCAAATCGGTATAACGGGCTTCCAATTCTTTCCGGCTTTGTTCCAATTGTTGGATCTCCTCATCCTTCTTGATCAAGAGTTGCTTTAAATTGGCATTTTCCTGTTTCAGTTCTTCGTGTAAAAACATAAAATGTCTCAGCTTCCCTTCAAAGGAACTAATAAGCTTTCTGTCTTCTTCCGTCATTTTATACCAAATTCTACACAAATATAGAAGTTTGGAATGATTCTAGAAAATATTTTGGAGATATTTTAATAAAAATCTGCAAAATAATTCATTGGTTCTTATTTTAATGTTTTGTAGGAAAGGATATGCCAGCTGATTCCTATTGCCAGGACAATGAACATGGCTTTTATCCAAAGATTCTCGCTAATCGTTATGCTACAGTAGATTAGCGAAATCCATACCATAGATACGGAGATAATTTTCGCTCGTAAAGGGATAGCCCGGTGTTCCCGAAAGTTTCGGATGTAGGTGCCTAAGTATTTATGGTGAATCAGCCATTGGTACATTTTTTCCGAACTACGGACGTAGAGTGCGGCCGACAATAGCAGTAATGGGGTAGTGGGTAGCAATGGAAGAAAGATTCCGATAACTCCCAATACCAATGAAATGCTTCCGAGTATGATCAATAAATATTTCATGTCTTGAAGTATTAACAAAAAAAGTGGATATGTGTTTAAACATACCCACTTCTCTTCGCACGGGAAGAGAGGCTCGAACTCCCGACACTCGGTTTTGGAGACCGATGCTCTACCAACTGAGCTATTCCCGTGTTTGCGGGTGCAAATGTAGAACTATTATTTGATATGTGCAAATAAAAGATTCTTTATTTTTTCTTTGATGTTACTCCAACAGACCTAATTCGTTGAGCATAAACCGATAAGAAGTTGCTTTTTTTTCGAGTGCCAAGGGGTAAGCCCGACTGGAAGAGGGCATCCGATACAGCTGAAGGGTGCGGTCTTCGAATTCGAATGGGCATGATTGACCGACCGAAGGTTCATCGACTTCGATTTGGCTTCTAATGATCTCGGTGGCTTTCTGACCGGTGGTTACGATGGCTTTACAATGGGGGAGTTGTTTAAGAAGCAAACGGATGTCCGTTGGTTCAATGACTTCCAGAAACTTGTCGGATGCATTGTCTTGGAGCCGACGGATGACCGATGCGGTATCGTAGAGAGCAATCCCTTTCTCGGTCAGGAATTTGATCAGATAGTCCTTGTTGAAGGCTTTCTTGTCCGGCAATAAGAAATGCTCCTTGTCGTTGAAAAAAAGCAGGCCGAAGATGCGCCACATGTCGTTTTGCAAGTTCGGGTAGAAAAAATCCATGGACCACCGTTTCTTTTGGGGTGGAAAACTGCCCAGCATCAGCAGGGTTGCATGGCTGGGCAGAAAAGGTTCTAATGGATGTTGTTCAATCATTCCTTTGGCTTTGGTTCTTTCTTGGCCAAAAGCACGATGTTGTACACATATTCATTGATCCATGGTTCCGAATAACCCAAGTGATGTTGGTACTGGCGGATGGCCATACATGTTTTGTGTACACTTTCGTCCTTCCAAGATTGCTTGGTCAAGATGTCGTGTACGGTCTTTTCGGTCATGCCACGGAGTAATTTCTTGAATGTACCCGGCAAGCGGAATTTCCATTGCATCAAGTTGCCGATAAGCATCATCAAGTCTTGGCTGAATCCTTGGAACATGAAGAGGTAGGTCTTCACATCATTGATGTTCTTCACATTCTTCTTGATGGATGCATCGATTTCCTTGTAGAATGAATCAGGCAAACCGTAGATTTCGGTCAACATCTTCTTGCAACGTGATTTTTCGGCGATACCCAACTTGTTGTTTTGGGTAGGAATCTTCAACGTACGTTTGAATACGGCCATATCCGGTAAGAAATTGATGTTGCTGATACCGATATTGGATGCCATTACCGCCTGATAATATACACGGATGAGGGTCATGAAATCTTCCATACCCCCTACGCGCGGAGTTTCTTCTTCGGCTTGTTTCTTGCCGAACAATTTCGAAAATATGCTCATTTCTTTTTGATTTTAGATTTAATGCCGCAAATATAGTGAAAATTGTTTTACCAACATTCGATATCTTGCTCAATATCTTTCATTTTATCTTTGGTAAATACCGGGTCTTTGATACCATTGCGCTTTTGCTCGCGGTAATCTTCCAACAAGCGGAAGGCATATTTGCCCAATAAGACGATAGCAATCAAGTTGCAGATGGTCATCAACCCCATGCAGATATCGGCTAAGCTCCATACCAAATCCAGACTGGCCAAGGCTCCAAACATCACCATCGCACCGGTCAACAATCGGAAAACGGCCATGATGATTTTGTTTTTTGTAATGTATCGGAGGTTGGCTTCACCATAATAATAATTGCCGATGATGCTACTGAAGGCAAAGAACAGAATGGCAATGGCTACATAGATGCTTCCACCACTACCGATTTCGTTGTCCAATGCCATTTGAGTCAATTGTACGCCATTGGTTTCACCATTCAACGATACACCGCTGAACAGGATGATGAATGCGGTACAAGTACAAATCACCAAAGTGTCCGAGAACACACCCAATGTCTGGATCAATCCTTGCTTCACCGGGTGGGTAACATCGGCGGTTGCCGCTACATTCGGTGCCGAACCCATACCGGCTTCATTGCTGAACAAACCACGCTTGATACCTTGCATCAACGCTACACCAATACCGCCACCAAAGGCTTGTTCCCAGCCGAATGCACTATTGATGATAAGCTTGAAAATGGCTGGGATATGGGTGATGTTCATACCGACAATGACAAATGCCAAAAGGATATATCCCAATGCCATGACCGGTACAATGATACTGCTGACCTTGGCAATGCGTTGGATACCTCCGAAAATAATCATCAAGGTAAATACGGTCAGGATGATGCCCATGGTGACATTGTCTACCTGAAAAGCTTGTTCGAATGCTGCACAAATGGTATTGCTCTGTACGGTGTTGAACGAGAATGCAAACGTGAAGATGATGAGTACGGCAAATAAAACTCCCATCCAAGGTTGTTTCAAACCTTTCTTCATGTAATATGCCGGTCCACCGATGTAAGAGGACTTTCCTTTAACCTTATATAATTGAGCCAATGTGGATTCGATGAATGCACTACAAGAACCGAACAGGGCGATGACCCACATCCAGAAGACGGCTCCCGGTCCGCCGATGGTGATGGCGGTTGCTACACCGGCCAAGTTGCCGGTTCCTACACGGCTGGCCAAAGAGACCATGAATGCTTGGAACGAAGAGATGTGTTCTTCTTTTCCGGAACTCTTGTTGGTGGAGTCGCCTAACAAGCGAATCATTTCCTTAAGCATTCGGAATTGGACGAAACGGGTTTTGAATGTAAACCAGCCCGCACATCCTAAAAGCATGCCAATGATGACGTACGTCCATAACATATCATTGAGGGAAGTTAGCCATTGGGTGATTGTTTCCATTGTTTTGTTTATTCGTTGAGTTTAAAATAAAATTGATGTCCTTGAAATACGGGTGAAACCAAGCCGAAACGGATGAAATCGGCCAAAAGGTTGCACATGCTCTTGCGGCTCGACTTGCATAACTTGCAACATTGGTTCAGCGTGAGTTGGCCTTTTTCTCCCAATACATCCAATAAGTTTTGCTCCTTGTCCGTGAAAGAAACCAGTGCTCCTTCTTTCTTCTTGGTATGTTGCCATACTTTCAGATGGACGGGGGTAGCCAGAATGTTTTCATCGGCTATTCGGATGTAAGCCTTGGGCTTGTTCTCTTCATCCAGGGCATAGACCGGTTTGGTGGTTGCTTCGTTGATTTCTATTTTCAGAACGGTTCGCCCTTCAACGATGAATGTTTGTGTTTCTATCTCCATCTGGGGCTGGCAATACATGGTTGCCGCCGCTTCAATCATATAGATTTCTTCTTCGGAACGGATGCCGGCTATCTTTCCGTTGTCTTTTACACCTACCAACAATCTGCCTCCTCCGGTGTTGGCGAAAGCCGAAATGCTTCGTGCAATTTTCCTTGCATCCGAAATCTCGAATTTGAAGTCCTGGTGGCAATGTTCGCCTTCTTCCACCAAATGATGTATATATTGGGTATCAGTCTGAATTCTCATAATGGCGCAAAAGTAAGAAAAATAAATGGTTTCTCAGCGATATATGGATTCATTTGCTAAATTTGTGGGAAAATAAGAATACGTATGAAAAAAGCAACATGGATCGTTTGGTGGATATTCCTCCTCGTGGCTTGTTCGGGTGGAAATGAAGAACCGTTGCAACCCGTCGAACCTGAGACTCCCATCACACCTGCACCTCCCGTAGAACCTCCAGTTCAACCGGGGAAAGTGGATACCCTGAAACAAGAGCCGGTTCCCAAAGGAGAGGGCTATGCATGGGATATCGCCAAGAAATTGGGCTTGGGCTGGAACCTTGGCAATCAGCTTGATGCACATAATAATGGGGTGGCCAATGAAACTTGCTGGGGTAACCAACCGGCTACTCAACAGACTTTCAAGAAGTTGGCCGAAGCGGGCATTACTTCGGTGCGTATTCCGGTCACTTGGATGGGGCACATCGGCGAAGGTCCGGATTACTTGATTGAAGAAGCTTGGTTGAATCGGGTAGCGGAGATTGTTGGCTATGCCGAAAAGGCCAAACTCAATGCCATCATCAATATGCATCACGATGGTGCCGATAGCAAGTATTGGTTGAGCATCAAGGAAGCGGCTTCGGACGAGGAAAAACATGCGGCCATCAAGAATCAGTTGAAAGCCATGTGGACGCAGATTGCCACGAAGTTCAAGGATAAAGGCGAGTTCCTCATTTTTGAATCCATGAACGAAATCCACGATGGTGGATGGGGGTGGGGAGATAACCGGAACGACAACGGAAAGCAATATGCCATCCTCAATGAGTGGAACCAAGTGTTTGTCGATGCGGTTCGTGCCGTGGGAGGGGAGAATGAAACCCGATTCCTGGGCATTCCGGGGTATTGTACCAATGCCGATTTGACCATGAATCATCTGAAACTCCCTGAAGATAAGGCGGAAAACCGATTGATGGTAGCGGTACATTTCTATGATCCGTATGAATATACGTTGACGGGTAAGTATTCCGAATGGGGATATACGGCTGCTTCCGGCAAGAAAGAAAGTTGGGGAGATGAAGACAATGTAAGGAATGTGTTTGGGCAACTCCGTGAAAAATATGTCGATCAAGGCATACCTATCTACATCGGTGAAATGGGATGTGTGCATCGGAACAATACTCGGGCAGAGTCTTTCCGCAAGTATTATTTGGAATATGTATGCAAGGCCGCCCGTTCGTATGGCATGGCCCCGTTCTATTGGGACAATGGTGCCAAGGGAGCCGGCAATGAATCGTCCGGCTTGTTCGACCATGCTACGGGGGAATATCTGAACAATGCCAAGGAGATTGTAGCGGTGATGACTAAAGCCATCTTTACGGAGGATGAGAATTATACCTTGAGTACGGTGTCCAATAACGCGCCTCGATGAAATGGATAGAAACGGATAAAATAGTATCAGAGTTTTTGTGGGGTTCTCTTTATTTTTGTACAGGGTAATTTCCCCATACTTTGACTAATTAAAACATAAACCATATGAAAGTAAAAAACACATCTTTCTGTTTGTTGGCGGCCCTTTTGATGGCATCCTGTGGAGAAGCAGATGTCCAGAAGCTAGCCGATGGCATCATCGTGAATTTCGACCAAGCCCAACCGACCGATGTTCGCAAGATTCGTTTGCAAGTGAAGGGAGACAAGCTGATCCGTGTATCGGCTACCCCCGAAAACAAGTTCTCGGATAGAGAGAGTCTGATCATCGTTCCGCAAGAAGAAAAAGCTCCTTTTACGGTGGAAGATGCCGAAACATTCGTATCGGTGGTTACTTCCGAAGTGAAGGCTATCGTTGACAAGACCACCGGTGAAGTGAAGTTTACCGATTTGGAAGGCAATGTCATCTTGGCGGAAAACCAGGGCGGTGGCAAGACGTTTACCCCTATCGAAGTAGAAGGCAAGAAGCAATACTCCGTGCGTCAGGTATTCGAATCGCCGGCGGATGAGGCTTTCTATGGCTTGGGTCAGCATCAGGCAGATGAGTTTAATTATAAAGGAAAGAACGAGGAGCTTTTCCAATACAATACCAAGGTGTCTGTACCTTTCATCGTATCCAATAAGGGCTATGGTCTTTTGTGGGATAGCTATTCGTTAGCCCGCTTCGGTAATCCGGACGATTACAAGCAATTGGGCGAAGTGTTCAAGCTTTATGATAAGGAAGGCAAGGAAGGTGCCATCACCGGTACGTATCAAGCGCATGAACGCTTCAACCTCGAACCGATTGTCCGTCGGGAAGATTCCTTGTACTTCGAGCATTTGGTTCGCAAGAAATTGGATCGGGTTGTGAATCTCCCTCAGAAGTTCCCGTACAAGGGGGCTAATGTACTTTACGAAGGCTCCATCGAACCGTCTGAAACCGGTGAGTACAAGTTCATCCTCTACTATGCGGGTTACATGAAGGTGTATATCGATGGCGAATTGGTAGTGCCCGAACGTTGGCGTACCGCTTGGAATCCAAATTCTTATAAGTTCGCTTGTAAGCTCGAAGCCGGTAAGAAGGTGCCTCTCAAGATTGAATGGTTGCCGGATGGCGATGTATCCTATTGCGGTCTCCGTGTGATGGAGCCGTTTGCCGATCAAAGCAAGCAGTCGTGGTGGAGTGAAATGAATCCGGAAATCGACTATTACTTCGTGGCAGGTGAGGATATGGACGAGGTAATCAGCGGTTATCGTACGTTGACCGGAAAGGCGCAAGTCATGCCGAAGTGGGCAATGGGTTATTGGCAGAGCCGTGAACGCTACAAAACACAAGACGAAATGTTGGCTACCTTGAAAGAATTCCGCACTCGTCAGATTCCTATCGACAATATTGTACTCGATTGGTCGCATTGGCCGGAAGATGCTTGGGGAAGCCATGAATTTGATTTGGCACGTTTCCCGGATGCAAAGGGGATGGTCGATTCTATCCATGCCATGAATGGTCGTGTAATGGTGTCGGTATGGCCGAAGTTCTATCAGACTACCGAACACTACAAGGAATTCGATGAAAAGGGATGGATGTATCAGCAAGCCATTGTGGACAGCATTAAGGACTGGATAGGACCGGGTTACATGGGCTCGTTCTACGATGCTTATCATCCGGAAGCACGTAAGCTCTTCTGGAAGCAGATGCAAGACCATTATTATCCATTGGGCTTCGATGCCTGGTGGATGGATGCCAGCGAACCGAATATCCGCGATTGTACCGACTTGCAATACCGCAAGGACTTGTGCGGACCTACCGCTCTCGGTCCTTCGGCTGAATACTTCAATGCGTATGCCTTGGTGAATGCCGATGCCATCTATAACGGTCAGCGTGGGGTGGAACCGGACAAGCGAGTGTTCTTGCTCACCCGTTCGGGCTTTGCCGGCTTGCAACGCTATTCTACGGCTACTTGGAGTGGTGACATCGCTACCCGTTGGGAAGACATGAAGGCGCAGATTTCGGCCGGCTTGAACTTTGCCATCAGTGGTATTCCTTATTGGACCATGGACATCGGTGGCTTCTGTGTGGAAGACCGCTATGTGGCCGGACAGGTGGAATACAACAAGACCGGTCGGGAGAATGCCGATTACAAGGAATGGCGTGAACTCAATGCCCGTTGGTATCAGTTCGGTGCGTTCTGTCCGTTGTTCCGTGCGCATGGCCAATATCCTTTCCGCGAAATATGGAACATTGCTCCGGAAGGTCATCCGGCTTACCAATCGGTGGTTTATTATACGAAGTTGCGCTATAACCTGATGCCGTACATCTACTCGTTGGCAGGCATGACTCACTTCGACGATTACACCATCATGCGTCCGTTGGTGATGGATTTCATGGCCGATACGCAGGTAAACAATATCAGTGACCAATACATGTTTGGTTCGGCTCTCATGGCATGTCCGGTGTACGAATACGGTGCCCGTAGCCGTGAAGTCTACTTCCCGAACACTTGCGGATGGTACGATTTCTATACCGGCAAGTACATGGCGGGTGGCAAGCAGACGGTTGATGCTCCGTACGAACGCATGCCGCTTTATGTCCGCGAGGGAGCCATTATCCCTTATGGTCCGGATATGCAGTATAGCGATGAAAAGCCGGCCGAAGAAATTACCTTGTACGTTTATCAGGGTAAGAATGGCGAGTTCACTCTTTATGAAGACGAAAACGTGAACTATAATTACGAAAAGGGTGCATACGTCCTAATTCCGTTCGCATACGATGATGCCGAAGGTACCTTGACCATCGGCAAGCGTGAAGGCGAATTTCCGGGCATGCTGAAGGAACGTACCTTTAACGTCGTGGTAGTAAACAAGGACAAGCCACAACCGTTTGACTTGAAAGCGAAGGGCAAGCTCGTGAAGTATGTAGGTGATGAAGTGGTGGTGAAGTTGTAAGAACTTTCATTTGTCATTCAGACGACCGAAGGGAGGAAGAATCTCGGTAGCATAAACTTTGTGTTTCCGAGATTCTTCGCTTCGTTTCACTACGCTCTGAATGACAATGGATACTCAATGTTACAATGTTACATGTTACATTTTCTTCAATCCCTTCGGATGACTCTTGATTTGCTTGGGATCACCTTTATAGCTCACATTGCCCGCACTGGAAATGGATACTTCCAACGATTCGGTAGCATGACAAGTGATATCGCCTGCCGAGCTGGCCTTGGCAATCACATGTTCTGCTTTCAATTCATCTGCCTCGATGTCACCGGCACTGGATGATTCGAATTTGGCCGAGCGGCATACACCTGCCAGGGATACATCACCGGATGAACTAGCCTGTACATTCACCGTTTCTGCTTTCACATCATTGATGGAAATGTCGCCCGCACTGCTGGCTTCTGTCACCAAGGAAGTACATTCCACGGATTCCAGTTCGATGTCACCACTGCTCGATGCTTCTGTTTCCAATGCCTTGCAGAGGATGTTTCCACCCTTGATGTCACCGCTACTGGATGCACTCAGACTGACTTCTTCCTCGCATTGAAGACCGTTCATCAAAAGAATGTCACCACTGCTCGATGCTTGCAGTGCATGAACGGCTGGTGCAGCTATGCGTACTTCGGTGTCGTGCTTACCCTTGATGTTGATGCTTTTTCCGGTCTCTTCCGAGTAGAAGAAAATTTTCAACATTCCTCCTTCCACTTCCAGCTTCACATATTCCATCAGATTGTCGGGTGCATACACTTCCACATCTGTAGAACCGGTGGTCTGCGTATATTTCACATCGATGGATGATGAAGTGGAAATACCGTCGAAATTATCCACCTTTACCTTCTGAGTGATATAGTTCTTGCTAGGAACGATGGCATCCTTCGAATCGGATGATACTGAAATGGCACATGCTTGAAGCACCATGCCCAAGAAAAGGGCTAAAAATACATTTGTTTTCATATTTTACGTTTATTTTGGTTTCCATAAGATGTCATCCTGACGACCGAAGGGAGGAAGGATCTCGGTAGCATATACTTTGTGTTCCCGAGATTCTTCGCTTCGCTCTGAATGACAATAAGTGTTGAATGATAATTACTTTAGTTCTTTCAGATAGTCTGAATACATCTTTTCTACATCCTTTAACGGGATGTCCAGTGTCTTGATTTGACGGAAGAACTCGGGAAGTTCATCCCGTAGGAAGACTTCTTTCCGGAGCTCAAGGATGCGTTCACGGGCACCTGTATGCACGAAATACCCCAATCCACGCTTGTTGTAGATGATGTCCTGACCTTGCAGGTAATCGAACGAACGGACTACCGTATTGGCATTGACCTCCACCGTGGAGGCATATTCCCTCACGGAAGGGATGCGCTCCTCTTCCTTGTATTTCCCTTGCAGAATCTCATCGCAAATGCGGTCGGCTATCTGCAAGTATATCGGTTTGCTTTCCTTGAATTTCATAACAGACGGAATTTAGGTTCAACCACTTGTCTACGGGTGAAGAGCTTGTAGCTCAACCACCAATTGAGAGCCGTAAAGGCAAAGAAGATGAAAGAGATAAATCCAGCCACCATTTCTTCAGTCAGCCTTTCCGAATGGCTTCTTATGAAATCGGCTATCCACTCCAATCCATCCCAATCAATGAAAGTGCATGCCCATCCAATCAATATTCCAATTAAAATCATTGCACCAATCGTCTTGAGAAAAGAATGTTTACCGAAATAGTTGCCTCCAAGTACAAAGATGGAATGTTGCCACAAAGATGCTGCATATCCCATGAGATAAATGAAGAACATGCTTTTCTCTACTTGTTGCCAAGTGGATGGGTCAGTTCCTTCGACTATATTTAGATATACGTTTTGGGTCTGAAAAGGGTTAATCGCATCAAATATCTTGCCCCATGCTTCCGGCCATACACAGACCTTTAATTCTTCAGGTAAATCCTTAAAGAATGGCATAAATAACCAATGTGCCGCTTCTGCCAATAATGAAGCCACAAATATCATCAGTACTATGCCCATCGTAACATACAAAGCTCGTGCTATAAACTTCTCCAACGGACTAGCTGGAAGCATCAAGTATGACAAACGCGCTTCTTTTGTTTGCATATTGTTCATAATCAATGAAGCATAGAACACCAATGCAAAAAACGAAATTATAGCAAAAGACTCAACATGGCTATCTACATAAGCTTTCAATGCAGAAATACTCGCATCCTCATAACTTCCCATCATAGCCAGGTAGGTTATTAAAAAAGCAAATGTGAGACCTAACAAGGCATATAAATTCTTCTTCCAATTCTCCATCAAATCACGCTTCATCACCAACCCGAGGCGTGAAAAACTAAAACAATTATTCGTACTCATATATATTGAAGTGTTTGTGTTAACGGTTAAACATCGATTGCATTTTCACTCGTTCGGCCAGCATGGCATTGAACAGCACTTCGAGGTTCATCTTCGATTCCTCGCCGTAGGTGTTCGGAAGTATCACGCTATTGCCTTGCACCGAAGCTTGTACGTAGAGCGCATCGTCGGTCGGCTCGTTCATGCCTTGTTCGGCAAAGTAGAGTTTCTCACAGATGTTGGCTACAGATTCATTCAGCAAGAGTTCCGAACCGTCCATAATCAGTACATGGTCCAACAAGCTATCGATATCACGCACCTGGTGAGTGGAGATAATCACTGCCTTGTCGTCCGACATGCCCGAAGCTATCACCTTGCGGAACTGGCTCTTCGAAGGAATGTCCAGTCCGTTGCTCGGCTCGTCCATCATCAGGAGCGATGTGTTGGTGGCTAGGGCAAAACACATGAAAGCCTTCTTCTTCTGACCCATGGAAAGCTCTCCGAGGTGGATATCCTCGTTCATGTCGAAATCGCGCAGGCAATTTCTGAGTAGTTCGTCGCTGAAGTTGGGATAGAAAGGAGCGTTCAGCTTGACGTATTGCTTCAAGCTCACATTCGGCAAGGCAAACTCTTCCGGCACGAGGAACATGTCCTGCAAAATGTTGGGGTAACGTTTCGTTACCTCAGCTCCCTTATAAAGCACTTGCCCCGATTGCGGACGGAGCAGCCCCGCCATGAGATAGAGCAAGGTAGACTTGCCCGTACCGTTCTTTCCCAAAAGGCCGTACACCGCACCTTTCTCCAATTGCATCGAAAACCCGTCCAGGACCTTCGACTTCTTTCTTCCATAACTGAAAGAAACATTGTTGACATCTATCATCATTGTGTTCATGTGTTATTGATGTTATTAGTGTATTAGTTTGATAGTACACTGCAAATATAAGTGCTTTGTTTGGAATTGCAAGCATGTTAGGGTATGTTTAACAGCAATTAACAATACGGCTTTTGTAACATTTACCCAAAAAGAAAGTGGATGTGTCGTTTGGCACACCCACTTTTTATTAACCTAACACACACACATCAATTGCAACGCTTGTTGGTCATGATGTCCAAAACAAGTTTGTCTGTTTCATTCATGCCCTGCGAGCCGATTCGGGTAAGGTTACGGATACTACGGTCCACATCATCGTCGATGATACCTTCTACCGAAGTCACGCACTTGCCTTCCATCGCGAGGATAGCCGAAAGTACGGCAGTAGATACACCGCTGGTCAACTTCAAGGCACAGCTAGGCTTGGCACCGTCGCAAATCATACCGGTAATGTTGGCAATCATGTTCTTTACGGCATAGGTTACTTGCTCATAGCCACCACCCATGAGGTAGGTGATACCGCAACTGGAACCGGTAGCGGCTACTACACATCCACACAAAGCCGAAAGGCGTCCAAGACTTTGCTTGATATAGATAACGGTCAAATGGCTCAATGCCAATGCACGTGTCAATTCTTCTTCACTCTTGTGGTTGTCTTCGGCATAAACCACCACCGGAAGGGTAGCGGTGATACCTTGGTTACCACTTCCCGAGTTGCTCATCACCGGAATCATGGCACCTGCCATACGGGCATCACAAGCAGCCGAAGTATACGAAAGGATGTGGGTAAAGGTATTGTCGCCCATCATCAGGTTTTCGTTCTTCTTGCTATTCAAGGTCTTGCCCAACTGGTGTCCGTAATTGCCTTGGAAAGAGCGTTCGGCTGCTTTCTTGTTCAGATTACGGGTTTCGAGGATGAATTTCAACTCTTCAATCGGAGATTCCATGGCGAAATCGTACACCTTGCGGAGGGTCAGTTCGATATCGTCATCGCTGGCTTCGTGAGAGGAGGATGCTTGCTTGTTCAACATCACTTCTTCACCGCGAGCTACATAAACGAAGTTGGTATGTCCACCACTGATGATAGCGGTAGCCTTCTTTCCTTCGGCTTCGCAGATGATTTCGATATAGAGCTTTTCTTCGATTCCGTACTTCAAACCGATGTTGATGGCTTGGGCATCAATCAGCTTCTTGCCTTCTTCCACGGCTTCAGGAGTACTGTCCTTCAACACTTCCAACTGATATTCGCTCTTGCCGATGAGGGCACCGAGGGCGATAGCGATAGGAAGACCAATCATACCTGTACCCGGAATACCTACACCCATGGCGTTCTTCAGGATGTTGGCACTGAGCAATGCTTGAATCTTTTCCGGTCGGCAACCCAATGCTTCTGTAGCCTTGGCTACGCAGAGTGCCACGGCGATAGGTTCTGTACAACCAATGGCTGGAACCACTTCGCGATTGATGAGAGCGATGATTTGCTCTCTTTCTGACTTGTTGATCATAGTATGATGATTATTTTTCACCACAGAGTACACGGAGTTTTTTTATTTAATTAAGACTTTGTGAGACTTTGTGTTACTCTGTGGTGAATAAAACATTTACTTCTTATAATTATTCAAACCAGTTTCCAAGAAATCAACGTACTTGTTGACATCTTCGTCGAATGAATACGACTTGTTCAATGGGTTACCATCGTTGTCAATCAATACATAGAACGGTTGAGCGTTGGCACCGAACTTCACGCGTTGCAAGTAGCTCCACTTGTCGCCGAGTGTACGGAGTGTACGTTCCTTGCCATTTTCCATCACCTTGATGTGTTCAGGAAGCGGAGTCTTGTTGTCTACGTAAAGCGTAATCAATACATAGTCATCCTGGATGAGCTTGCTTACCTTAGAATCTGTCCATACGGCCAATTCCATCTTACGGCAATTCACACAACCATAACCTGTAAAGTCGAGCATCACCGGCTTGCCATTGCGACGGGCATATTCCATACCGGCATCGAAATCGTCGAACTGAGCATGTACTTCGTTCTTATAGAGGTTGAAGTCCTGAGTGTTCATAGGAGGAGCGAATGCGCTGACTGCCTTCAAAGGAGCACCCCACAAGCCCGGAACCATGTATACGGCAAAAGCCAACGAGCAAAGTGCCATGAAGAAACGTGGTACGCTAACGGTAGTATCGTCGTCATCGTGTGGGAACTTGATCTTGCCCAAGAGGTAAATACCCAAGAGACCGAAGATGACAATCCACAAAGCGAGGAATGTTTCACGGTCGAGGATACGCCAGCCGTAAGCCAAGTCGGCTACCGACAAGAACTTCAAGGCAAATGCCAATTCCAAGAAACCGAGGGTTACCTTAATTACGTTCATCCAACCACCTGACTTCGGCATCTGCTTCAACCAAGATGGGAACATAGCGAACAAAGTGAACGGCAAAGCCAATGCCAAGGCAAAGCCCAACATACCGATGGCAGGAGCTACCACACTACCGGTAGTAGAAACTTCTACCAACAAGAAACCGATGATAGGACCGGTACAAGAGAACGATACCAATGACAAGGTAAATGCCATCAAGAAGATACTCAAGAGACCGCTAGTCTGTTCGGCCTTGCTATCTACGGCGTTACTCCACTTGGATGGGAGGGTGATTTCGAATGCACCGAAGAACGAAGCGGCAAATACCACCAACATCAAGAAGAACAAGATGTTGAATACCGCATTGGTAGAAAGGGCATTCAAGGCACTTGCACCGAAAATCAAAGTGATAGCCAAGCCCAAAGTTACATAAATCACTACGATAGAAGCACCGTATGTCCATGCGTCGCGGATACCTTTCTTCTTGTCCTTGCTACGCTTCAAGAAGAAACTTACGGTCATCGGGATAATCGGCCATACACATGGAGTGAACAAAGCGAGCAAACCACCGATGAAGCCGGCAAAGAAGATATAGAACCAAGATTGGTTAGTTGTATTGGCGGTTTCTTCACCGAAAGCATTCAACTTATCGATAACCGGTGCCCAATAGTCAGCGGTAGATACAGCAGATGAAACCGATGCAGCTGGAGCTTCTTCCTTCTTGTCTTCCGAAGTAGCGGCCGGAGCACCTGCAGCACCCTTGCCTGAGAATGAGAATTCTACATCAGTAGGAGGGAGGCAGTTTTCATCATCGCAAGAACCATATTGCAAATAACCTTCGATGAAATAGTTAGCTGCTGTAATCTTCAACTTCTGTACGAAAGTTGCCTTACCTTCAAAATAACGGAGCTGCATTTCGAATACCTTATCATAAGCTTCGATTTCCTTGCCTTCCGGCATCAATTTGCCATCCAACTCGATACCTTCCATCTTGTCGGTATTGAATGTAGCCGAGATTGGGCCACCTTCCGGCAGATCGGTAGAGTATACGTGCCATCCGGCATCAATCACACCTGTGAATACAATCTGAGCTTCCGTGTCTGAAATGCTCTTCCATTCAGTCTTGAACTGAACCGGGTCTTGAATCTGTGCAAAAGCAGTGGTCAAGCCCAATACCATCAAAAGGCAGCTTAAAAAGAATGTCTTTTTCATACAGTAAATTTTATAGTTTATTATTTTCTTTGATGCAAAGAAACGTAGAAATTTTCGATTAACCGCTTTAATAGGTTAACAAATATCGGCAATTTCCGAATTTAAAAGAAATAATTCATTTAGTGGAAGGTCAAAAAGTGCAAAAACACCCCATTTCATCGAAGTTTTTCCAATTCCTTCACCTTTGAACGATATTGGGCGGGAGTCATGCCTACCGAAGATTGGAAAAGGTTATAAAACGTCGAAATGGAGTTGAAACCCAAGTCGGATGCCAATGCTTTCAGCGGTGTATCGTTGGAAGGGTCTGAGAGCAAGCGGATGGCCTCCTCGATTCGGAAACGGTTGATATAATGGGTAAAACTGGTCTGTGCCTGCTCGTTGATGATCCGGGAAAGGTAGGTTCGGTTGGTGTCCAGAAGTTCGGCTACCTTGTCTTTGCTCAGGGTATTGTCCTTGAAGATTTTTTCTTCACGCATCATGCGTTCCAGTCTTCGGAACAATTCCAGGCTCTTTTCATCGCTCAAGGAAGAAGAAGCGTATTTTTCCGGCGTATTCTCTTTGTTCTGCAATTCTTCAATCCGTTTGCTCAGTTCGTTTTCACGTTTGATGGCCTCTTGGTTTTGTAAGACAATGCGTAGGTAGAGTTTGTTCTTCCGGTGATACAAATAATAGAGCAATCCCAACACCACCACGATGATGACCAACAAGAAAGACAATTGTTGGAGGTGTTGTTCTTTTTCCAGCATATCCAACTTTCCTTGCTTGATGAGGTTTTCTTGTCGTTCGGTATCGTATCGATAACGCATTTCGCTCAAATCACGTTCCTTGTCCTTGTTGAAGATACTATCATTCTCAATGCGGAAATGCTTGTATGCATTCAGCGCCTCCTGGTATTGATGCTGACGTTCGTAGCAGATGGACAAGGTTTCGTAGAGTTCATTCCGATGAACGGCATTGGTGCGGGCTTGCGAGATGGCAATCCCTTGTTTCAGGAGGGAAACGGCTTCGGTATATTCCCCTTGCTTCATCAGGACACGGGCATAACCCAGATGAGCGTACACTACGGAGGATGTTTGGGAAGTCTGCTTGTCCTTCATTGCCTTCTGGTAATATTCCATGGCTTGCGGATAGTTGCCCAACTCATCCAAAAGTTGTCCCAATAAATTGAAGGTATGTGCTTGGTCGTAGAAATTGTTTTGCTTCATCAAAACCTCGGCTTCTTGAACGTAGGCCATGGCTTGGGTATGTTGTTTATTCAGAAAATACATGTAAGCACTTTGGATAGCCCCCGAATAGGTGAGGTAATTGTCCTGGAGCTCACACCCCAACTCATAGCATTCGAGTGCATATTTCAGCCCGTTACCGTCTCTTTTCAGATAATAGGTATTGGCAAGCTGACTCAAAAGAAGTCCGTATTGTTGCTTGTGGCGATTGACTTGAGCCAATTCAATCCCCTTGTATATCCACTGGATGGCTTGGTAGTAGTCGGCATCGATGTTGGCGGCATATTCTCCCAAAGCGCCATACAAGGTACAAAGCAAGGAATCGTTTTTGAGTTTGGTCGCCCATTCCAATGCCGCATCCAAGTTCTTCCGGGCGGCTTTCTCCCGTCCGCTCATCATCTGAGCCCTACCTAGATAGAGATGTGCGTTGAGCAAGATGAACGGATGCTCCTGTGCACTTTTCAGATTCTTCATGTATTCGGCATAAGTAACCGTCTTGGAATAGTCGCCTTGTTTCAAATAATGTTCGCAAACATAGAGCAAGGCCTCATGGTTATCGGGAGAAGTCCGGATAATCTCCAGTTGCTTTTCAAGTACTTCGGCTCTTTTCTGTGCTTTTGGAGCCACAGAAATCAATAAAAAAAGGATACCAATTAAGTACTTGAATTTCATGCCTTTGACGATTTAATCTTTGCAAATGTAAAAAAATAATTTGATTTTTTCAAGCAAAACGCTTGCAGATTTAAAATAAAGTCGTACCTTTGCATCGCTTTTGAAGGAAAGCACTTCTGAAAGGAAGTTTTGGAGAGATGGCAGAGTGGTCGATCGCGGCGGTCTTGAAAACCGTTGTACTGAGAGGTACCGGGGGTTCGAATCCCTCTCTCTCCGCAAGGAATCCCGTAAAATTAAGGTTTTACGGGATTTTTTATTTCATGACCTTAAATAGTTGATACGATGATTTCCAAAGAAAGAGAAAACATTGCGTGGGTAGACCTTCTACGCGTTATAGCTTGTTTTTTAGTAGTCTTTTCCCATTGTTGTGACCCGTTTGTGGCTCATTTCAATGCAGATTATTCCAAGTTCTTGCAAGGATGTGGTTTCGGGAGTGCGGTAAGATGCTGCGTTCCTTTGTTTGCCATGATGACAGGTGTATTGCTTTTCCCGGTGAAGAGTACATTGGGTGAGTTCTATAGCAAACGCCTGAAACGTTTGTTGGTACCGATTGTTTTCTGGTCGTTGGCATTGCCGGTGATGTATTATGTATATTTCCAATTGGCTGGTTCTACTACCAGTCCGAGTGTGGACATGAGTACCTTTACCGGTGAAATGACCCTCCAGAAGATGTATACGTTCATCTTTAATTTCAACTATGATACTACACCGCTTTGGTATCTGTATATGTTGGTCGGTCTGTATCTCGTGATTCCTGTTTTCAGTTCCTGGATGCAACAAGCCTCTCAGAAGGACCTTAAACTCTTCTTGAAGGTATGGGGAATTACTCTTTTCTTGCCATATATCAAGATGTTTGCTCCGGCCTTGGGCTATTTGGGTAATTATGGACACATGGGATTGTATGGTGAGTGTGATTGGAATGCATACGGATCCTTCTATTATGTTTCGGGCTTCATCGGTTATTTGGTATTGGCTCACTATCTGGTGAAATATCCATTGGATTGGAGTTGGAAAAAGTTAGCCGCTATCGGAATTCCGATGTGGGTGGTCGGTTATGCCATTACTTATGGAGGTTATGTGCTGATGAACGAAAAGTTCCCGGGTAATTATGCTTATCTGGAAATTCTTTGGTTGTTCAGTGGTATCAATGTGTTCATGATGACTTTCCCGATTTTCCTAGCGATTCAGAAGACGAATATCAACTCCCGTCCGTGGCTTTCTCGTATGGCATCGATGACGTTCGGTATTTATCTTTGCCATTTTGTTTTCGTACAGATGGGATATGACTTTTATCTGCATGTTCTTCCCGAAGCCGTACCTATTTTGGTGCGTATTCCATTGAATGCCGTGACCGTATTCGTTGTATGCTACGGTTTGGTACGTCTGCTCTCTTTGAGTAAGTTGACCCGCCGTTTGGTAGCGTAAGGATGAACCAATGTCTGCCTTTGTTTGTTCCGAAACAAAAGGAGGCGGACATGAACAGGTATGAATGGAGAATGAAATGGGAATGGGTGGCTTTGGTACTATTTGTCACTCTCGTATTCGCATTGTGTATGCATTCTTGAAAATAATGGGAAATTTTCAGTGTTTTTTCAGAATTATGCCTTTTCTTTGTAAGAAGAAAGGGCATTTTTTATGAAGATATTGATAGTAGAAGACGAACCTGCTTTGCGGGAACTTATCCAGCGCTCGTTGGAGAAGGAACGGTATGTGACGGAAACAGCATCCGATTTTGATTCGGCATTGGAAAAGATTGAGGTATACGATTACGATTGTATCTTGCTCGATATCATGTTGCCGGGTGGAAGCGGACTGGAAGTATTGGCTCGTTTGAAGGAATTGCGGAAGAAAGAAAATGTCATCATAATCTCGGCCAAGGACTCTTTGGAGGACAAGGTGTTAGGATTGGAATTAGGTGCCGACGATTATTTGCCGAAGCCTTTCCATTTGGCGGAATTGAATGCCCGTGTCAAGAGTGTGCTTCGACGGAAGCATCGCGATGGCGAACATCTGCTACAAGTAGGAAATGTCCGTTTGCTTCCCGATATTTTTCAGGTTTGGGTAGGAGAGAAGCTCCTCGATTTAAGTCGGAAAGAATACGATATTCTTCACTATTTCTTGAATCGACCGAATCGGATGGTCAACAAGAACACGTTGGCGGAATCGGTATGGGGAGATCATATCGACCAAGTGGATAATTTTGATTTCATTTATGCTCAAATCAAGAATGTCCGGAAGAAACTCAAGGAGGCGGGTGCTTCCATTGAAATCAAGGCGGTGTATGGATTCGGTTATAAGTTGGTGGTAGAGTAGGAGGACAAACTATGAAATTGTTTTATCGGGTATTGATGCATTTGTTGGTTGGAATCGTCGTCATACTTATTGGATGGGCGGTGGTATTCTATATGGGTATCATGGAAGAAATCAACGATGAGGTAGATGACTCTTTGGAAGACTATACCGAAATGATTATTACCCGTTCATTAGCGGGAAAAGAACTCCCGGCACATGATAGTGGTTCCAATAACCAATACTATCTTCGGGAAGTAGAGTCTTCGTATGCGCTATCCCGCAATGCCATTTCTTATCGGGATTCCATGGTTTACATTTCCGAAAAGAAAGAAACGGAACCCGCACGTATTCTGACTACTATCTTCAAGGATAAAGAAGGAAAGTTTTACGAAGTGGCCGTTTATACTCCTACCATTGAAAAGAAAGATTTGAAGGAAGCCATCTTCCAACTTCTCGTTGGACTTTTCATTTCTTTATTGGTTGCTATATTGCTCATTAATGTGTGGGTGTTCCGTCGGAGCATGAAGCCTTTCTATCGGTTGTTGGACTGGTTGGACAAATCACGACTGGGCAAGCAGAATCCTCCGTTGGACAATCCGACTCATACGACCGAGTTCCGTCGATTGAATGAGGCGGTAGTTCGTTATGCGACTCATAGTGAAGAAGTGTTCGAACAACAGAAACAATTCATCGGAAATGCTTCGCATGAGTTGCAAACCCCTTTGGCCATTTGTCAAAACCGATTGGAGATGCTGATGGAGGATGAGAATCTATCCGAGTCTCAGATGGAAGAAATCCTCAAGACTTATCAGACATTGGAATATGTTAGCAAGCTGAACAAGTCCTTGTTGTTGCTCTCGAAGATTGACAATAGTCAGTTTGTAGAGACGTCGGAGATTTGTATCAACGAAGTTTTGCATCGTTATCTGGAAGATTATCAGGAAGTGTATGATTATCGGAGCATTCAATTAACATTGGAAGAAAAAGGAGAATTTCGTATTGGAATGAACGGGACTTTGGCGGTCGTTTTAGTGACCAATTTGTTGAAGAATGCATTTGTACATAATGTAGATAAAGGTATCATCCGAATTGAAATTACTCCGGAAAGTTTCTGCTTCCAAAATACGGGAGGCGATGAGGCTTTGGATGAAAAGCGTATCTTCGAACGTTTTTATCAAGGTGCCAAGAAGAAAGAGGGTTCTACAGGCTTGGGATTGGCCATTGTTCATGCCGTTTGCCGTCAGTATCATTTGAATATTTCTTATCGTTTTTTAGACAATAGACATTGCTTTGAAATTTATCGTTAATAATTTTCGTGCTTAGAACAATTTTCTTTTGAATTTGTATTCTTTTTCAGATTCTTTTCAGATTCTATGCTCATCTTTGCCATAGAAAAAGAAATCAAGAGTATTAACAGTAAAAGAAAGAGAATATGAAAAAGTTAGCATTTTTATTTGTTGGTTTGTTTGTCATGACATTGACCGTATGGGCAGGTAATGATAAGCCAATCCAAGTAGAAGAATTGCCGAAGGCTGCCCAACACTTTATCAAGAGTCATTTTGCAGATCAATCGGTGGCCATGGCCAAGATGGAAACCGAGTTCTGGGGCAAGAGCTACGATGTCATCTTTACCAATGGTGATAAAGTGGAATTCGACAAGAAAGGTAAATGGACGAATGTGGATTGCAAGCACACACAAGTACCGGTAGCTATCGTACCGAAAGATATTCAGAAGTATGTAGAAAAGCATTATCCGGATGCAAAGGTATTGCAAATCGAGTTGACCGACCGTAAGGGCTACGAAGTGGATTTGAACAATGGATTCGATATCGAATTCGACAAGCGATTCAAGGTGGTAGATATTGATAGATAAAATAATTGGAAACTTAACTAAATGTACATGATTATGAAGACGAAATTTTATGGACTGTTTTTGGCGGTAATGAGTGCGATGATATGGACCGGATGTAGTGATGATGACGATGATATCCGTGTATCGGATGTGCCGACTTCAGTAGTGAATGCCCTTCAAGTGAAATTCCCGAATGTAAGTCGAGCGGAATGGGAAAACAAACAAGGTTATTATGTTGCAGACTTTTGGCAAGAAGGTCTTGAAACCCATGTTTGGATTGACCAGAAGGCCGAATGGAAAATGACCGAACTGGATTTCGGTACCAATTTGGGGCTTCTTCCGGATGCAGTGGAACGTGCTTTCTTGAATGGACAATATGCCAATTGGCGTGTAGACGATATAGACAAGTTCGAACGTACAGATCGAACCTTCTATCTGATAGAAATCGAAACGAAGGGGCAGCAGGATAGAGACTTGTTCTTTGCCGAAGACGGTTCAATCCTGAAAGACGAAGTGGATAGAGATAACAATGAAGTGACCCCTACTACAACATTCTAAACTAAATTAAAAGAAAATAGCTGAATAATCATTCAGCTATTTTCTTTTCGTATGTATCCGTAATCAAAGTCAAAGCACCGTCACCGGTTACATTACAAGCCGTGCCGAAACTGTCTTGCAAAGCAAAGATGGTGAGCAACAAGGCTGTACCCGATTCGTCAAATTGAAGGACGGAGATAATCAATCCCAACGATGCCAATACCGTACCACCCGGAACTCCCGGAGCACCGATGGCAAACAAGCCCAACAATAAGATAAATAAAGCAAGCGTGAAGAAATTCGGCATGGAACCGTAAAGCAATTGCGATACGGTCATCACGAATACAGTTTCAGTCAGGATAGAACCACACAAATGGATGTTGGCAAACAACGGAATGGTCACGTCGCTGATTTCCTTGCGGAGAATCGGACTCTTGTGGGCACAATTCAAGGCTACCCCCAATGTTGCTGCCGATGACATAGTACCCAATGCGGTAAGGTATGCCGGACCATAATGCTTCAATACTTGCCAACCGTTTTTACGGGAGTAGATAGATGCAATGCCGTAAAGTAGTGCCAACCAGATATAATGGCAGACAATCACTACCAACAAAATGGAAATAAAGATCGGCAATTGCTTGGTTACGGCTCCTTGATAGCTCAGAACGCAGAAATTGGCAAAGATGAATACCGGAAGTACTGGCAACAAGATTTTCTTGACCAATTCCAATACCATTTGTTGGAAGATATCCAGCAAGCGGGAGAATTCTTCAGACTTCACCCAGGCGGTAGCGATACCAATCAAGGCCGCTAAAACCAAGGCGGTCATCACATTCATCACTGGAGGAATGTCAATCTTCAACATGTTTTCAGGGAGTTCCTTCAATGTGTTGGCATCGGAAGCAATGTCCAAGTGTGGAATGACCTGATAACCTACGGCCGCTCCGAAGAACGAGGCTCCAACGGAAGAAAGATAAGCGATGCCGAAAGCAAACAGCAACATCTTCGATGCATTGCTTCGTAGATGAGCGATGGATGGGGCGATGAAACCCAAGATAATCAGTGGTACCAGAAAGAAGATAATTTGTCCGGTAAGATGCTTGATACTGATAATGGCACTCAATACGGTACCTTCTACATAAAATCCAGCTAGGATACCTACAATGACAGCTATCAATAGCTGCACAATTGTATTGTTAAAGAATTTTTTCATTTTTTCAGATTTAAATTGGTGGGTGCAAATATAATGATTATTTTTGAAGCCTAAATAGAAATAACAGAATTATGGGAAAGTTTGCAAACGTTATGATGGCAGGTGCGTTGGCGGTTTTGGCCTTTTCGTCCTGTGCAGAAGAAAAGAAGGGTTATGTGATTGATGGTCAGATAACCGATGTAAAGGAAGGTATGATGTATTTGAAGAAGTACGTAGACAAGACTTTTGTCGAAGTAGATTCAGCAGTAATCGTAGATGGTAAGTTTAAGTTCGAAGGCGTCGCTTCGGAAGCATTGGCGCATGGCTTGACTACTCGCAAGGAGAGCAATCGTCCGCAAGTGTTCTTCCTGGATAACGATGCGATGCAGGTTACTATGAACGAATCGGGCAAGGAATTGAACATCACTGGTTCGGCTGCCAATGATATCTTCTTGCGTAATGTCAAGATTACTCGCTCGAAGGGATATAGCCTCGATAGCTTGATTGCTGCTCATCCGGCATCACCGGTTGCTGCCTATTTTGTGGTGAAGGATTTCGCTTATAAGTTGGATTTGGAAGGCATGAAGGCTGTTCGTGCCCAATTCGATGCTTCATTGAACGGAACTTCATATATCCAGCAGATTGAAAGTATGATTGCCCGTATGGAAAAGGTACAGGTCGGTGCAGAAGCTCCTGATTTCACATTGCCGGATGTAGATGGTAACCCGGTAAGCCTCTCTTCATTCCGTGGTAAGTATGTGTTGGTAGACTTTTGGGCAGCTTGGTGTCCGGATTGCCGCAAGGAAAACCCGAACATCGTGGCTGCATGGGAAAAGTATAAGGACAAGAATTTTGCGGTATTGGGCGTATCGCTCGACCGTACACGCGACCAATGGTTGGCGGCTATCGAAAAGGATAAGTTGGCTTGGACACAAGTTTCTGACTTGAAGTACTGGAGCTCAGAAGCAGCTGTACTTTATTGCATCCGTTGGATTCCGATGAGTTTCTTGATCGATCCGGAAGGAAAGATTGTAGCAGTCGGATTGGAAGGCGAAGAATTGCATAATAAATTGAAAGAATTGTTGAAATAACATAAAAAAGAAGTAATTTTGCACCGCGTTTTAAAATAACAAAGAGTGATGAAGAAAATTACATTGTCTTTAATGGCTGCGCTAGTTGCCGTAAGTGGTATGGCGCAGATTAAGTTGGGTAAGGACGTTAGCCTGAAGATTTATGGTCATGTCCGTACTGACATCTATTACAACAGCCGTGACAACGTTCAGTCGGTGGATGGTTTGTTCTATTCGTATCCGAAGGATGAAGTGCTTGATCATAATGGCAACGACATCAATGGAGGAGACAACAGCAACATGTATACCGTGTATTCTCGTATGGGCTTCGACTTTGCGGGTCCGATGATTGGTAAGGCAAAGACTTCTGCCAAAATTGAATTTGACTTCCGTGGTAATGGTAACGACAACTTGTCGGCTCTCCGTTTGCGTCATGCATACTTCAATTTCGATTGGGGTAAGAACAAATTGTTGGTAGGTCAGACTTCACACCCGTTCTTCGGCGAAGTGTCTCCACAGATTTTGAATTTGAATACCGGTTCTCCGTTCCAGCCGTTCGGTCGTGCTCCGCAGATTCGTTACCGTCATAACAGCGGTGCACTTCAGTTGCAGGCAGCAGCTGTATGGCAATCTCAGTTCAAGTCTCATGGTCCTACGGCTGATGATGGTACAGGTAAGGGCAATGCACGTAACCAGTATCCTCACAAGAATTCCAATATCCCGGAATTGGCATTGGGTATTGATTACAAGGCCAACGGATGGATTGTTGGTGTAGGTATTGATATGCTTTCTATTGTTCCACGTACCAAGGCTACTGTTCCTGATTTGCTTTCAAGCTATTGGGATCCAGAAAAGGGACAGCCTACAACTACTTATAAAGTAGATGAACGCTTGACAACAGTTTCATACGAAGCACACGTGAAGTATCAGAAGGACAAGTTGTTCTTTGCTGCCAAGAGTACTTTGGGCTCTAACTTCACTCACACTTCCATGTTGGGTGGTTATGCGGTGAAGTCACAGAATGCCATTACCGGTGAACGTGAATATACTCCGTTCCGCAATTCCAGCAACTGGATTAACATCATCTATGGTAAGAAGTGGAAACCAGGTATCTTTATCGGTTATATCAAGAACTTGGGTACTGCCGATGATATGGAAATGGGCGATAACAAGGCGATTTATGGAACTGGTACCAATATCGACCAGTTGTTGAGCGGTACATTCGAATTGACTTACAATGTTCCTCATTGGAAGATTGGTGCAGAATATAACTATACTTCTGCTTGGTATGGAAAGACTCAGAAGGATGGTAAGGTAAAGGATACTCATGCCGTAGGTAATAACCGCTTGGTGTTGAGTGCTACTTACTCGTTCTAATTTAATAGTTTGAAATGAAACCCTCCCCCTTCGCAAGGGGGAGGGTTTTTTTACGATAACTCCAATCCAAACACTTCCTTCAGCTTCATCAGCTTCGGGTTCTTTTGGCTCATGAGCTGGAAGCGTTCTACCTGACTATAAGCACGGACCACCTCCTTGGCTTCGAATACACGTACAGTCATGGTAATCTTCCGGTTGTGCAGTTTCTCCCGCAGGTAGTCCTGTATGTTGGGCAACAATTGTTTCATATACTTTTCTACCATGCTGTTGTCTACACCCACTTCGAATGTCGTATCATTCAAGAGCTTGGGTTGAAGATTCATCATACGCGAAGCATTAGCCTTTTCTTCCACCGGCAAGCGTTGGGCAAATTCTCTCCAATAATAGTTCAAATCCTTTTCATAAACCACATAATCCTCGTAGCTGGATTGCTGGTTGTTTGTTGGAGTAGGAGTGGTTACTTTAGGCGCCTCCGTTTGAGTGGCTCGATGACGGATGGACATACCAATCTGACCCGCCTTCATGACTGGAATCTTACGCTTCTCTTCTTTCAGTTCTGGCAACGGGCTTTTTCGGGCAGCTACATCCCCGGCCTGAGGCTGGGCTTGTGGAGTGGTTGGTGTTACCACTTGCTGCTTGAACAGGGGTTTTAATCTTTTCTTAGGGCTACGCCCACCAATGATGTCGTCTGCATCGGGAAGGGTGAGCTGGGCACATTGAATCAAGGTCAGCTCTACCAACAAACGCTTGTTCTTGCTGGTTCGATAGTTCAAATCGCAATCGTTGCAGAGCTTCATGGCACGATACAGGAACTTCTGGTCACACTTCTGTGCCTGTTGCTGGTAACGCTCGCGGATGCTTGCGCCTACTTCCAGCAAAGGAAGGGTAATCGGATCCTTGCTCACCAACAGATCGCGGAAATGCGAAGCCAATCCGGTAATGAAATGATGAGCGTCGAATCCCTTTCGGAGGATTTCGTTTAGCAATACCATGGTATCGGCTGCCTTGTTTTCCAGGAAGAGGTCTACCAAGCGGAAGTAGTATTCGTAGTCCAGTACGTTCAGGTTTTCAATCACTCCTTGATAGGTGATGTTACCACCGGTGAAGCTTACCACTTGATCGAAGATGGAAAGGGCATCACGCATACCACCGTCGGCTTTTTGGGCGATGATGGTCAGGGCTTCCGGTTCGGCTTGGATTCCTTCTTTCTGAGCGACATATTGCAGATGACTTACCGCATCTTGTACATTGATCCGGTTGAAATCATAGATTTGGCATCGGCTCAGGATGGTCGGAAGAATCTTGTGTTTTTCGGTGGTAGCCAAGATGAAGATCGCATGGTGAGGCGGTTCTTCCAATGTCTTCAGGAAAGCATTGAACGCCGATTGCGAGAGCATGTGTACCTCGTCGATGATGTACACTTTATATTTACCGATCTGAGGCGGAATACGCACTTGGTCTATCAAGGTACGGATATCTTCTACCGAGTTGTTGGAAGCGGCATCCAGTTCGTGGATGTTGTAGGAACGCTGCTCGTTGAATGCTTGGCAGGATTCGCACTGGTTGCAAGCCTCTCCATTGGCAGAAGGTGAAAGACAGTTGATGGTCTTGGCAAAGATACGGGCACAAGTTGTCTTTCCCACACCTCTTGGTCCGCAGAACAAGTAGGCATGTGCCAGTTTACCGGTAGCAATCGCATTCTTTAAGGTTGTAGTCAGCGCACGTTGACCCACCACCGAGTCGAATGTCGATGGGCGGTATTTACGTGCCGAAACAATATAGTTTTCCATAAGGGATAAATTTGTTCAACAATGTATCTGCAAATGTACATAATTAATTGTATCTTTGCACCAAAAGCAAAAAGAATTTTCTATGAGCAAATTAATGACCGTTTGGAGTTATATTCGTCAGCACAAGTATCTCATTACGATTGTGGGTTTTCTGGTAATCATTGTTTTCTTGGATGAAAACAGTTTGATCCAGCGTGCCAAGCATCGTCAGGAAATCAATGCATTGACTACTGAGATTGAGAAGTACCGCAAGCAGTTTGAGCAAGATACCGAAACCTTGAAGGAGCTGACCGAGAATCCGGAAGCCTTGGAAAAGATTGCTCGTGAGAAATACCTGATGAAGAAGCCGAACGAGGACATTTTTATATTTGAAGAATGAAAAAGGGATATTCTATCATACAAATGATAGGCGCCGTCTTGTTGTTGGTCGGTGCCATGTTGCAGATCACCCGTTGGGAGTTGGCTCCGGTACTTTATACCATTGGTGCTGTGATGTTTGCTTATGTGCAGGTCATGAGCCGTTACGAAGGAAAGAACCTGATTATCCGTCGCCTTCGTCGTCAACAGATTATCGGTGCCGTGCTGCTGGTTTTTGCGGGAGTCCTGATGTTTGTGACCCGTCATAACGAATGGGTGCTTTGCTTGAGTGCCGCCGCTGTTCTTCAGCTCTATACGGCCTTCCGCATTCCATCGGAAATGGAAAAAGAAAAATAATAACTATAATCCATCTATTACAAATGAAAAAACTATTATTCCTAGTCGCAATGATTTTGACGGGAGCATCGTATGTTCATGCCGATGAAGGTATGTGGCTTCCTTCTGAAATCTTGAAGAAGATCAAGGATATCCAGAGCCAGGGCTTCAAGCTTTCGGCTGAAGATATCTATAGTGTGAACAAATCATCGTTGAAAGACGCAGTAGTACGTTTCGGTGGTGGCTGTACAGGTGAATTGATTTCTCCGGAAGGCTTGTTGATTACCAACCACCATTGCGGTTTCGGTCAAATCCAGTCGCACAGTTCGGTAGAACACGACTATTTGAGAGACGGTTTCTGGGCAATGTCCAGAGCAGAAGAATTGCCGAATCCGGGCTTGTCTGTTTCTTTCCTGGAATACATGACCGATGTAACCGATCAAGTATTGAAGGGTTACAAGACCAAGATGAGCGAAGAAAAGAGAAACGAACTCATCGCCAAGAACTCCAAGAAGATTGAAGAAAAGGCTATCAATGGCAATCCGAATTTGAGAGCGAACGTGAAGCCGCTTTATTATGGCAACCAATACTTCTTGTTCGTTTATAAGGTGTATACCGACGTTCGTTTGGTAGGTGCTCCTCCTAGCTCCATCGGTAAGTTCGGTGGTGATACCGACAACTGGATGTGGCCGCGTCATACCGGTGACTTCTCTATCTTCCGTGTGTATGCAGGTGAAGACAACGAACCGGCTGCTTATTCAGAAAAGAACGTGCCTTTCCGTCCGAAGAAGTTCTTCAAGATCAATGCCAAGGGTATCAAGGAAGGCGATTTCACCATGGTGTACGGTTTCCCGGGTACTACTCGTGAATATTTGTTCTCGGATGCAGTGAAGTATACTGCTTTGACTTCGAATCCTCATAAGATTGCCTTGCGTACTCTCCGTCTGGACATCCAACGCGAAGAGATGGGTAAGGATCAGGCAGTGAGAATCAAGTATGCTTCCAAGAATGCCAGCGTTTCTAACGCCTGGAAGAAGTGGCAAGGTGAAGCCAAGGGTATCCTCAAGATGAAAGCTATCGAAAACAAGCAAGCTTTCGAAGCAAAGTTCGACAAGTGGGCAGAAGGTAAGCCTGAATATGAAAACTTGGTAGAACGCTTCAAGGAATTGTATGGCTCTATCGAAGAATTGTCATTGGTACAGGACTATCAGAACGAAGCGTTGAATGCGGTAGAAATCATCGCGTTTGCCGGTAGAGGTCAGCGTGGTGCAGAAAAGTTCCACAAGGACTATTATATGCCGATTGACAAGGCTTGTTTTATTGCTCTTTATAATGCATACAATAAGAATATTGCAGATAATTACAAGTCTCCGTATTTCAAGGAACAGCTCCAGAAGTACGGTTCTATCGAAGCTTGGGCAGAGGCACTCTTCACTGCAACTCCAAACATGGAAATGGCGGCTGAAATTTATGAAAAGACCAATGCTTATTTCAAGGAAAACATCAAGCCGACTTTGGACAAGGTAAATGCAGAAATTACATTGCTTTACCGTGCCTACATGAGAGGTCAGATGGAATATAACGATGCAACCAATGGTGGCAAGATTTTCTATCCGGATGCCAACTCTACTCTCCGTGTCACTTACGGTAAGGTGAAGGGTTACAAGCCGGCAGATGCTATCTATTACACTCCGGTATCATCGTTGGATGGTATTATTGAAAAGGATAATCCGGAAATCTACGATTACAACATACCTCAGAAATTGAGAGACCTTCATGCTGCTAAGGATTATGGTCAGTGGGAAGTGGATGGTTCTGTTCCAGTTGCTTTCATTGCCATGAATCATACCAGTGGTGGTAACTCGGGTTCTCCGGTACTCGATGCAGAAGGTAACTTGATTGGTGTGAACTTCGACCGTGTATGGGAAGGTACAATGAGTGACGTGGTTTACGACCCTGAAATCTGTCGTAACATTTCTCTCGATATCCGCTATGCTTTGTTCATCATCGACAAGTTGGCTGGTGCTAATCACTTGTTGCAGGAAATGGAAATCTTGAAGTAAGAAGTAAACGACCATTAGTTTATCAGGAACTTCAGACGGGCTGGTAATCGGTAGATTGCACTGCCGTTCCCGTCTGAAGTTCCTTTTTTAGTCTTTAAAAATCAGCTTCCGCTTTGTTGTGTAGCCATGATGTCATCGCCACTGATACTTTTGGCGGTCTTCTTCACGCTAGCCTTCAGTTCGCCGAATCGCCAGCTGATACTGAAACCATAATGCGATTGCGCATATTTGCTCTTGCTTTGCGTACGGAAGGTAGATGTCAACGTTTCGCTTTCCGATGTACGCCATTTGTTGAAGCTGTTGTTCGTATTGATGGAAACGGTCAGACGCTTGTTCTTCAGGAATGAACGGTTCAGCCCGAAACCGTAGTACGAATACGAACTGCCCTTGCCCTGCATGCTGATGTAGGGCGTGCTGCCTCCATAAAAGGCACTGAAGCGGAGTTCCCACGGCAAGGTGTATTGGAAGTTCAGGTTAAAGCTGCCTTGGAAACCATGGTTTTTGGCATCCAGCTGGTCGGACTTGCTCTTGTAGTCGTTGTAACTACCTCCGGCATTCATCGAGATGCGGAGCTTGCTTCCCGGATTCCAATTCGCCCAGATAAAGAGGTCGGTAGTCTGCGCACGACCGATGTTGGCATACGTGCTGTGCTGGATTCCGTCCTGCATGAAGGTATAGCCCTGGATACTGTTGTTCACCAGACGATAGCTCAAGTTGATATTGGTACTAAACTTGGCACTGAACGAGTTAACGCTCAATCCGAAGCGGTGCGACTTGGCTGGGTCGAGGTCCGGATTACCATAGTGTACGCTGGTCGGGTTACTGGTGTTGCGGAAAGGGTTCAGCAAGTTGATGTTCGGACGGGCGATACGCATCTGATAAGAGAACGAGAGCATCTTCGACGGAGCCAACTGATAACCCAATCGGACGGAAGGTACCAAGTTGTCAAAGCCTGCATCGAAGTTCCGTTCCGGCATCTTCTCGTATTTCACATCGCTGAAGGTATGCTCGTAGCGTACCCCAGCCTTGGCGCTCAGCTTCTTGGTCTTTACCATATAGTCGGCATAGGCAGAGGCAATGTGATGTATCTGTTGGTAGTACGATTCGGGACGTTCGTCCAAATAGTAGTCGTTGCTTGTTACGCTTCTCTTGAAGTAGTCGCTTTCACTCTTGTTGTTGCGCAAGATGTACTTTCCCCCGAAGTCGATGCTATGCACCTTGTTGATAGGGTTGGTATAGTCCAACTGGAAAATATGTTCGTCCGTGCGTGAATGGTTGTCATAGAACTGGTTGTACAGATAGCTGGCATCGTAAGGATAGTCCTTGATGTTGTCGTAATCGGTATGCGATTCATTGGTGTTGGGCGAGGTGCCGTAACGGTAGGAGAAAGTCAGGTATTCGCCTTTTTTCTTGAAGGAACGCTGATAGTCGAAGTTCGCATTGAAGTGTGTCGAACTGTTTTCGCTCTTGCTCACCAGGTTATACGAATAGGCATGTTGACGCTGGGCATTCATCATCTGCGTAGTCCCCAAACCGTTGCTTTCGAAACCATATCCGAAGAGGTTGGCCGAGAAGGTAATCAGGTTTAGGGTATCTATCTCGTAGCTACCTTCCATATAGCCGAACTGGCTGTATGACTTTCCCTTGTGCGAACTGTTTTGTGTCAAATACTTGAATTCTTCCGAAGTGAAGTCTTCGCGTTCGCTTTCAGAATAACTACGTGGACTGTTGAACTGGTTGTTGTACGAGTAGTTGCCGGTAACGGTGAACTTGCCGATTTGCACCGTACCATAAGCACTGGCACCGGCGCCCCGGTTGTTGGCATTAGCGTTGAGGGTCACATTGTATCCTTCCAGTCTACGGCTGGTGGTGATGATGTTCAGGATGCCACCAATACCTTCGGCATCGTATTTGGCACCCGGTTCGGTGATGACTTCGATGGATTTCACCGAGTTGGCAGGAAGGCTTTTGAGTACATCCTTCGGGTTATTGCTCATCAGGCTATTGGGCTTCCCGTTGACATGGACTACGAAACTGCTGCTGCCGTTCACTTGGATATTGTCTTCGCCGTCGATGGTCACGAAGGGTACTTTGCGGAGCATTTCCAGAGTAGAATTGGTCTTGGAATCCGGGTCGTCTTCTACGCTGTAAGATACTTTGTCTATCTCAGCTTTCACCAGAGGCTTCTGTGCCACTACTTCCACTCCTTTCAGCATTTCTGCCGATTCGGCAATGAGCAGGGTACCCAAGTCGGCCACAGGATTGGCTTCGGTTACGGAGAAGTTGCGGATGACGGTCGTCTTTCCTACGGATGAAAAGTGGATGATGTATTTTCCCGGTGCTTTCAGCTTTTCGTTGAACTTGCCGTTGGTTTGTGTCACGGCTGCATACACGGCTTTCTTGGTGTCGTTTGGTGTGAAAATCCGGATGGTGGCGTATGGCTCTCCCTCGTGTGTCAAGGAGTCTACTAGTATACCCTTTACGGTAAAACTCTTGTTGGCTGTTTTTTGTGCTTGGAGGTTGCTTGTTGTCCCCAATACGATGCTGAGCATCAGCATCCATTGAATCAAGTTTTTCATGTTTTAGTCGGTTTTTAAATGATTTTTTGCAAAGGTAACCTATATATTTTAACTAGCAAATCTAGTTAACATAATTATAGATTAATGAGCATTCCGTAACGATTCGCAACACCTCAAAAAAAAAGTGGATGCGTATTTTGACACATCCACCTGTTTGAAGGGAGAATCCCTTTATTCTACAATTGTCATTTCATCAATCAAGTGGCCACAGTTGCCAAGCTTGTCGAGAATGAAGAGTACGTAGCGGATATCAACAGCAATACAACGCTGGAGGTTGTTGTCGAAGTTGATGTCACCACTCAATGATTCCCAGTTGCCGTCGAATGCACAACCAATTAATTCACCGTTGCCATTGATGACCGGAGAACCAGAGTTACCGCCGGTAATGTCGTTGGTGGTCAAGAAGCAAGCCGGCATTTCACCGTTCGGCATGGCATAGCGACCGAAATCTTTGGCTTCGTAGAGTTCTTTCAACTTGGCAGGAACCACGAATTCCGGATTGTTAGGATCTTCCTTTTCCATTACACCCTTCAAGGTAGTGTAGAACTTGTAGTGAACACCGTCCTTCGGATCGTAAGGCTTCACGTTACCATAAGTGAAACGCATGGTGAAGTTTGCATCCGGTGCCTTTGGTTCCGGTGAGTACATTTCGCACAAACCACGAACGTATGTCTTGTGGAGGAGGTCCATACCTTGCATGGATTCAGCACGAGCCTTCATCAACTTTTCACCCAAAGCAAACTTAGCTTCTACGAATTGCTTCATCAAGTCAGCGTCGATCGCCTTTACGCTAGGCTTCTTGAGGAACTTGTTGAGATTTGCTTCGTTGGCAAAGATGGTGTTGTCGTACAAATGGTCTACGTATGCATTGTAGTCGCCCTTGAACTGACCGTTGATAGTTGCATAGAAAGCAGGGAGATTTTCGGCTTCTACCATTTCAGCATAGAGTGGGAGCAATACCTTAGCCACCTTGCGGTCTACTTCGTGGTCGTAGTTCTTGTTGTGGATGCGTGCATATTGCTTCTTCAACTGTTCGCTGAACTTGCTGATACCTTCCTTGTCTTTCTTTTGGATGGCGTTCTTCAAGCTATCGAGAACCACGTTCGGAGTGTTGTATTCAATGCCACGGAGGATTTCGCTGTAGCAAGTGAACTGATAAAGAATCGGGTTGCTCTTTTCGATGACAGCATCGATTTGGCTGACTACCTTGGCATAGTCGGCATTACCCTTTTCCTGAGCGAACTTGGCGAAACGAGCTTCTTGTTCAGCCTTTGTTTCCAACACCTTGTTGTCTACGATAGCCTTGTTCATGCCGATCGAATTCTTCCAGTAGTTGCTACTACCTGCATACTTGCTGGCGTATTGGATACGGATCTTGTCGCTAGCATACATTTCTGCTTTCAACACTTCCTGACGGGCACCACGGATGCGGATACGCGGTTCGTTGGTAGAATACATGCGTTGCTTGATTTCGCTTTGAGTAAGGTAACGGTTGGTGCTGCCCGGAAAACCCATAATCATGGCATAGTCGCCTTCTTCGATACCCTTCAATGAGATGGCAAGGTGCTTCTTGGCTTTCAAAGGAACGTTGTTCGGGCTGTAGTCAGCCGGTTCACCATTGGCATCGGCATATACACGGAATACCGAGAAGTCGCAAGTGTGACGTGGCCACATCCAGTTATCTGTTTCGCCACCGAACTTACCGATTGAGCTAGGAGGAGCAGCTACCATACGTACGTCCTGATATGTCTTGAGGTAGATACAATAGTACTTGTTACCTGCAAAGAAAGGAAGCGCTTGGGTACGGATGCCTGGTTTGCCTTTCAAATCGCTAGCTTCCAATTCAGCCTTTGCCAATTGGCGCAAGAAAGGTTGTCCGAACGATTCTTCTTCCTTGATTTCACCCGATTTGATCTTGGCAAATACCTTGTCGGTTACATCGTCGATGCGTTCAACGAAAGTGAAGGCCAATCCTGGAGTTGCCAATTCTTCCGAGCGGTTCTTTGCCCAGAAGCCATACTTCAAATAGTCATGTTCTACCGAACTGTGTTGTTGGATAGCTCCATAACCACAGTGGTGATTGGTCAGGATCAAACCGTCCGGAGAGATGATTTCGCCGGTACAGCCGCCACCGAAGATACCTACGGCATCCTTCAATGAAATCTTGTTGGGACTATAGACATCGCTGGCTTCCAACAAAAGTCCTTGTGCTTTCAGACGGTCGATGAGGTGCTTTTCCTGCATCATCTGAAGCAACCACATACCTTCGTCGGCTTTCGACGGGAGGCAGATTGCACATAAAAGTGCAAGCATTAAAACTTTCAATGTTTTCATGTTGAGATGATTGTTTTTGTTATTATTCTCTAGATGTTGGCGCAAAATTAGAAAAAAATCGACAAATATCCTCTTTTTATGGAGATTCAAGTCATGAACATCTTCTATTTAGTTTTAAATAATGATAAAATTTTTCCGAGTAATGAATATACATTGTATTTTTGTCGTCGGAAAAAAGGAACCTATTGTAATGAACATAGCAAAGTTGATATATACCGTTATAATAATGTTGGTTTTCACTTCTTGTGTAAGTGAATATCAGATTCAGGGTAGTTCTTCGGTATCGAGACTGGATGGAAAGATGCTGTTTGTTAAAGTTCCTCAAGGAAATGACATGATGAATGTCGATTCGGCAGAAGTGGTGCATGGCATGTTCAAAATGCAGGGCGAAATTGATACCACAATGATTGCCTCCTTATATATGGACGACCAAAGCATCATGCCCTTGGTGATGGAGAAGGGTAGTATCGAAATCCAGATAGACAATGCGCGCATTACCGTGAAAGGTACTCCGTTGAATGAAAAGCTTTACGATTTTGTGGGAAAGAAGAGCTCTTTGGACGATCGGGCTTATGAAGTGGAACGTATGGAAAGCCGCATGATTATGGATGGTCATTCCATGGATGTGGTGGAAAAGGAGATAAATAAGGAGCGGGAGAAACTGACCAATGAAATGAATGAATTGGTGAAAACCTTTATTCAGGACAATTACGAAAACGTATTGGGGCCTGGTGTTTTCTTGATGCTTTGCAATGGTTTCCCTTACCCGTTGTTGACACCACTGATGGAAGAAATCGTGGAGAAAGCTCCGGATTCCTTTAAGAATCATAGCTTAATCAAAGAATACGTGGAAGTTGCCCGTGAAAATATGCAGAAAATGAACGATTAATCTTATATTTTGGGCACGGATTACACGAATTAACATGGTCTTTAAGTGTGTAAAACACTTTCTCATCCGTGAATTCGTGTAATCCGTGCCTAATTTATATTGTGAAATACCTTCGTTTATAGATGTTTATTGGTCAGGATTTTCTACGGTACCTTGATATTTTTCAGGCAATCCCTTCATGATGGCCTGGTAAGATTCTTCCATCATCCGGTTCACGTTTTCTTCTCCTTTACATTCCGGATAGATAGGGTCATGGATGGTCATGGTCAATGGATGCCATTTCGGCCATTTGGAAGTACGGGACAATACATCGAAAGGTCCGTTCAATGTGATGGGAACAATCGGTAATTGCAATTGGTCAGCCAATTGGAAAGCACCCCGTTTGAAGATACCCATGTGTCCAGTAAAGCTTCTGGAACCTTCGGCAAAGATGACAAGGGACATGCCACCGGTCAATACCTTACGGGCATGCATGATGGTTGCCAAAATCTTTCTCGGACCCGATTTGTCGACAAAAATATGACCGGCCGATTCACTAGCCTTACCAATCAATGGCATCTTACGGAGACTCTGCTTCATCAACCATTTGAATTCATGTCCCAAGAAACCATAAATCAAGAAGATATCAAATGCACCTTGGTGATTAGCTACAAATACATACGAAGTGTCTTTCTTTACATTCGGGTTGCGCTTGACGGTTACGGGTAACAATAGTACATAACAGAATAGAATGGACCAGATCTTTCCCGGCCAATAACTCCAGAAATGTGCATTCCCAATACTACAACCGATAATGATGGTAATACATGTAATGATGGTTGCTACCAATAGAATAGGTAGAGCAATAAAGATTTGATAAAGAATGTATAATAGCTTCATGATACTAATTGTTATTTGGACAAAGATACGAAAAAATCATAAAAAGGTATGCTTCTTTTATTCTTTTCTTAAAGTCAACAAGGTGATTTCCGGCCAAGCTCCCAATCGCATTGGGTAGAGGAGATGCCCTAAGCCGATGTTTACATAGAGCATTTGTTTTCCCTCTTGATAGAGTCCATCGTTTTCCGGATAGACGAATTGGGCAGGGGTAAAGCCGAAGATATTGGTTTGCATGGCATGGGTGTGTCCGGCAAGCATGAGTTGGATATCCGTTTGAGGTAGCACTTCTCTGCGCCAATGGCTAGGATCATGACTCAATAGTATCTTGAACATACCTTCCGTACCGCTCATGGCTTCGGCTAGTTTGGCTCTGTCCGGGAAGGGAGGACGTCCGCTATTTTCTACACCAATCAAAGCAATGCTATCATTGCCTTGATAGATTTTGACATGACGATTGTTCAAGAGTGTCCAACCCATTTGTGCTTGTTTGCTCTTGAGGCTATCTAGTTGTTCTTCCTGTTGTTGGGGAGTATCCCATTGGATATAGGTTGAATAGTCGTGATTCCCTAGAACGGAATACACTCCGTCCTTGGCTTTCAGTTGGGCAAAGATGGGGATGAATGCATCCAGTTCGCTCGCTAGATTGTTGACCAAATCGCCCGTAAAGACAATGAGGTCTGGTTCCAGTTTATGGATGATGTTTACCGCTTTCTGGATGGCATCGGTATTATCTCCCCAACTTCCTGCATGGATGTCTGCCAATTGAACAATCCGATAACCATCGAATGCATGCGGGATATCTACCGATTCGATTTCCACTTCTTTCACTTGAAAATGTTGTTTCCCTTCGGTCGCACCATAGATGAGGTAAGCCATGGAGAAAAGAGCAATGGCAAGTCCGATGGCATTCTCATGGAAATGATGATGGATCTTATGAGCCAGTCCTTTGAATAGTAGAGTCGCTAATGTAAAAATGGCTTTGGGTACATTTATGCATAAAAAGACGATGAGAAACAAGCTCAGTCTGTTCATGGCTTGTGGGCGAGGCTCGTATGTACAGTAAACAGCAATCATACCTATCAATAGAAGGATACTGGGAAGCCAATAAAGGCGGCGTAACCAAGTCGACTTCCATTGCTTGATGGAATGGCGATAGATGTACCAATCAGGCAATCCCATCAAGACGATGAAGAAAAGGAAAAGTTCAAGTAAGTGTCTCATGTCCGTTAGATATTTGCTCCCAGGTATTTCCGCATGACATCCAGCGGAAGTCCTCGGCGTGTGGCGTAATCTTTCAATTGTTGTTCGTCTATCTTTCCAACGCTGAAATAGCGGCTAGCGGGGTGAGCGAACATCAATCCGCTAACCGAAGCATGGGGTTGCATCATGCCGTTTTCTGTCAGTTGGATACCGATTTGTTGCATGTCCAGTAATTCGTCCAATAGGAAGTTGACCGATTGGTCGGGTAGGGAAGGATAACCAACAGCTGGTCGGATTCCTTGAAACTCCTCGTTATGGAGTTGATGAATACTCAAGGCCTCATCAGGTGCATATCCCCAGATTTCTTTTCGAATGGTTTCGTGCATCTTCTCGGCGGTAGCTTCTGCCAAACGGTCAGCCAATGTCTGAACCAATAAATGTTGGTAGGTATCATTGGCATAAAGTGTTTCCATGCCTGCATCAACACTGGTGGCGAACAATCCAATCTTGTCGGGAATACCACTGGACAGAGGACGGATAAAATCACTCAAACAAAGATAAGGTTCGCCTTCCTTGGCCGTTTGTTGGCGAAGAAAAGGGAAGCGGATACCTTCTAACCAGAGATCGTTCTCTTCACTATTCGCTTCCATAAGGCGGAAAATAGCATGAGTCTGATAATCTGCATCCAATTGGATAAGCATCCGGTTGGCTTCTTTGAACAATTGCATGGCCTCTGCCGCCTTGGCCCGTTCGTTTTCGGGGAAGTTAGCCAGCCATAAGGCACGACATGCATCGCACCCATGGATATTGGCAATAGCCGCATAGCGGGGTTGAAATCCCCACGCATGGAAGAAGTATAGCCAATTGATATACTCGCTTACCTCATGGATGCGATAATGCTTGATCATCGGTCGAATGCCAATGCCTGTCCGCGATAATCTGTGTCTACCTGCTGACCGTCGTATACGATATGGCCATTGGCAAATGTCTTGACTACCTTCGAGTGGAAAGTCTGTCCTTCCATCGGACTCCAACCGCATTTGCTCAAAATGCAATCGTTGTTGACTGTCCATACTTTGGTAGGATTAACCAATACCAAGTCGGCTTGATAGCCCGGACGGATGAAACCACGATTCTTTATCTGATAGAGAGTAGCCGGTGCATGACACATTTTCTGAACCAATTGTTCGATAGTCAGTGCCCCTTCATGAACTAATTCCATGACAGCGGTCAACGAAAATTGCAAGGTCGGCATACCCGATACGGCTTTCAATGCACCCCCTTGCTTTTCACTCAAGAGGTGAGGAGCATGGTCGGTACCGATGACATCAATCAAGTTGCCGGTCAATGCCTGACGCAATGCATCTCTGTCTTTCTTCGACTTGATGGCAGGATTACACTTGATGCGTGCACCGAATGTTTCATAGTCTTCATCGCAGAAGAAAAGATGAGACACACAAGCTTCGGCAGTGATGTTCTTATCGGCAATCGGTTTGTTTTCCAACAATTCCAATTCCTTGGCGGTGCTGATGTGCATGATGTGCAGACGAGCACCCGTTTCTTTCGCCAATTGTACCGCCAAAGCCGATGATTGGTAGCAAGCTTCTTCATTGCGAATTTCCGGATGATATTTCACGTCTGGATCTTCTCCGTATTTTTCCTTATAAGCAGCAGTATTGGCACTGATGATATGTTGGTCTTCGCAATGGGTCGCAATCAACATACCGGCATTGGCGAAGATATTCTTCAAGGTTTTCATTTGGTCCACCAACATGTTTCCTGTACTGGATCCCATAAACAATTTCACCCCGCAAACTTTCTTCTTGTCCAACAAAGCCAATGAATCGGCATTGTTATTGGTTGCACCGAAATAGAACGAATAGTTCACGATGCTCTTGGTTGCAGCATCCTTGAACTTGTCTTCCAATGCTTCGAGGGTCGTCGTTTGTGGATTGGTGTTCGGCATATCCATATAGCTAGTTACCCCACCGGCAGCGGCAGCCATGCTTTCGGTGTACATGTCGGCCTTGTGTGTCAAGCCCGGATCACGGAAATGAACATGGTCGTCGATGACACCTGGCAACAGATAGCAACCTTGTGCATCGATGGTTTCTTCACAAGCGACAGAAGGTAATTCGCCTGCTTTCAATACTTCTGCTATGACTTCATCTGCTATTACCAACGAACCTTCGAATACTTGTCCTTCGTTGACGATTCGTGCGTTTTTAATGTATGTTCTTTTCATTGTACATTAAGCTTTTTGTGGATACTTACGGAACCAACTGCTCCATTTCAATTGCATCACACCGAAGAAGGCTTCTCCGAAGATGCTGGAATTCATTTTCGAGGTACCCAGTTCACGGTTGACAAAGATGACAGGTACTTCGGCTATCTTGAAACCGCATTGATAAGCGGTAAATTTCATTTCAATCTGGAAAGCATATCCCTTGAATCTGATCTTGTCCAGTTCGATGGTTTCCAATACCTGACGACGGTAACATTTGAATCCGGCGGTGGTATCGTGGATAGGCAATCCGGTAACAAAGCGTACGTATTTCGATGCGAAATAAGACATCAGGACACGTCCCATCGGCCAGTTGACTACATTGACCCCACTGACATAGCGCGAACCGATGGCTACGTCATACCCTTCGTTGGCACACTTGTCGTACAAACGTGGGAGGTCGGCCGGTGCGTGACTGAAGTCGGCATCCATTTCGAATACATAATCGTATTGATGCTCAACGGCCCATTTGAATCCGGCAATGTAAGCAGTACCCAGACCCAACTTCCCTTTCCGTTCTACCATGAAGAGACGGTCCGGGAATTCTTGTTGCATGCGACGGACAATATCAGCGGTTCCGTCGGGAGAGTTGTCTTCAATAATCAGGATATGAAAGAATTTCTCCAAGCCAAACACCGCCCGGATGATGTTCTCGATATTTTCCTTTTCGTTATATGTAGGTATGATAATAATGCTGTCGGATTTCATGGTTGTCTTCTTATAAGGTTATTATTTAATGCGTATCCCTTTCGGAGCAATGGAACTACGAAGCGTTTGTGTTTCTCCTTCATTCGATGTTGGGAGATCAGGCATGGTGCCGGTAGTAATCAAAGAAAGGGTATTCTTCAACAGGTATTCTTCCGGATTTCCTAAAGGATACCAATTGATGAGGCTATTTTCATTCAGTTCATAGCGAGGCTTGAATCCTTCGCTATATGCTCCTTCGTTGTTGGCGTTGGAGACAAAAGCGATGACCGGCCATAAAGTCAGTCCATGTGCTTCGTTCTTGAAAGAAGACATGGCTACGTTCTTTCCTTCGGTTTTTGTACCGATGAGCACCACATTCTCAGCTCCCATGTATGGGATAAGACCGTTGATGACTGCTTCGGAGGCAGAGGCGGTTTGGCTGCCGGTCAGAATGTAAACCTTGTTCAAGTCGAGGTTTGCATCGGCATATTGTTGGTCGAAAGGATAGCGTACCACTTGCGGATCGGCTTTATCGTTGAAGGTCAAGTTCACAAAATCCTTTCCGATGGCACTGGCTGGTGCCAACAAGCTACCTAAAGCTTGAGCACATTGCAAGAACCCTCCGTTGTTATAACGCAAGTCGAGGATCATGGCATCCGGTGATTGGGATTTGAATTGAGCAAAGAGTTGTTTCATCTGTTCATTATAAACAGATTCGGTACCTTCATTGTTGGGACCGGTTGAAAATTCGTTGTACACCAAGTAGGCAATTTTTTGTCCTTCCACTTCATAAACATTGCTCATGAAGAACGGATTGATTTCCATGGCGATGGATGCACCCATATTCAAGGTGTCCTTGGCTTTCCAACCCAGTCCGTTTTCGGTTGAGATGACCTCATTGCGTGCCAGAGAGATATTCCCTCCTTGAATCAATAGCTTGTAATTGTCGGTAGTGATTCGGTCTTTGTTGATGGCCGAAATCCAATCGCCCCGTTGGATACCGGCTTTCTCTGCCGGTGAATCCGGCAAGACATACAATACTCGGGCGAAAGTATGTGCGGTGGTTCCTGTCGGGTCGTTGGTCAAAATGAACTCCATACCATAGGTAGAAGTACGGTCCAACATCAAGCTACGAGTTTCTTCTTCCGCTTCTACTTTCTTTTCTTCCATGTACGAATACTTGTCACCTTTTCCGTTCAGCGCATTCTTGGAAAGTAGGTTCTTGAAGAAGGTAGCCGGTTCCTGGAAATAGTCGTCTTCCTTTTCGATGACGGGCATGTCTTCAGCCCATAAATAGTTTTCCCGCATGATGTCTTCTATCCACATGCGGTCTTCAATCAGCGCATAAAATTCACCGGTGCGGTCTTCTCCACAGGAAGGGAAAAGCAGCATCAAGGCTAAAAATGCGATGTATGAGATATGTTTCATGTTCTTCTTTTCTTTTAAAATGCAAATCTAGGGAATTTAAGAGAAAAACTCCTATTTTTTTTATTGTTTTTTAATGTCATTCAGAGCGAAGCGAAGAATCTCGAGTACATCCACATTGGTGTTTTCGAGATTCTTCACTCCACTTCGTTCCGTTCTGAATGACAATTTCATAGTAATAAATCAAGTATTATCTGAATATCTTCCTTATTTAATCCCAAACTCAACAATGTTGCCTTGTCCTTATTGAATTTATCGATGAAGGCTGTATGATTGCTTTCCATGGCATGAGCCTTCTGATAATGAACGAGGGCTTCTTGTATCTGATGCTTGACCAAATACACATGACCTGCATTCATCCAGTCGTGCGACTTGGGTGCCGGTTGTTGGAGCAATAGCTGATAATATTTTAAGGCTTCTTCGTTCTTACCGCTAACGAAAGAACACCAGGCGATGGCTCGTCGGGCATTGTCCGGATTCTTTTCCAAATATTCCACTTTGTAGAAATAAGACAATGCTTCGGTGTAGGCTTCTTTTCGAGCCAGGCACTGACCGATTTGTAAAGCGATGCTCAAATTGTCGGGCTGGACAGCCTCCACTTTCCGGTAGTATTCCAAAGCCGAATTCATGTTGCCGCTCAACTTGTAGCATTGAGCCAGATGCTTGTTGGTCCAAACATTGTCGGGCATCAGGATATCGGCATGTTCATAATGTCGGATCGCTTCGGTATAGTGCTTCTGCTTTTGTTGGATATAACCGGCTTTCTGATAAACTTCCGCTAGGGTGCTGTGTTCATTCATCAATTTCTGATAGAGCGAATAAGCTTCTTCCAAGTATTCTTTTTGCAGGAGATAATCCGCCAATTCCTTGGTAATCTCCGGTTGTTGCAAGGCATCGCCCAACAACGAGTTTTCCCATAAGTTGAACTTCCAACGGAAGATGTCTTCTTCTTCCTGATGGCGTTGCCATAGCTTGAAGAAGCGATACAAGTCCTGAATGTACTGACGACTGATGCCCTTGGCTTCTCTTTTTTGTTGCATCAAGGCTTCCAACTTGTCGCGTTGTTCTTCGTTCATGCGTGCTTGTTCTTCCATTTGTTGCATGGACATTTCGCGCATGTTTTGAGGCATGCTCAGAATGGCCAAGCTGAACGAGAATTTGTCCGAATTACAGAAGAAATCCGAATGAGCGATGAGCTTCAACGGTGAAAAAGCCGAGCTGTCGAACTCTTTTTTAAGAGGTGCCAGCATCGGAAGACTCAAGTCGAACGGGTAGAACCAATGCGAAACCTGATGAAAGAACGGATAATGCTTGAGTTGGGCAAACGAACTCATGTACACATCGGCACCTGCCATTTGCCATTCGCCCATTTCCTTGATCTTGTCCGTCATGCCGCTCTTGTCCATCCATTCTTCCCATTCCGGATTGCGGTCTTCGGATTCTTCCGATTCGTCGAAACGGAATTTCGGGTCGTTCAGTTGTTTGGCGTTCTTCATCATCTCGGGGATGATTTCTTCGCGCATTTTCTTGTCTATCTTGGTGGTTTCACGGGTGATGAGTAACTGCATCTGAATGGTATACAGGTTCTTCCGGAAACCTTCGTCTTCGCTCAGGAGGGAGAAGCGGGAGAGGAGTTCGGGATACAAGGCAATCCGTTTCTCATGTTTAGCAATGGTGATGAGTATCCCTACCAAAGCCCGTTGGTTCACTTGCAAGTGTTCGTGGCGATAGGCTTCCAATAGAAAACCCAATTTGTGGGCATCAAATACGCGAATCAAACTCAAGGTGGCAGCACTCACCATGACGGCCAAGTCGTTGGGAGCCACCAATACCGATTGCAGAAGAAGCGTTGCTTCCCGTGCTTCGTTATCACTCCAGAAAGGAGTTGCCCAAGTCTTGTCGAAAAGTTCCGTGAGGGCCGATTCGTGCGATTGGTGAATTTTTCCCATTTCGGTTTGCAGGCGCTTGTCATCGTGATAGAGCAAAGGGGCCGTCGATGCATCTTCGGTAAAGGTTTCCAATTGAAGCTGAAGTTCGGCATAAGCCTTCGCTGGTTGCAGACCGAAGGTACGGATACGGTCATAATACATGCCACTGGTCTTTTGCGAATGCAGGGCGATGTTTACAGCATCCGTGAGTTCGTAAGCCGTACGGAAGGTTTGTTGGTAGAAGCTTTTGCGGTTCGGGTCTTCCATGCCTTGTTGGGCATATTGCAACATATAGCCATACGCCGTGAGGGTGCTTTCGATTCGGTTGCGTAGCTCCCAGCGGTTGGTTTGCATGCTGATGCCTTGAAGTTGCGTCAATGCTTCCTTTAAACGGCCGGCATCGAGTAGCCGGAAAATATCTTCGATTCCTTCGTACATGAGTTTTCTGTTTTTACGAATTGCAAATGTAACGATTTTCCGAAATACTTCCTTGAAATCGTTCCAACTAATCGGATATTTTTTTAATTTTGCCGTTCGACTTAACAAATTTATGGACATAACAGAATTACAACATATCTATGCTGCTCATCCCAATACCAAGGGATTGGCCAAACAATTGGAGGATTCGTCCGTCAAGACGTTTTTTCTGGGGGGATTGCATGCCTCTGCTTCTCCACTCTTCTTTTCATCCTATCTGAAAAATGCCAAGCAAACGACCGTCTTTATTCTAGGCGATGTGGAAGAAGCGGGCTATTTCTATCATGACCTTACTCAGATTAACGGGGAGGAGAATGTCTTATTTTTCCCGTCATCGTACCGTCGGGCCATCAAGTATGGACAGAAGGATGCCGGGAATGAGATTCTTCGTACCGAAGTGCTTAGCCGATTGCAGAAGGGCGATGTGGTATGCATTGTAACTTGTCCGGAAGCGGTGGCGGAGAAGGTGGTGTCGAGCCGGGAACTTTCCAGTAGAACCTTGAAATTGGATGTCGGTCAGCAGGTGGAAGTGGATCACATCATGGATACCTTGGCGGGGTTCGGTTTCGAGCGGGTGGACTATGTATACGAGCCGGGACAATATGCGCTTCGTGGTAGCATTGTCGATGTGTTTTCCTATGCGTCGGAATATCCTTTCCGTGTGGACTTCTTTGGCGATGAGATTGATAGTATCCGTACGTTCGAAGTCGATACTCAGTTGTCTAGAGAGAAGAAAGAGTCCATTGCGATTGTGCCGGAGTTGAGTGTAGCAGGAAGCGGCGAATTTGTTTCCTTCTTCGATTTCATTCCGAAGGATAGTATCTTGGCGATGAAGGATTTCTTCTGGGTGAGAGAACGCATTGATACGATTTACGAGGAGGCCGTTTCACCATTGGCATTGGCAGCCGATGAGGAGCATAAGAATGAACTTCTGAACATCAGCAAGCACCTGATTGATGGAGGTACCTTCATGCTTCATGCCTTGAATTTCCGTCGGATAGAATTCGGAAACAAGCCTACGGGCACTCCGCAGGCAACGTTGAAGTTCGATACACAAGCCCAACCGATATTTCACAAGAACTTCGAGTTGGTAAGTACTTGTTTCAAGGAGTTCCTGGAAAAGGGATATACTCTTTATATCTGTACGGATAGCGAAAAGCAAGCCAAACGATTGAAGGACATCTTCGAGGAAAGAGGTGACAACATTAGTTTTACGTATGTGAACAAAACCTTACACGAAGGTTTTACAGACCATGTGCTGAAGAGCTGTTTCTTTACCGACCATCAGATATTCGACCGATTCCATAAATACAATCTGCGAAGCGACCGAGCTAGAAACGGTAAGGTAGCATTAACCCTGAAAGAACTCAGCCAATTCGAGCCGGGTGACTATGTGGTACATATCGACCATGGCATCGGAAAGTTTGCTGGATTGGTGCGTCTGCCGAACGGCGATTCTACACAAGAAGTCATCAAGTTGATTTATCAGAACGACGATGTGGTGTTTGTATCCATCCACTCGTTGCACAAGATATCGAAATACAAGGGCAAGGAGGGTGAACCTCCCCGTATCAACAAGCTCGGTACGGGCGCTTGGGAGAAAATCAAGGAGCGTACGAAGACCAAAATCAAGGACATCGCCCGCGACCTGATCAAGCTGTATTCCCAACGTAAGCAGGAACAGGGCTTTGCTTATACGCCCGATAGTTTCTTGCAACATGAATTGGAGGCGAGCTTCCTCTACGAAGATACGCCCGACCAATTGAAAGCCACCAACGATGTGAAGGCCGATATGGAAAGCAACCGTCCGATGGACCGCTTGGTATGTGGTGATGTGGGCTTTGGCAAGACCGAAGTGGCGGTTCGTGCGGCATTCAAGGCAGCTACGGACAACAAACAAGTAGCGGTACTTGTACCTACCACCGTGTTGGCGTACCAGCATTATCAGACATTCAGTGAGCGGTTGAAGGAATTCCCTTGTAAGGTGGAATACCTGAGCCGTGCCCGTTCCGCTAAGGACACTTCCCGCATCTTGAAGGAACTGGCGAATGGCGAGATCAATGTCTTGATCGGTACACACAAACTGATTGGAAAGAGTGTGAAGTTCAAGGATTTGGGATTGCTGATTATCGACGAGGAACAGAAGTTTGGAGTGAGTGTAAAGGAAAAGCTTCGCCAGCTGAAGGTGAATGTCGATACCCTCACCATGACCGCTACCCCGATTCCGCGTACCTTGCAGTTCTCGCTCATGGGAGCCCGTGACTTGTCCGTCATCCAGACACCTCCACCCAATCGTTATCCCATTCAGACAGAGGTGCACACGTTCAACGAGGAAATCATTACCGAGGCCATCAATTTCGAGATGAGCCGCAATGGTCAGGTGTTCTTCGTGAACAACCGCATTCAGAATCTGCAGGAGTTGAAGGCACTTATCTTGCGTCATATTCCGGATTGCCGTGTATGCATCGGTCATGGTCAGATGAAGCCCGAAGAGTTGGAAAAGATTATCTACGATTTCGTCAATTACGATTACGATGTGCTTTTGGCTACGACCATCATCGAGAGTGGTATCGATATTCCGAATGCCAATACCATCATCATCAATGCCGCTCAGAACTTCGGCTTGAGTGATTTGCATCAGATGCGTGGGCGAGTGGGTCGAAGCAATCGGAAAGCCTTCTGTTATTTGTTGGCTCCACCACTCAGCTCGTTGACTCCCGAAGCCAAGCGCCGTTTGCAGGCCATCGAGAACTTCAGCGATTTGGGTAGCGGTATCCACATCGCCATGCAGGACTTGGATATCCGTGGAGCAGGAAATATGTTGGGTGCTGAACAGAGTGGATTCATCGCCGATTTAGGGTATGAAACCTATCAGAAGATTTTGGCAGAAGCCGTGAAGGAACTGAAGGAAGACGAGTTCAGCGAACTCTATGCCGAGGAACTTCAAGCTGCCGGAGAAGAGAAAATCAGTGGCGAAGATTTCGTGAGTGAGTGTCAGGTGGAAAGCGACCTCGAATTGCTCTTCCCGAACGAATACATTCCGAGCAGTAGCGAGCGTATGTTGCTCTATCGGGAACTCGACGGATTGGAATTGGACAAGGATGTCCTCGATTTCAAGTCTCGCTTGGAAGACCGTTTCGGTAAGGTTCCACCCGAAGCTCAGGAATTGCTCCGCATTGTGCCGCTCCGTCGTCTAGCCAAGCGTTTGGGAGCCGAAAAGATTTTCCTGAAAGCTGGAAGAATGACTTTGTTCTTTGTGAGCAATCCCGATAGTCCGTACTATCAGAGTGCCGCTTTTGGAAAGGTTATCGGATACATGGGCCGCAACCCTCGTTTCTGTAATCTTCGTGAGCAGAACGGCAAGCGCAGCATGGTGGTGAAGAATGTGGAAAATGTGGAGACAGCGGTAAGTATTCTGCAAGAAATTGTGAGTTTGGAAGGATAGAAGCAGGAAATCTTCCTCTTTCCCAAGAAATTCAGGGAATCTCCTTACACTCCTGTCAATGGGATGTAAATGCTTGTCTCTCAGGGAAAATACGGTGGCACGAGTCGTGCAACCGTCGTGCCACCCGTGCATTGACAAGATTTTCAGTTGGCTTCAAGAAGAAGTGTCTATTAATATAGTTAATGAAATAGAAAACTGTCTAACTGATCAGGAAAAGACAACGTATACGGGCTTCCGCTGGAAGATGTAGCATCTTATCGCAGTAAGATGATACATCTTGTCGAGGTAAGATGTATCATCTTTCAGCGAACGTTCGTAGGTGACAGGAGTGGCACGATGGTTGTACCCTCCTGCCACCCCTTTCACGATGAATTACAACCAGTTAAGTCCCGGTGACAGGAGTGTAAGCAGATGATTGAAATTTTGTGTAGGAAAGGACTTTTTTAGAGGATAAAGCATACGTTGTTTTTGAGACTTTATATCGTTTGCCAAAGAACGAAGTTTGTTTAAAAAATAAACGCGTCAGTAATAATATAGAATATTGAATTCTTATGAAGAAACTAGTTTTTAGATTATTGATTTGTATGGCATTGGTAATTTTATTTCTACAAACTACTACAACAGCTCTTTCTCCCTAATGGCGTGCGACTACATCCACGCCACGGGGATGACGGAGGAAGAAGTGGAAGCTTTGTTGGAGGCGATGAAGAAGGCCGTGAATTATGAGTTATGAATTATAATTCTTATCTTTGCACATGAAATGATTTATTAAATACAAACAATTAAATAAGGAGGTTATAATGGTAAAGATTATAGTGAAAGACACTGAAGTATCTATAGTGAAAGTTGACGAGCAAGATTACATCAGTTTAACCGATATGCTTAAAGCAAAAGATGGAGAATTCTTTTTTTCTAATTGGTTGCGAAATCGAAATACGGTAGAATTTCTTGGCATTTGGGAACAATTGAATAACCCCAAGTTTAATTGTGTCGAATTCGACATAATTAAAAGTCAAGCAGGACTGAACAGCTATCGACTAAGCGTCAAGGAATGGATGGAAAAGACAAAAGCTATCGGAATAATATCTAAAGCAGGCCGTTATGGTGGTACATATGCACATAAAGATATCGCTTTTGAATTTGCCATGTGGATTAGTCCCGAATTTAAAGTATATTTGATACGAGAATTCCAACGCCTGAAATCCGAAGAACAGAAACAATTAGGTTGGTCTGCCAAACGTGAACTATCCAAAATCAATTATCGTATTCATACCGATGCCATTAAGCAGCATCTTATACCTGAAGAGGTAACTTCACAACAGGCAAGCATAATCTATGCTGAAGAAGCGGATGTGCTTAATGTGGCCATGTTCGGTAAAACAGCCAAACAATGGCGTGATGAGAATCCTGATTTGAAAGGAAATATCCGTGATTATGCAAGTATCAACGAGTTGATTTGTCTTTCGAATATGGAAAACTTGAATGCCGTTTTCATAGACCAAGGCATTCCACAATCCGAACGACTGATTAAGTTAAATCAAATCGCCATTCATCAGATGAGTGTTCTCGGAAATGACGAGCAGCGGAAATTATTGAAATAAATCTTTATCATTACAAGTTTTCTCTCATCCCCATTACCATAATCAAGGATAGTGGGGATGATGTTTTTCTCCCCTTTCCAATCCTTTTGCAAATTGAATTCGCCCCATGGCTTATCAAAACATGGACAAACGACTTTTCCGAAGCCTCGGTTGTCCGCATGACACCTCAAAAATGAGGCTATAGAACAACTTATTCATTTGATTATCAACAGAAAACAAAGTTTTCATTTGTCCGCACCCGTTTTTTTGTTTTATCACTTTTTATCTCTAACTTTGTCTGAGATAAACAGAACAATAAACATACTATGATGAAGAACAACATTTTATTCTTATGCTTGATGCTAGCACTATCGGCTTGCACTAGCCAATCGGACAACCATTCGGTTGGCGTGAAAGAAAGAGAATTGTTTTCTCTTGATATCACTACTTTGGATGACGAAATACATACCGTCTATTTTTCAGACTTGATGGAATCGGTAGAAATCATTCAACTGGATACAGCTAGCGAAGCATACATGGCCATTCACCAATTAATGGTCAGTGATAATTATTTGTTGATAACCAATGGTAAACACGCCAAGCTATTCCGGCGTTCGGATGGTAAATTCATTAGTAATATCGGGAACCGCGGTCAAGGACCGGGTGAGTATTTCATTGTAGATGGAGGAATCATAGACGAACAGAACAAAAGAGTCTATCTCTCGGATATGGTATTAGACCATATTGTTGCTTACGATTGGAACGGAAAGCATTTACCCGATGAAGCTATCCAATTACCGATGATACCTTCATGGAAAGAAGTCTATTTGAGTGAAAATAAAGACAGTGCTTTGGTATTTGTGTCACCCAAAAGTAACGGGGTTTTACCACGATTTAGAAATAGCATAGAAACTGAAGCTGATCCATATCTTTGTTGGCAACAAGATTTGAAAGGGAATGTTTCAAAAGGCATTTCCCCCGGCCATCTCGTGATGCCAAATGAAATTAATGCGCATAATAGAATCTATGTATCGCATGTCACAAAAGACTCTCCCATTTACACTTTTTGTATCAAGCAGGCCAAAGTTTACATAAAGGACACCTTATACCATTACAATAAGGCTACGAACCATTTTTATCCGGCTTATACCACAAATTTTCCTCACGATGAGTGTAATTTGGTATTCTCTACGGAGTCACCATTGCATTATTACACAACTTACCAAAGATATAAGGAAGGAAAACTCATTGCTCCGCAGAACATGGAAACGAACCGATTGGTACAGGTAGAGAAGAAAACGGGGAAGGCTCGATATATTCGTTTGATCAATGATTATTTAGGTGGCCTTGAAGTAAGTGGTGTCAACTTTCGTTATTCGATGAAGGACAATTATGTATTCTTCCGATTCAATGATGCCTTGAAGTTAAAAGAACAATTGGAAGAAGTCCTAAATAAAAATACGTCAATGGACAATTCTGTCCGTGAACGAATTACTCACCTAAAGAATTCGCTGCACGAAGACAGTAATGATGTAATTGTTCTGTGTACATTTAAAAAAGAATAACTATATGAACAACGAAACCATAAAAGGACTATTGGACGAATTTCTTCAAATCCACTACAACGGTTCCTTCTCCCGAATGGCGTGCGACTACATCCACGCCACGGGGATGACGGAGGAAGAAGTGGAAGCTTTGTTGGAAGCGATGAGGGATAGTAAAAGTATGGAATTAACAACAAAAGAATAAATGGTTTATGAAAAAGTTTAGTTATGTATGTCTCATGCTTTTAAGCATGTATTGTATGACAAGTTGTACAGAAGAAAAGGGAAGCACTGGTCTTCCACGCATTCCATTCAAGGAGTATTTGAATCATACGGACAAGATTTCAATCGGTACGGATGAAATCAAACATATCGAATACGTTCCTTTGGAACTGACGGATGACGATGCTTCTTTGATTGGGACTATTGTAGATATCGCCATGACGGATAAATTCTTTTTTGTCCAAACTTTCGAAGAATTCAAATTGTTTCAGTTCAGCCGCGATGGCAAATATATCCGTACAATTACTCAACAGGGAGACGGACCAGGCAGATTGCAGACACCGGGATTCACTATATGGACTAACGAGAAGGAACAGAAGCTATACGTGTCTGAGGCCGAGAACATCAGTGTGTTTACCTTCGACGGAAAATTTGAGAAGAAAATAAACAGAAACGGACGTTGGGTAAATTATGCCGGTGGAGATGGCTTGGATTGGGTAGCAGAAACCTATCGTGAGAATATCCCGTTTGACATTCCACCTTATTTCGGTATCGGTACATTCCGATATCAAGACCAAGCCGCTATCGATACATTGTCGATGAAAAAGGATTACTGGGATCTTTCGGTCGCTCCTTTGGAGAAAACGAGTTTCTTCATGGGCTGTTTCATCCAATGCCAGGAAGGATACCGCTATGGCGTTTCTTGCAATGACACCCTGTTTACCATGACGAAAGAAGGAATTGAGCCGTTCTTGATTATGGATAGAGGTGCTTCTTCAGAGGAAAAGAAACTATTGTTTGAAACTCACATGGAATCTCATCCGGAACTGATTTATATACGACATGCCTGTGAAACTCCAAAGCATCTTTATTTCCGCTTCTTCAATAACGGTAATTGGTATTTACTTTCATACGAGAAATCGACAGGAAAGGTTCTTTGTCAGAAAACCGATATAAGCTTGGAAGAAAATCAGGACTATGATGAGTGGCCAACCTATCCGGGCATCGAAAATGAAGTGAATGGCGGATTGCCTATGTGGTTCAAGAACTGGAATCCTCAAACGAATGTAGCTATCCAAGCCACTTCCGGAGCCACCATTGCCTGGATGAAAGAAGAAGGGATGATTAAAAATCTCCCGGATTGTTTGAAGGATTATCCAGAAGATGGAAATCCGGTTGTAGCTGTTTATCACTTTAAATAAATAATTGATTTCTACAACCCCATTACACCAGCTCCTTCTCCCGAATGGCGTGCGACTACATCCACGCCACGGGGATGACGGAGGAAGAAAGAAAGCTTTTTTGGAATCGATGAAAGGAGTTGTGATAAATAAACAAATGCGAGTGTGTCAGTTCAACACACTCGCATTTGTTTTTATCCTTTTATCAATTCATACTCCCGTGTACCGATGCCAATTTTCTCAGCATGTTCCAAACATGACTTGTATTCGCTCTCCGGTGTGGAGTTCTTGAAATGGTCATGATGGTCGTGGAAATCGGGACGGTGCATGCGGTCGTAGAGCTGGCTGCCCGGCATAGGAGTTGCCGCCAGACAAGCATCCACGCAAGCTTGGTCGAGTGCCAACGGGTCCTTCGACACGAACATACCGATGTTCGGAAGGATAGGCGCATCGTTTTCCGGATGGCAATCGCAATTCGGCGAGATGTCCAATACCAAAGAAATATGGAAGTTAGGACGTCCGTCGATGACCGCCTTGGCATATTCCGCCATCTTGTAGTTCAAGAGCTGAGGTGCATGGTAGTCGGACGAAGAGATGGCATCGAAGTTGCAGGCTGCAATGCATCGGCCACATCCCACGCAGTTTTCAGTGTTGACGGACATCTTCATGGTTTCCTTGTTGTATACCAATGCATTGTTGGCGCATTGGAACATGCATCGCTTGCATCCACGGCACAATTCCTGGTCAATCTCTGTCTTACCGCTGATGTGTTGCTCGCACTTGCCGGCACGCGAACCGCATCCCATACCGATGTTCTTGATGGCTCCACCGAAGCCTGTCATTTCGTGTCCCTTGAAGTGGTTGAGGCTGATGAATACATCGGCATCCATTACGGCACGGCCTATCTTGGCTTTTTCTACATACTCGCCTCCGATGACCGGCACTTCTATATCGTCAGTACCTTTCAATCCATCGCCGATGAGAATGGGACAACCCACCGTCAGCGGTGTAAATCCATTCTCCCAAGCACAATACAAGTGTTCGAGGGCATTCTTTCGGCTACCTGGATAGAGGGTGTTACAATCGGTGAGGAACGGCTTTCCGCCCAATTCCTTCACTACATCCACCACCGCACGGGCATAGTTCGGACGGAGGTAGGAGATGTTGCCCAGCTCGCCGAAGTGCATCTTGATGGCTACGAACTTACCGTCGAGGTCGAGGTCGGCAATACCCGCTTTCTTGCAGAGTTTCTTCAATTTGGTAGGAAGACCGTCGCCATTGGCCTTCGTACGGAAGTCGGTGAAATATACTTTTGCTTGTTCCATAATGTCAGTTATTAGTTTGATGCAAAGTAAATGAAAAAAATGAATAAATAGTAAGATTTTGTAGATAATTACTATCTTTGCGATTTTAATAGAAAGAAAAACGATGAAAATCACGATACTTCAAAGAAATATTGAATGGGCAAATCCTGCCCTGAACGTGCAAAGAGCCGACGAAGCCATCGACCGCAATCCGGGATCCGACCTTTATGTGCTTCCTGAAATGTTTTCGACCGGTTTCTGCACGAATCCCGAAGGTGTTGCCGAAAGTACCGAAAGTGATACCCTCCAATGGATGAAGGATAAGGCAGCGGCTATCGATGCAGCTATTGCCGGAAGCGTAGCCGTGACTCAGGATGGCAAGTATTACAATCGCTTCTATTTTGTGAAACCCGATGGTAGTGTGACTTGGTACGACAAGAAGCACCTCTTCACGTATGGTGGCGAGCACAAACGTTTTACCGCTGGTACAGAAAGAGTGGTGGTGGAATGGCGAGGTGTACGTATCTTGTTGGAAGTTTGCTATGACCTTCGTTTCCCTGTATGGGCACGTAACCGTGGCGATTACGATATGATTCTTTATGTAGCCAGTTGGCCTACCCCAAGAGTATCGGCATGGAGTGCATTGCTCGTAGCCCGTGCCATCGAAAACCAATGCTATGTAGCGGGTGTGAACCGAGTAGGTACAGACCCAGCTTGTGAGTATTGTGGTGGAAGTGTCATCATCGACCCGTATGGAAAGACCATCGCCGCTTGCGAAATGAATCAAGAGTGTGAAGTATCTGCCGAAGTCGATATGGAGAAATTGAATGCCTTTAGAGAGAAATTCCCGGCATTGAATGATGCGGATAAGTTTGAAATGTAAAATAAAAAATATATATGATAGAGAGAAAATTATTATTGGGCGATGAAGCCATTGCTTTGGGAGCCATCCATGCCGGCATCAGCGGTGTGTATGCGTATCCGGGTACGCCCTCTACTGAAATAACCGAATTTATCCAAGGTCATGCACCCGAAGTGCGTAGCCGTTGGTGCACAAATGAAAAGACCGCGATGGAAGCCGCTCTCGGTATGGCTTATGCCGGTAAGCGTGCCTTGGTATGTATGAAGCACGTGGGTATGAACGTAGCTGCCGATGCTTTTGTCAACTCTGCCATTACGGGTGTGAACGGAGGTTTGGTGGTCTTGGCTGCGGATGACCCTTCCATGCACTCGTCGCAAAACGAACAGGATTCCCGTTTCTATGGCAAGTTCGCCATGATTCCTATCCTCGAACCATCTACCCAACAGGAAGCGTATGACATGATGGCGTATGCCTATCAGTTGTCGGAAGAAACCAAGCTTCCGGTATTGATGCGTGTAGTAACCCGTTTGGCACACTCCCGTGCCGGTGTGGTGGTGAGAGAGCCGTTGGCACAAAACGGATTGAATCCGGAAACAGACCGTACTCATTGGGTATTGCTCCCGGCCAATGCCCGTCGTCAGTATGCATCGTTGGTTGGCAAGCAAGGAGACCTCCTGGCATTATCCGAAGCATCACCCTATAATAAATCAGACATCATACATCATACATCAAAACTTGGTGTGGTCGCTTGTGGTATTGCTTACAATTATGTGATGGAAAACAATCCACAAGAGTTGGGTATCCCAGTATTGAAGGTATCTCAATATCCATTGCCGGAAGCAGCCATCAAGGCATTAGCCGGACAATGCGATTCGTTGCTTATAGCCGAAGACGGTCAGCCACTCGTGGAAGAACAAGTGAAATCCATCCTCGGTGCTGATTATCCTTTGAAGGGTCGCTTGACAGGCGATTTGCCCCGTATGGGTGAATTGACTCCGGATAGTGTAGGAGCGGCTCTCGGTGTGAACATCGACCAACCTTATGTACCGGCTCAGAATGTGATGCCTCGTCCGCCTGCACTTTGTCAGGGATGTGGCCATCGCGATGTATATGATGCCCTCAACAAGGTAGCCGCTGAGTACGAAGGTGCTCGTATCTTTGGTGATATCGGTTGCTATACGCTCGGTGCCTTGCCTCCATTCCGTGCCATCGATAGTTGTGTAGACATGGGTGCATCCATCACCATGGCGAAGGGTGCGGCTGATGCCGGTGTATTCCCTGCCATAGCCGTGATTGGTGACTCTACCTTTACTCATTCGGGCATGACCGGTTTGCTCGATGCCATCAACGACAATGCCAATATTACCGTGGTGATTTCGGATAATCTCACTACTGCCATGACCGGTGGTCAGGATTCGGCTGGTACCAACAAGTTCGAAGCCATCTGCCTCGGCTTGGGATTGGCTCCTGAACATGTACGTGTGGTGGTTCCATTGCCGAAGAACATGGAAGAAATTACCCGTACCATCCGTGAAGAAATCGAATACAAAGGTGTATCTGTCATCATTCCTCGACGTGAATGTATGCAGACCCTTCAACGCAAACTTAGAAACAAGAAGAAATGAAAAAAGACATCATATTAGCCGGTGTGGGAGGACAAGGTATCCTCACCATTGCCACCATCATAGGCGATGCTGCTACTGCTGCAGGCTTGAATTTGAAGCAGGCCGAAGTACACGGCATGAGCCAGCGTGGGGGAGATGTGCAATCGAATCTTCGTCTTTCGACTGACCTCATCCATTCGGACTTGATCAAGCAAGGAGCGGCCGATTTGATTATCTCCATGGAGCCGATGGAAGCCCTCCGCTATTTGCCTTATTTGCACAAGGAAGGTTGGGTGGTGACCTCCTCGCATCCGTTCAAGAACATCCCGAACTATCCGGAAGAAGAAGCGTTGGCTCAGGAATTGAACAACCTCCCGAAGGTAGCGGCTCTCCCGATTGAGGATGTGGCGAAGGAAAACAACCTCCCGAAGAGTGCCAATGTGGTATTGCTCGGTATGGCGGCCAAATACATCGAAATCCTCACTCCCGAACAGCTCCGTGAAAGCATAGCACGCGTGTTCGCATCGAAGGGGGAAAAGATTGTGGAAGCGAATCAAATGGCATTTGATTTGGGGTTGAATGCGGTAAAGTGATAGGCTATGAAAATATTCAGTGAAGAACTAGTAGAAAAGGCGGCACAAGAATGTAAGGTGGCCGACCTTTCGAGAGCGACCATCGGTGAAGTGCTGTTGGTGGCACAATATTTGGAAAAGGAAACAGGTATTCCTTTTATCCGCATGGACCAAGGTTCTCCAGGCTTGCCGGTCAACCAAAAAGGTGTTGAGACCGAAAAGGCTGCACTCGATAGAGGTGTTGGTTCGCAATATCCAGCGGCAGCTGGTGTGCCGGAATTGAAGCATGAGGCTTCCCGTTTCGTAAAGGCATTCCTCAATGTGGATATCAGTGCACGCTCGTGTGTGCCTACTGTGGGAAGTGTGGCAGGTTCGTATGGCTCGTTCATCGCTTGTACGCAACGTACACCGGGTAAGAACAAGGTGCTTTTTATCGACCCGGGTTTCCCGATTCAGAAGTCCCAACTCCGCATCATTGGTGCCGATTGGGTGGAATTTGATATCTATCAGTATCGTGGAGCAGCGCTTCGTGAAAAGCTGGAAAGCATGTTGCAGGCAGGAGATATTGCTGCTATCGTATACTCCAATCCGAACAATCCGGCATGGATTTGTTTGGAAGAAGAAGAATTAGCGATTATCGGCGATTTGGCTACCAAGTACGATGTGATTGTGATGGAAGACTTGGCTTATTTCTGTATGGACTTCCGTCGCGACATGGGGCATCCGTTCGAGCCTCCTTATCCACCTACCGTGGCGCATTATACCGACAATTATATCTTGATGCTTTCATCTTCGAAGATATTTAGCTATGCAGGTCAACGAATGGCATTGACATGCATCAGCGACAAACTCTTCGACCGTCATTTCCCGGCATTGGCAGAACGATACAAAGATGCCGGAATCTTCGGTCAGACACTCATCGCTTCCATCCTTTACATGATTACATCGGGATGTACGGCATCTACCCAATATGCGTATGCCGAGATGCTCCGTCTCTCTACCGATGGTGAAATCAATTTTGTGGAAGATACCCGTGAGTATGCCCGTCGTGCCGAAAAGATGAAGAAGATTTTTACTGACAACGGTTTCCACATCGTGTACGATTACGATGCGACTCAAGTGGTAGGCGATGGTTTCTTCTTTACCATTGGTTATGGCAACTTGAGTGGAGGTGACTTGTTGAAGGAATTGTTGTATTACGGTGTGAGCAGTATTTCGCTCTCGACTACCGGAAGTGATCAGCAGGGTGTACGTGCTTGTACCTCGCGCATGCGGGACGAACTTTATGAGGTAATGGAAGAACGCATGAAAGCGTTCCATGAGGACCATAAATTTTAAAAACTCACCACGGAGTACACAAAGTATCACAGAGTCTTTTTCTTGATTCTATGTGTCCAGGAAGAAGAAAACTCCGTGTTACTCCGTGAAACTCTGTGGTGAAAAAAAGGAAACAATAAAAATAACATACTATGATTTGGAATCCCAATAAAGAATGCATGAGTCGCGATGAAATGCATGCATTGCAAAGTAAGCGACTTCAGAAATTGGTAACATACGTTTACCACAATGTACCTTTCTATCGAAACAAGATGCAGGCTATGGATCTTGCACCGGAAGATATCTGTAGCATCGACGATATCGTGAAATTGCCTTTTACCACCAAGCAGGACTTGCGTGATAACTATCCGTATGGTTTGCAAGCGGCTCCAGCTTCGGAAATTGTCCGTGTACACGCATCATCGGGTACTACCGGTAATCCTACTATCGTGGGTTATACTCGTAAGGACTTGGCTGTATGGAGTGAAGTGATGGCAAGATGCTTGACTGCTTTCGGCGTGACCCGTGACGATACTTTCTCGGTGGCATACGGTTATGGCTTGTTCACCGGTGGTTTGGGTGCGCACTATGGCGTAGAAAACTTGGGTGCAACTGTTATCCCGGCTTCTACGGGTAGTACTGAAAAGCACATCCGTCTGATTCGTGACCTGAAAATCAGTGGTGTGGCATGTACGCCTTCGTATGCGCTCTATATGGCTGAAACTCTCGAAAAGATGGGCTTGACCAAGGAAGATATCGGTCTTCGTATTGGCGCATTCGGTGCTGAACCTTGGACCGAAAACATGCGTAAGGAAATCGAAGAACGTCTCGGATTGAAAGGTTACAACATCTATGGATTGAGTGAAATCATGGGCCCGGGTGTATCGTACGAATGTCAGGAACAGAACGGCTCACACATCAACGAAGATCACTTCTATCCCGAAATAATCAACCCGGAAACCCTCGAACAATTGCCATACGGTATTCAAGGCGAATTGGTCTTCACGACCTTGACTAAGGAAGGTATGCCATTGCTCCGTTATCGTACCAAAGACCTTTGTACACTAACCAATGATCCATGTCCATGCGGACGTACGTCTGTCAAGATGGGCCGCATCGTGGGACGTAGCGATGATATGCTTATCATCCGTGGTATCAACGTATTCCCGTCGCAGGTAGAAAGTGTAATCCTCACCATGCCGGAATTCGAACCGCAATATATGCTCGTGGTGGACCGTGTGAAGAACCTCGATACCCTCCAGGTGCAGGTGGAAGTACGCAGAGATTTCTTCAGCGACGACCTTGGACGTATGCTTGCCATGAAGAAGGCGTTGGCCGACAAACTGAAGAGCGTCCTTTCCATCAGTGCCGATGTGAAGCTTATGGAGCCGGGCAGCATCGAGCGTAGCCAGGGTAAGGGCAAACATGTGATAGATAACCGTAAATTAGTTTAATCATAAATCAAGGATATTATGACAATCAAACAACTTTCCGTTTTTCTGGAAAACAAGACCGGAAGAATCAATGAAGTGACTAAGATTTTGGGCAAGAACGGCATCAATATGCACGCTTTCAGCATGGCAGAAACCACAGACTTTGGTATCCTCCGTCTGATTGTGTCGGAAGTAGACAAGGCGGTAGAAATTCTTCGTGAAGAAAACTTTGCCGTTATGCTCACTGATGTGGTTTGCATTTCTTGTTCCAACGTAGCAGGTTCTCTCTCAGCTATCCTCGAACAATTGGCAGAAAAGGAAATTTTCATTGAGTACATGTATGCCTTTGCCGATGGCGACAAGGCGAATGTGGTGATTCGTCCGAACGACATTGACAAGTGTGTGGAGGTTTTGAGCGGATGCGCTTGCGAAATGAGAAACTTTTAAAAATCGATGATACTATGAAGAAATGGTTTTTGATGGTAGCTTTGATGCTTTCTGTGGTAGGCATGGAAGCACAACAAGTTTCGGAAATTTACGAAGAACTTCCGAATCCCGTTACTACAGATTTGTCCAAGTGGACAAAAGTAACGAATCCTATCGTTGCATGGGGTAGTACCGATGTACGTTATAACAAGGAATTACCAGCACAGGTAACTCCAGGTGCTCCAATGAATCTCATCGGATGGATGGGTGAAAAGTTGTCTGCACAATTCGTTATCTCAACCAACCGCGACATGAAGAATGTGAGCGTGGAGGTGAGTGATATCTTGGCAAAGAATTACAAGATTTCGAAGTGGAATATTGAAAAAGGCTTTGTTCGTTATGTCATGACTGATGAACTGAACAAGGATGGTAAGGGTGCTTGTGGATTCCGTAACAAGGCTGATTTTGACTCGACTCTCGTGGCAGATGTAATCGATCACATCACTCCGACATTGGATATCAAGGCGAATACGACTCAACCGGTATGGGTTAGTGTGAAGGTACCTGCTGAAAACATTATCAAGGGTATGTATCGTGGTACTGTTACAGTAAAAGAAGATGGTAAAGTAATTGCAGAATTACCATTGACTGTTACCGTGAAGAATCGCGTGTTGCCTCCTCCTTCAGAATGGGCTTTCCATCTGGATTTGTGGCAGAATCCTTATGCGGTTTCTCGTTATTACAATGTAGAACCATTTAGTCAGGAACACTTCGACTTGATGCGTCCAATCATGAAGCGTTATGCTGATGCCGGTGGTAAGGTAATCACTGCTTCGATTATGCACAAGCCATGGAATGGTCAGACTTACGACCCATTTGAAAGTATGGTAACTTGGATGAAGAAGGCAGATGGCACTTGGTACTTCGACTATACTGTATTCGACAAGTGGGTAGAATTCATGATGTCTTGTGGTGTGAAGAAGGAAATCAATTGTTATTCCATGGTTCCATGGCGCTTGTCTTTTCAATATTTCGACCAAGCAAGCAACTCGTTCAAGTATTTCCAAGGCAAGCCTGGTCAACCTGAATACGAAGAATTCTGGATGCGTATGCTTAAATCATTCGCTCAACACCTGAAAGAAAAAGGTTGGTTTGAAATCACTCATATCGCTATGGACGAACGTGGCTTGAAGGATATGCTCGCTACCATCGATGTGGTGTATAAGGCTGATCCGGATTTCAAACTTTCGTTGGCTGGTACTTACCATAAGGAATTGCTCGAACATTTGGACGATTATTGCATCACTTTGGCAGAGAAGTTTACTCCGGAAGAAATCGCACAACGTAAGGCTGATGGTCGTGTAACTACTTATTACACTTGTTGTACCGAACCACGTCCGAATACATTTACTTTCTCACCATTAGCTGAGGCTGAATGGTTAGGATGGTGGGCAGCCAAGATTAATGTGGATGGTTACTTGCGCTGGGCTTTGAATAGCTGGGTGAAGGACCCATTGCTTGATAGCCGATTCACTGCATGGGCAGCTGGTGATACTTATATCCTTTATCCTGGTGGCCGTACATGTACCCGCTTTGAACGACTCATCGAAGGTATTCAGGCTTACGAAAAGATTCGTATCCTACGCAATGAAAAGGACAAGCGTGGTCGTAGTAAGAATTACGGTAAGCAAATCGACAAGATTCTTGAACCGTTCAATGAATTCAATTTGGTAGAAGTTCCAGCCGAAAAGGTAGTGAATAAGGCCAAGGCAGCTTTGAACAAGTTCTAATCTGATAAATTGAATAATTTATAGTTAAAATCCTCTCATTATTTACGAAAAATGGGAGGATTTTTGTTTTTATTGTTATTTTTGTCGGCAATAAATAAAGAAAAACATGAAGATGAAGAAGTATATTGTATTTTTGATGGCTTTCTTGTTGCCGCTTGGGTTTGTGGCATGTTCGGGCGATGATGAACCGGTGAAGCCTGTAGAACCACCTAAGGAAGAACCTACGGAAGACCCTGAAGAGATTAAGGCATATCAGGACGAAAGAGCATACGTCAATTTCTTTGCTTACAATGTGATGAACGATGTTTATCTCTGGAAACAGGATATTGAGGATGCACTCGATTCTTGGCAAATTTTGGCTGACCCCGTTAAGGCGGTTGAAGACGCACGCTATAAGGATAAGCTTGGTGAAGATGTGGACAAGTGGACTTCGATGTCCGAAAGCTATTCCCAGATGACGGGAAGCACCGATGGAGTAGCTACAGGTACCTATGGTTTTGGCATCAAACTCTATCTGAAAGCGGAAGGCTCGGATGCTGTGGTTGGATTCATCACCTATACATATCCGGGAAGTCCTGCAGAAAAGGCAGGATTGAAGCGTGGCGATGTGATTTTGGAAGTGGATGGAAAGGAAATGAATCAAGGTAATTATTACAATGCCTTGTTTGCAAGCTCTTCCGTCGAAGTAGGTATAGGCTCATATAAAGGTAATAACGTCTATTCTACGGTCGAAAAATCGGCATCCATGACTGCTGTTTCCATGTACGAAGACCCTATCTTGCTGACCAAAGTATTCGATTGTGGAGGCAAGAAGGTCGGCTATTTGGCATACACTAGCTTCACTTTCGAATCCAGTTTGGGCTTGTACGAAGCATGCAAGGAATTCAAGAAAGAAGGTATTACCGAGCTGATTCTCGACCTTCGCTACAATGGCGGTGGGTATGTATTCACCGAAGAAGTGCTTGCCTCGATGTTGGCTCCCGAAGCCGAGGTGAAAAACAAGAGCGTGTTCGAAACTGAGGTGTGGAACGATGATTACATGGCCTATTACAAGGAAAACAATGTCGATTTGAACACCTATTTCCGTACTGTCTTCTCGCAGAAACACAATGATAAGATGTATAATTTCAATACTTCGGATGCCAACATCGGTATCAACAAGATTTATGCCATCGTGACAGAAAGTTCGGCATCGGCTTCCGAAGCCATTTTGGTAGGATTGATGCCTTACATGGACATCGAAATCATCGGAAAACAGACCCATGGCAAGTATTGTTCGGGAATCATGTGGAGCGGTGAAGAATGGTTTACAGACATCGTGGAAAACTATAAGGACAACAAGATGGACTTTGCCGAAAAGCATCCGCAGTTTGCCGATTGGAAGAAATATATCGGTGATTGGGGCATCTATGTCATGATCAACATGTATGCAGACAAGAATGGAAACAATCCTTGTATGCCTAATGGCTTGACACCAGATTTGGAAGCAGATGATTTGTTTGAAGAACCGTATCCATTGGGCGATGAACGCGAAGCTATGCTTAATGTTGCTTTGCAAAGAGCCGGTAAGACCGATTTGGAATCGCGAGTAGCATCTCGTTCGGTTGCTCCACTTTCAGTAGGAAAGGCCATTAAATTTCGAAAGAATCCATTGGATGGCAAACGTATTTATACAGGTGATATGATAAAACCAAGAATGATAGACATGCCTTGATAAAAAAGAAGTCCAGCTGAATAAGCTGGATTTCTTTTTTATCTACCATATAGTTTATCTATCAAATCACTTCTTCCCATTCGTTTCAATTCTTGAATGATGGCTTTCCGTTCTTCCGGTTTATACCAGAAGAAGAACATGCGCTGAGCCAATTTCTCCCGTTGTGTCTTGGCAGAGAAGATTGGCTGGAGTGTATAAGGATGATATCCTGTATGCCAAGCTTCGGTAGCAACCGTCATGGGAGTAGGAGTAAAGTCTTGTACCTGCTCCAGATGGAAGTCGAGACGTTTGGTGATGACCGCCAATTCAGCCATATCCTCAGCCGTACATCCCGGATGGCTACTGATGAAATATGGAATAATTTGTTGTCGTAGATTCAACTCCTTGTTTACCCGGTCGAATATCTTCTTGAAATCATAGAATTGGGTAAACGATGGCTTGCGCATGATATGAAGTACCTGATCACTGGTGTGCTCAGGAGCGACTTTCAAGCGGCCGCTTACGTGCTTGGCTATCAGTTCGCGGGTGTATTCCTTGGTGCTTTTATTCACGGCTGGATCCTTGCTTTCATGAAGCAACAAATCGTAACGTACCCCACTTCCAATAAAGCTTTTCTTGATTCCCGGTAAGGCATCGACCGCATGGTAAATGTCCAGCAATGGACGATGGTCTGTATTTAAGTTCGGGCATACTTTCGGGTGGATACACGAAGGACGTTTGCACTTGCGGCATTTCTCCTGATCGAGTCCATGCATGGCATACATGTTGGCACTTGGACCACCCAGATCACTTAGATATCCCTTGAAATCGGGCATCTCTGTAATGGCTTTAACTTCCTTCAGAATGCTTTCCTTGCTTCGGCTTACAATAAACTTTCCTTGATGGGCACTGATTGTACAGAATGCACAACCACCGAAACATCCTCGATGCAAGTTCACGGAAAATTTGATCATGTCGAAAGCCGGTATTCGTTTACCTTTGTATTTCGGATGAGGCAAACGAGTGTAAGGCAAGTCGAACGACATATCCAATTCGCCTTGCGTCATGGGGGGATAAGGCGGATTTACGACTACCGTACTGTTCCCTGCATGTTGAAGAATACGTGCCGCTTCGTATTTGTTCGATTCTTCTTCAATGAACCGGAAGTTTTCAGCTTCTTTCTTTTTATCGCTCAAGCAAGCTTCATGTGAGTGAAGCACGATATCCTCCTTTTCGCTGATGCTTGGGGGAATGGCTTGCTTCCCTTTGATGACATAAACCGTTTGAGGTATATCAAATGGGATGAAAGGATTCTCTTTCATCTTCCGGCAAAGTTCCGTGATGGGTTTTTCTCCCATGCCGTAGACCAATAAATCCGCACCTGATTCTATCAAGATACTCTTACGGACACAATCTTGCCAATAATCGTAATGCGTCAATCGGCGTAAGGATGCTTCAATTCCTCCTAAAATAACCGGAACATCCGGCCATAATTTCTTCAGGATTTGTGTGTAAACGATGCTCGGATATTCCGGACGCATATCATGACGGCCGTCGGGTGTGTAGGCATCTTCACTACGAAGACGCTTGTTGGCGGTGTACTTGTTCACCATGGAGTCCATACATCCGGCAGATACACCGAAGAATAAACGGGGACGTCCCAACTTCTTGAAATCCCGAAGGTCATCCCGCCAATTAGGTTGAGGGACGATGGCCACTTTCAGACCTTGGGCTTCGAGTAATCGTCCGATGACGGCAGCCCCAAATGAAGGGTGGTCTACATACGCATCACCGCTGAACAGAATGACATCCAATTCATTCCATCCGCGTAATTCCATTTCCTTCTTGGTCGTTGGAAGCCAGTCGGTAAGTCTGTATTCTTTCAAGGTTTATGCTTCTTCTGGTGTAGCTTCAGCTTTCTCTTCTTGTTCTTTTTCCCAACCGATATAGAGAAGGATCAATTGGTGAAGACCGAAAGCTTTCATATTATTATGATAAATCACATCGATGCAAAGATCCAATAAATCCTTGCAATTGCCTTCTGCTGATGCAATGAGTGAACGGATATTCAATTTCAGTTTATCCAATACCATTTCATCTACGATTCCGTTGCTATCAATCAAATGTTGGAAGAGTGAATAGCGTTGGATGGTTTCTAGATTCACTTCCGATATTTCCATGCTTCGAGTACCCGAAGCGTTTGTTTGTATGGTGTACATGATGATGTGTATTTTAAATCTATGACAAAGATAGAAGTTTTTATGGAATAACTTCTACCTTTCGTCGTATTTTTGTTATTTGCTACGGAACAATCCTAAAGCCGCTTTCATCATTTGAGTTCGTTGCTGAGTTCCTTCAATGCTTTCCAATGGGAAACCAAGAACGAAAGTGCGGTAGTCTGAACCTTTATAGGCGATACCTGCACCATAGTTGCCCGGCGTGTAGACGAAAGTCGAGTAGGAGCCATTGGCTGGCAATAAACAATCGGGTGCCGGAACTGCATAATTCTTTTCATTCACTTGGGTAGGAAAAGTGAATGTAGTATTTGCTCCGGATACATTGCCTGTTGAGACTCCCCACATGCTGCCTCCATGCGAGAACTTCAATACGTTGTTGGACAAAGAGGTCGGGAGAATGCTTCCTATATACGAACCACTTACCAACAAGTTTCCACCTTGTCGGGTATAGTCGACAATACGTTGTTGCATTTTCTCGTTCAACATCGCTTTTTCAGCTCCCAGAATCAAGTCTACTATCGGATAATCTTCCATTCGGATGAGGCTTTGTTCGATGGCTTCATCGCTGCACGATACGAATGAGTATCCACCTGCCGCTTGGATGGCCTTGCCATGTACAAAAGGATAATCGAATGTATTACCGGCTATTAACTTTCCTTCCCATTCACTACTGCTATAGCCTAATCCATCCGGTTCACCACCACCGATTTTTTCACGGTCGAAAGCAAGTTGAGGACCGCAATATGAAGTCGTATTTATATAAGGTAAACCCGGATCGCGACTCATGTCAAAACCTTGGAGTGTCGGTGTCTCGATGGTAGAAGGTCCGCTTGTACGGTCGAAAGCATTCACAATAAGAATGGTTCCTTGACTTTGTGGTGCATGATAAGCGGAAAGAATTTCAGACGGGAAACTTTCTCCACCTTTGTTTACGGCTGTAACCTTAAAGCTATACACTAATCCTGGTTCAGCCTGGAAGGTGTATGAATTGCCTTTTACATAAGTTCCGTTATCCCAACCTCCATATCCCAATCGGGTGTAGACGATGTATCCTTGTGGACGGGCGCTTGGTTCTTGTGGATCGATGACTCCTTGCCAATTCAATCGGAAGGCATTCTTTCCATTTTCTTCGATGGCAAAACGAGTAACAGGAAGCGGTTGTACCACATAGTCAGCATCGTGCATTTCGGCGGTAAACTTCAAGATGGACTTGTATACCGAACGAGCTACCGTAAACTTGAATACTGGATCATGTCCCATCTTCATGTCGGCGAAGTTCTGGTGGGAGAGGATTTCAAGAATCATGCTCGGAACCGCCGGCAGACGGGTTTCGCTATAATTGCGGTTCCACATGCCGCGTCTCGCCCATTGGATGCCATATCGGGCGGAAATGTCCTTCTGCAAACCGGTTAAAACCAAGTCGGTCAAATCACGTGACGTATATCTCGATACACCGCTATTCAGTCTTCCTTCATTGAAATCGGTGGTGTATACTCCCAAGGTACCAATCCATTCATCCATTTTTGAGAAGCCGGCATCACTATGGAAAGCCAATGTCATTTCGAATGGAACACCAAGTCCTTTGTCTGAAGGATTGTAGACGGAACCTCCACTCAAGTAGTTGACCATGTGGCTTCGGGTATTGAGGTCGTCGGCATAGTCGTTTTCTCTATCCGGTCGGGTGTATACTTCAGCAGGCATACCGCTCCACTGGGCATTGTAACGGGCAGCTTCCAAATAACGGGGCAATCCACTGGTTTGTCCTCCACGGGCAATGTTTCCCATACCGCCTCCAAATCGGACGGCATCGGCACATACTACCCCTTTCTGCTTGCTTTGGTTGCTGAGAACCACCATGCCATAGTCGTTGTATCCTTTGTCGAATTCAAAGCTTCCCAAGTATACCCAAGTTCCTCCACCGATTTGTTGGTTGACCAAGAATTCGGTGACACCTCCTTTATGGAATACCAGATACTTGGCATTCGTTACACTTTCCGGTAAGGACTGGTAAGAAACATATACCGCATATTTACCCGTTTCCGGTATGGTAGGAATCCATTGGGCAAATGCTTTTTCGGCTTTTTTCTCGGTATTGGCATAACGGGCTGTTCCTTCCGTAAAAGGATTTTGTCCGTCTACATAGATATTGCGTTTCAAGGCAAAGCCGGGTGTTGAAGTAGTCTTCCATTTGCCTTTCCGGCTCTTTACTTCTTGATAGCTACCTGCACCGTCATTGTCTACAATTATTTCGTTGCGTTGCCAATCACGTTCACGGGGAGTAAACACAACCGCTCCTGCATTTTCCAACATTGGGATGAGGTAAGGAACTACAAACGATTGGGTGAACATGTCTTCTGTGGTGCCATACAAACGTGGACGTTGCCAACCCCATTCGCCTTTCTTGTTGATGTAATACTTGCCATGACTTTGCCAAAGAGCAATGTGCCTTCCTTCCAACCCTTTCTCAGCTGTATAAGGGCGACTGATGTTTTTCGTCCAGGGATTGCCTTTGTGTTCACGCTTCCAACGGAGAGAATTGTCCTTTTTCTTACGCAAGGCATTTGGAATCAACTCTTCGATAGGTTTCCCGTCGGCATAAATGGTGATGTCGTAATAGTTTACCGGGCCAGGTAAGAAGCCTTTCAGATACTTGTAGATTCCTTCTACACTTTCAGGGGTGAACGGTTGATAACCGAAAGGCTTGGTCGGATAGATGTCCAGCTTCCGTCGGTCATGGTCAATGGTATACGATTCCAACTCGCATACACCAAAGTTGGCCTTAGGGTGTTTGTACTCAGTAAAATATTGTTTGAGTCTTTCTTCTACATTACCTTCCAATCCTTGTGCAAAAGAGCAGAGGCCTGCAGATAAAGCGATGAATAATGTCAGAAGTTTTTTCATTATATTTAATTCTTTTATAATAACGCTGCTAAGTTAGGAAAAAATAGTATCTTTACGAACATGTTTAACAATCAATCATTCCCATGAAACAAATTATTTTGAATTTATGCTTGCTTGTTCTTTTGATGAGTGGTTGCTCCAATGAGAAAATCATTCGGATGCGTGATTATGGTGTTTTGCCTGATACGAAAGAGAATGTTTCTGCCAAAGTGCAGGAAGCATTGACGGCTATCCAACAAGAGAATGAAGGAAAGAAGGTAACTTTGGTTTTTGAGCCCGGACGTTATGATTTCCATACCGAAGGTGCTTTTCAGAAGGAGTATTATATCTCTAACCATGACCAACCCAATCCGAAGCCCGTTGGTATTGTTTTGGAAAACTGGAAGAACCTCACCCTCGATGGAGGAGGAGCGGACTTTTATTTCTATGGACGTATGCTTCCGATTTCTTTGGTCAGCTCCGAAAATTGTACCTTGAAGAATTTCAGCATCGATTTTGCAGAGCCTCATATCAGTCAGATAGAGATTGTGGATAATGCCGAAGACGGTATGGTATTCCGTATCGAACCATGGGTAAAGGCCCGTGTTGGCGAGAACACTCACTTTGAATGTTATGGCGAAGGATGGAAGAATTATCCTCAGACTGGTATTGCATTCGATGGAAAGACACGTCATGTGGTATACAAGACCAGCGACCTTTGGTGTCCGACCAATGATACAGAACAATTGGATGAACGGACTTTCCGCGCTCCACATTGGAAAGACTCTCGTTTGGTGCCTGGTACAAAGGTAGCAATGCGTAATTACGAACGGCCGGCTCCAGGCATATTCCTTTCGCTGGATAAGGATACCCGTTTGGAGAATATCAATGTACACTATGCCGAAGGTATGGGCTTGTTGGCACAAGTCAGCGAAAATATCACTTTGGAGAAATTCAACGTCTGTCTTCGTGGTGATGATGACCCTCGTTATTTCACTACTCAAGCCGATGCAACTCATTTCTCCGGATGTAAAGGAAAGATTGTTTCTTGCAATGGCTTTTATGAAGGCATGATGGACGATGCCATCAATGTGCATGGTACCTATTTGAAGATTGTGCAGAAATTGGATGAAAAGACCGTTGTAGGACGGTACATGCATCCGCAAGCATATGGTTTCTATTGGGGTGGAAAGGGCGACAAGGTGCAGTTTGTACGTTCCAAGACCATGGAAATCTTTGATGAACAAAACGAAGTGGCAGAGATTGTTCCGTTTGATAAAGAAACCCTTCATGGCGCGAAGGAATTCAAGATTACGTTTGTAAAGCCATTGGATGCTGCTATCAATGCTGAAGAAGGTTTCGGTATTGAAAACTTGGAATGGTGTCCGGAAGTTTACTTTGCTGATAATGTTATCCGTAACAACCGTGCCCGTGGTACTTTGTTCAGTACTCCTCTGAAGACCATTGTCGAACGCAATACTTTCGACCATACATCAGGTACAGCTATCTTGCTTTGTGGAGATTGCAACGGTTGGTTCGAAACAGGTGCCTGCCGCGATGTGACTATCCGTGATAATAAGTTTATCAACTCATTGACTAACCTTTTCCAATTTACGGAAGCTGTTATTTCCATTTATCCGGAAATCCCTGATTTGGCATCTCAGCAGAAATATTTCCATGGGGGAGAAGGTCAACCGGGTGTAGTGATTGAAAACAATCATTTTGAGACATTTGACCGTCCGATTGTTTTTGCCAAGAGTATTGATGGATTGACTTTCCGTGGTAATGTAATCGTTCAGAACGAAGATTTCCCGGCCTTCCACAAGAACCAAACCCGTTTTCGCTTCTTGCGTACCAAGAACGTAGTAATTGAGAATAATGATTTCTCCGATGGAGATGCAAGTGTATCTGAAAATTAATTGCATTTAAAAGTTGAATCATTACCATTATAGAAGAATCCCTGCCATCATACTTGCAATGGCAGGGATTCCAGCATATCACAATTCCGTCGCTACATCGAAGCACGGACATTGTTTCGTCCATTCATAAGGTTCTATCTTTCCGCTACGGTTCTGATCGGGACTGAGGTCACGATGACCACAGACTTTGCATCCGGGAAAACGTGTCAGCAATTCATTCACTAACCGACGGAGCGCTGCACGTTGTTCGGGAGTGCGTGTATCTTTCGGCTTTCCATCCTTATCCAACCCTCCTTCGTAACAGATGCCGATGGAGTATCGGTTGTGTCCTTTTGCATGTGCACCGATTCGACTCAATGAACGAGTGTTTATCACTTCTCCGGATTGCCGGATATAGTAATGATAACCGATTCCATAAAATCCTCTCTTACGATGTGAGTTCTCCAGTGCCTGTACTGTGAATGATTGATTTTCTTTTGTGGCACTGCAATGGATTACTAGTAAGTTTATTTGTCGCATAATGATTGTGTTTTGAATAAAAGCGTTCTTACAGATTGTATTCTGGCAAGAACGCTTTCTGAATTAATTGCTTTTATGTAATAAAAGCACCAATTTACTCCTATTCCGGATAAAGTCTGTCCAACTCATCTTTAACAGTTGATATTAATTTCAATTCATTAGATTTTGCTAATTCACGAACTCCAGAAACAGACAAATTCTTTTCCGAGTAAGGAATTATGAAATCATTAAAGCAAACATTCAAATTTTCAAAACGGTCTTCATCTGACATTTCGGTTTCCAAATCAAAGATTGAAGAATATTGAGGAGGTTGACGATTAAATACATTACCCATGTCTTTCTTCAAATAGTCTTTATGAACTATATATTTTTGTCCAAAAGTCCCTTGAATATATGTCTTCAAGTTTAAGTAATACAAATTACTATAGTTCGATTTTTGAAGTTCCATTACAAATAAACATTCAGAACTTTCCTTGTAACAACAACCGAAAGCAGTTTTAAAACCATATTGTTTTGCAATTGTACAAAATGTTTTTTTTAATTCTTTATTATCCATATCAATATGTTTCTAATTTTGTATTCCATTCCCACCCCTGAAATCTTGGTATCGTTTCCAATTCTCTCTTATATATTTGAAGTTGCTTCTCACCTTGTTTCACAGCTCTAGGATTTAATGGCTTATTTAATTAAATTAAAAAGTTGAACCTATCAGTTGAATCCACTACTCTTTATTACACTATATTCCGCTTTCATTCTTTTCCATCTCAAATATTGTTCCATCACTTGTATTGTATCATAATAGCGTCCCCATCTTTCATAGTCCATCATCTTCCTATCGAGCACAACAGTTGAGGATAATTTGTCATCTTTTACCCCGTAATCCATCGTTCGCAGATATAACGTATCACCTTGCCATTTGTAATAAAGGTTTTCGATAGCACCGACATAATTCAACCTTATGTAGTTAGTATCTGGAAGATGTCCACAGAATTTATAAGGCATGATATATATTCCTCTTCTATCATCATCAAGCGGGTTGTTTTTCCATACATTTCCAGTATAACGTATAACTGTAAGACAATGCTCCTCGTTTGGAGTATTATAATATTCCTTTTTGGTCTTATCAAAACAGAGTAGTCCCAATACATCATTATTATATATACATCCAATGCATACAATAATTAATAATCCTGCTGTTATTGATTTTTTCATAATTAACAAAAATTTTTATGATAAATGAGATGCCTCGCAAAATTTTGGCGAGGCATCTTTCTTGTTATTACTTAAAATTTAATTCATACCCTCGTCTTTGAAAACTGTGTGATATTGGTAATTCACCAAAACTTCCACTGTAACCAAGTTTATATGCTTTATATAAATAAAGAGGTAGCATTGTTCTGTTATTTCCGGACAATTGCAATGCTCCAAATGCTGTATACGTTGTAATGGCAGGCAAACCACTTGTACGTGCAACCATACCAGCTAAGATATTACCAGCATCACGCATAGAAACATATTTCCCCAGAGCAAACTGAGACCCTAAATAAGGATTATGATGTTTTATGTCAAACAATTCTCCATTATTGGCATTGAATGCATACAATAACAATTTTGCAGAATTTGCTTTCACTTTAAGAAGTATATTCATATGTTTAAAAACTTCTTGTGCTGCTTTAGTTGAACCAAAATTAATCTTTCCAATAGGATCTCCTGTTCCTGGATTAACAAATGAGTTCCATTCATAAGTTTCTCCCATCTTCTCTCCATTTGCAGATGTGTTCGTTGATGAATAATTCTCAGCTAACAATTGCTGCGTTCCGCTTTTGTCTGAGTTATGTTTATAAACGCCCAAATCTCCATCATTATATACTGCTACAACAGTTCCTAAAGAATCTGTGTGAGTAGAAGCCGCACAACCTGTTGGATCTACATACTTTACAGGATTATTCAAACAATACCCATAAGCAGAAGTTGAATAATACTTCTCCGCCAACGGATCCACCACCAACCATCTACCAAGTGCCGCATCATAGTGTCTGGCACCATAGTCATACCAGTTCAGACCTTTTTTGGTATCAAGCTCCTTGCCATTGTACTTGTAGGGCTGAACATTGCCGGTCGATGCAAAGACACCACCGAACGGATAGTAATGGCTCACTTCCACTGCAGTACCGCCTGAACTTAGGACAACTCTATTATTACCCTGATGGTCTTTCAAGTAATAATAGTAGGCTGGAGTAGAAGCGGACAAGTCCACATAGCCTTCCTCAGTAAGCAACATCTTCTGGATGCCATTTTCATAGACCACATTCGCACAGTAATCCTTCTGTGTGACAGTACCGCTGATGGTATGAACCGTTCTAAGCTTCGTGCCATCCGCAGCATAGCTGTAGGTGATGGTACTGCCGTCACTGAACGTTACCGTACTTGGCAAATTTAATACATTGTACGCAATATTGCTAATACCTTTATTGGAATCTTTTGTTAAATTTCCATTATTGTCGTAAGTATACTCGATTGTTTCACTTGCGCCGTCCACAAACTCGAAACCTCCCGTTGCAGCTACAGTAGGCACATGGTCAGTGACCGACTGAATCTGGTTGCCGTTCAAGGTAATGGTCAGTGCATTGAGATTGGCATAACTACCGGTGGAAGTCAGACCGCTACGGACAAAACCTGCCATGATGTTGCCGTTCTTGTCATAGCTTCCCACACTTTCGGTAAATCTACCGACATTCGTACTTAGGGTACTCCCTTCACCATAGATACCGGTTTTCAGACGGTCCAGGCCATCATACGTATATTTATAGCCACGAAGCGTCGTTTCATCTCCCGATTTCCAGGTCATGCTGCTGATATTGCCATTGTAACAGGCAGTGCCATTGCCATCGGTATAGTACAGATTTTGGTTGAACTTGCTTCCGCTAATACCACTTAGCCAGTTACGGATGTTGTAGGTATACGTCAGTTGGTTGGTACTGCTGCCGTGAAGCTTCTTGGTGCTCTGTCTGCCCAAGCTGTCATACGTATAGCTTGCCAAGGTCACTTCCGTACTGCCCAGCTTGTGCTTCACGCTGCTCAGACGGTCTGCATGGTCATACGTATAGGTATACACTTCCGTACGGGTAGTCTTGCCATTGGCCGTATGTTCATGCGTCACCGTTGCCGGGTTACCCGTAAAAGTATAGGTAGTGGTCGTTACATCATAACCACCCAACTGGTTGCTCTGTACCTTCTTCGTCACCCTGCCCTTGATGTCATAGTAGTAAGCCGTATAGATTTTGTCATTACTGCCCAATACGTTCATAACGGTTCCGGTCAGGCTGCCCGTGGCATGTTTGGTTTCATCATCGTTAAAACGGCTGTCAGTAAATCCGTCAGTCCCTACAAAGTCGTGGTCATCATAATAATTCTGAATGTATACGTCCGATGCAACCACTGTCTTCGAAGTGTTTTCTCCCTGCTGCACCAAGCGGTTCAGATTGTCGTAAACATAGAATGTCCATTTACCGGACACACGTTGGTTGCCGTCCTGAGAGAACACCATGCGGTCGTGCTCATCGTACACATACTCCACAGGCTCCACACCCGGAAGCTTCTTCCAGGTACAAAGGTTGCGCTCGTTGTAGCGGTAGAGATAGGCATAACGGTTCATGTTAGCCGTAGAAGTGTCACCGTCGATAGCCGGTGGAAGCACGCATTCCAAGTTCCCGTAATCATCGTACACATAGTAGGTGTCGAAGGAGGTTGTTCCGTCCACACGTCGTTCCAATACGGTACGTCCTTGCTTATCCGTGAAGGTATAGCCCACCTTCCCGTCCTCGTCTGTAGTCTTCACTACTTGAAGGGCACCGGCAGCATACGCTCCATTTTGTGTGACATTGGCCAAAGTGTTTAGCTTGTAATGTTGGCACAGCAAGTCACCGCTGGTACCGCTTGACAGGTATTCCGTTGAAATCACTTTTCCCTGCCATGCACTTCCTTCTCCTTGTTCGGAAACAACACGTTCACGGGCTGTACTGTCGTAGGAAATGGTGCTGTAGGCATAGCTGTCACCGTAGTGGGTAGCCACCGATGTGGCTACCGAATTGGGTGAAACGAAGCTACTGCTTCCGGGAAGAGGCAGACGGGACACGGAAGGACGTCCCAACAGGTCGTACTCTTGTTGTGTGACGAGTGTACTGGCGCTTCCCGAAGAAGGCCAGTGCTGCTCTACCGTCTGGAACGGACGACCGAGACCGTCATGATAACTGATGTGGTCCACATAGCCGGTAGCTGTGGAGTTCAACATCTTGCGGGTGTGCAGATAGTTCTGCGAAGTGTTCTGTGCCGACACGAATACCACTGTCAGGCAACAGAGAAGGGTCAATAAAATTCGTTTCATAATCGTGTGTTTTAAGTTGTGTAAATTATTCCTTATAATGTTTGCTGTAAGTTTCCACCTTACTGCCGTTTACGTCACGGCTTTCAATCAGTTCACCTGCCGAATTGTAGAGATAGGTCATCACATTTCCGTTAGGAAGTGTGGTCTTGGTCAGTCCTACCAATGGATTATAGACGTAGGTTGTGACCGCCGCGCCTTCCAGGCTGTTGCGAAGTCCGTCAATAGCCGTCATTGTCGGAGTCTCGCTGTCGGAGAAACTGGCTGGGAGCGTACCGCCCATAGCCTCAACAACATCCTCATAAGTACTGCCTTCCACCACTCCAATCAAGTAGCGTCCCTTGTATCCCCAGAACAAGACCTGCTCCGTGCCGTCACGACGAACAATGTGAACCGGGTTGCCGTATGAATCGTATTCGGGATACTTTTCAATGGTCGCATAATCCGTTCCATTACGACTTTCCTGAATGCTGTCAGTGACGAAACCCCCTCCGGTCAACATCTTGGGAAGGTAGCATCGTACTGCCGTCAGTGTAGCTCCCAACGAATCCCGTTCTTCAACGACACTGGCTACACGGTTCTGTGTCACCATTCGGCTGTACACGCTTCCCAAGGTATTCAAATCCGAAGGATAAAGATAGCTTGTAATGAATGTTCGACCGTCAGAACGCGCTTCTTTACGGGTTCTCATCAAATCAAATTCATTATAAGTATATGTCAGTGTACGGCTGTGGCTGCTACCAGAAACAGGATATTCCGTCTCTACTTCCGTCAATACCGGATGTGTTCTCAAACGTATGCCCATAGTCCCTGCTCCACCACCGACAGGACGGAATGAAACGATATAGCCATATTCTTCCAGCAATGGCGTTTCTTGTCCACCGGGAGGCAGTAAGGATTGTGCTCCCATATCCCGATAAGTATAGGCCGTATTGTGAAGCAACGTATTGTCTGCAGTATAATAACTCCGATGAAGAAGCAAACCCCGACAACTGTAGTTACTGCTTTTCAAAGCTACATTGCTGGTCACAAAATCCATACCGTCCACTTCGCTTGCATCCTCCCAGTGATAATTCGTGATATTACCGTCCGGATTGGAGGAATAGTTGGAATATTGGTATTGGATATACGAACCATCACTATATGTTTCCGTCACATGAGAATACCCGATATGAGGTTCTTCAACATTGTAATTGTTCGCCCACACCTTATTGGTTATTGCAATCGTGTCATTTGTGGCAGCCATTACCATGAAAGGCCGGGTCTTCATAAGGAAGCCACTGCCTGTCGTTCCATCCGTTGACATGTAAGTGTAGCTTCGGCTTTCTACCTGATCGATGTCGGTGCCGGGAACGACATGGTGGTCCTCGATGGTCTTGATACGCTGACCGCTAACCTTACCGGGCTGCGTCACAGTGTAAGACACCCAATTGTTGCCGCTCACCTGTAAATTGACACGCTTCCCATAGCGATGCTGCTCGTAAGTGAACAGAGTATACCCACCGGTAGGGTAGTTGACCCGTGTCATAAGACTGTACGCTTCCCTGTCTGCCACTTCTGTCGGTGTAGAAGGAAGATTGGGATATATAGGATACAGACCATTGTCAATGGTATCGCCATCTTCCCGTCCGTCAGGAGTCGGGTCAATGACATCACTTCCGTCTCCATTACCGCCACCGCTATTACCATTGTTGTTGTTTTGATATTCAGGTAGAGGTGGCCAAAATCCGTATGTATCCACTTCTTCGGTCGTAGGACGAGGATAGTTGGAACTATGCAGATACCCGAAAGAGTATATACCTCCGTCCGGCTGGGTTACTTGTGACAAAAAGCGGAGATGCTGTTTGTTCTCATATCCCAATTGCCAAGTATATTTGGTTGTTGTCCCTTGTTTCACTACTACATTGTCAAGCTTGTAGGACAAGGCATTGTAGTCTGAAAACTCGACATAGAACGGACTGCATGTTTCCAGAGTCTTGTTGAACTGAACACTCGCTCCCGTATCCGCAACCGTAATGGACGATAGGAATACACGTTTGGTCACATTGCACTGATAGTTGGTTCCAAGTGATGGCAAGGAAGCACTGTTCACACTCCAAAAAGGAGAACTAACAGACAAAGCATCATGGGATGTGTAGCTGTAAGTAACCGTTCTTCCGTTGGGAGCTTTGATTCTTGTCAGATGCCAGGCATTGATACAGCTACGCATATCTGCCGTTGGAGTGACACTGCCCGTTATCCGGTTCGTACTGAATTCCAACGATTCAAGCGTTCCTCCAAAAGTATATCTATAACCATCGGGAGCAATAACAGTTATCTCAGAAATGGACGGATTGGCATTGGCCGTAGTCTGGGCAGTCATATTGTTCAGAATCACTTTATACCCTTTCTTGCTGGTCTGTACATTTCCACGGTTGTCAATCATGAACGTGGCATGATGTCCCGGCATGGAGAAAGTGAACAGGTCAGGCTCACAATCATAATATTTTCCACTGACAGGAGGAAGGCTGCAATAACCTCCACCGCAAATCATGGAAAGATTGTCAGTAAAGCTGAAAAGGTCGTCGGGCGAATAAGTGCGTTGCTGTACAGCTTGCCAGAACCCCATAGCTGCTTCCCCATTACTGTCTACATAATTACTGAAATCATCCGGCACACCATATATTTCACGGGTCACGACACCGGCACCGCTGAGTGACCAATGAAGTCCGGTCCAACCGGGACGGGAAGCGGGCTTGAAGCCTTCGGCTGCATAATTAAGTGACAAAGGAATATCGAAATCTTTATCCTTAATATGATAAAGAGGTACAGATACGGAAACTTGCCCGGTGTAAAGAGAAACCGACTGATTGCCAAAACGAACAAAGTCGGCTGTTTCGGCACTTACTTTGCCGAAGTTGCCTTGTGCCTGCATGGTCAGACAACAAATGCATGTCAATAATACAAATAATAAACGTTTCATAAAAAGAGTGTTTTAAGTTGTGTAAAATACATTCTTTACTTAATTTTGTGTTTGAAAAGCGAAGCGTGTACCTGCCCGGGATGGTACGGTCGCTTTGCTTGATGAATAATCCATTACAGGATCAATGAACCAATCGTGTTTCAGCTTCTCCATGGTAGAAGCATTCGTGTTTGTGTCCGGATTCTACTGCATTGCCGTTCCTGTCAAGAAACTACCGACAACAGTAAGAATCGCAATCAGCGCTTCGATAATGCGGCGCCATTTGTCGCTCTTTTTCATGTCTGTGTGTTTTAATAGTTAATACTTATTTTATTATAAACTAAGGGTCTGTGTTTGCTTGTGGCTTCCCTTTTGTTATTTCTTCAATACAAAGGTAAGAGTTTATTTTGATACTACAAGACTAATAAGCGTTTGATTGTCAATTTATTGTATTAATTTGACGGCTTGTGTAAGGAGGATAAATCGGAAGAAATAGATTGTTTGTATCAGTTGTATGAATTGTATTTGTTTAGAACAAAAAAACGAAGAATCGGTAGCGTCACTGATTCTTCGTTATAAAGGAATGAATCGGAACTGATAATTAATTGTTTTGTTTGATGCATTGTTCTATTAACGGATTAAAACGTTTACACAAATTATAAATCTTTCTTACGGTTCTGATGCTGACTCGATGTCTAGCAATTGCATCTCCATGTACTCTTTCGAACTCAGGAAAAGCTGTTTCATCTTTGTTTGCCCATTCTTTCCATTTTCTTTCGGCCAAGCAAGTGCTCGCATAGACATTAAGACAAGTGGAACTGTAATTATTACCATACCAATCAATCATTTGTCGGTCAAAATTGATACGATCCACACCCATGTACAAGCATTTGTTGTCTTTGAGTACGCACCATACGGCAAACCATAAATTGTTTTGGGTAATACAAGGAATGACTTCTTCCTGAATAACATCATGTAAAACTTTGATGTCTACCTTTTGCGTAAATATGCCATACCGGTTTCCATATTTACCATCCATTTTCTTCTCTGTCTCCATAGTAAATTCCTCCAATGGTTAAATCGTTTATTAATTAATTCTTCCATGTTTTTTTTGAATTGCGGTCGACATTTACTGCTTATACTTCCTTGTACAGTCGTAAAATATGACCTTAAATTTAATTTAATGGTTATACTTTAATTGATTAATTCAGTTAACAAAGTTAAGTTATAAATAACACTAGCATGCATTATTCTTTGGCTAAATTAAGATGTAATCGTAAAAATATAGGATATCCCCCTTGAAATCATTCTCTAGCATGTTTTGTCACGTAGAGAATCATGTTTTTCATTTCTACTAATTGTGGACGAAAGAAGTCCTTAATACCTTAATTGACTAAAACCTTAATATTTTTAAGCATCATTACCTGAAAACGAAATGCTGTCGCACTGTTTTGACAAAATTACAAAATAAATACAAATAAGCAAATGTTTTCCCTTATTCTTTTACATAAAAAATGAATAAAAACACTTTTGCGCTGTCAGAAAGTTCAATCTACCTTACGCCTGAAGGTTACAATGAACTTTCCATCTGATGTCCCTATCCAAAAATGAAAGATTTTCTCACATCTCAAATACATGTATTATCCAAATAGCTATCTATTAAATATATCAAACATTTATTTATTTTCATCATTTTGCCTACATGCCTACATCTGCTTTGATAATCAGTGAGTTACCCAATGTAGGTAATATGTAGGCAAATTTTTGCCTACATGGATATAAACTCATATCGGAATAATCGGATATGAATATGCGTATATCACTGATAATCAGTATCTATTTTATATTCAAAGCGCTTTGAATATATAGACGTAATGCTTTGTCTATATAGACGCAATGCTTTGAATATATAGACGAAGCATTGTGAATATAAGATACAGACGGAAGTGAAAGGCTTGAAAATGTAGGTAAAATGCTTTTTCATGTAGATAAAAGGTGTTTTCATACATTATGACACACACTCACAATAGCTGGAATACGGATATATATGGTCAAGAAACCATCAAAAATGGGCAGAATCTAGGCAAAAAGAGGCAAAATCGGTCTCTTTTATTGCAAAGATTTGTTAATAATAGGGCAAAATGTAGGCAAAAACGGGTTCCCTACATGCTCTCTACATGTTACCTACATGGGTAAACCGCTGATTATCAATGTTGATGTAGGCAATGTAGGGATGTAGGTAGAAAAACACTTCTGAGATGGTAATGCTAATGTGAGTGAAGAGTCATAGCGTAACAAAGCGAAGCGAAAAATCTCGTGTACATCAACGTGGATGTTACCGAGATCCTTCGCTTCGCTCTGGATGACAATAAAATGTATTATATGATTTCAATACCTTGTTTCTTGCAAAGTTCCAAACCTACATCTTTCAGCTTGTATTTCTGAATCTTGCCACTACCTGTCATCGGGAATTCCTTGACAAAGAAGATGTACTTCGGAATCTTGTATCGGGCAATCTTGCCTTCGCAGAACTCGCGGACATCGAATTCGTTCATTTCTACACCTTCGTGAAGAATGATGAATGCACCTACAGCTTCGCCATAACGCTTGGATGGGATACCTGCTACCTGTACGTCCTTGATGCCTTCCAATTTATAAAGGAATTCTTCGATTTCGCGTGGATAGATGTTTTCACCACCACGGATAATCATGTCCTTGATACGGCCGGTGATGCGATAGTTGCCATCCTTGTCCTTCACGCCCAAGTCGCCTGAATGGAGGAAACCGTCCTTGTCGATGACTTCATCGGTGGCTTGCTGGTTCTTGTAATAACCTTTCATGGTGTTATAACCACGGTTACACATTTCACCCTGAACGCCTACCGGACATTCTTCACCTGTTTCAGGGTCGATGACCTTCACTTCAGTGAATTCATAATCATGACCTACGGTCGTACAACGCACTTCGAATGAATCGTCGATGCGAGTTTGGGTCATACCTGGTGAAGCTTCTGTCAAGCCATATACGCTGGTCACCTTCATGAACATCTTTTCTTCTACCTGACGCATCAATTCAATCGGGCAGAGAGAACCTGCCATGATACCGACACGGAGGCTGGACATGTCGAACATGTCGAACATCGGGTGGTTCAATTCGGCAATGAACATGGTCGGTACACCATAAAGAGATGTGCATCGTTCTTTATGGACAGATGCCAATACCACCAACGGGTCGAAGCGTTCCACCATGACTTGGGTACAACCGTGAGTCAAACAGTTCATGGTTGCCAATACCACACCGAAGCAATGGAACAAAGGTACGCAGACGCAAAGCTTGTCGGCAGAAGTAAACTTCATGTGTTCACCGGTCAAGAAACCGTTGTTGGCTATATTATAATGTGTAAGCATGACCCCCTTCGGGAAACCGGTGGTACCGGAAGTATATTGCATGTTCACTACATCGTGGCAACTAACCTTTTGTTTTGCTTCTTTCAGTTCTTCGTCTTCAATGTTGCTTCCCAACAAAAGAATTTCGGCTGTATTGTACATGCCTCGATACTTTTCCTGACCGATGTAGATGACATTCTTCATGCGTGGGAATCGTTCACTCTTCAGATAACCGCGTTGGCAAGTCTTCAATTCCGGAAGCATGGTATAAACCATGTTTACATAATCGTCGCTACCTCTATCGCCATTCACGATACACAAAGTATGCATGTCCGAGTTTTCACAGAGATATTCCAGTTCGGCTTGCTTGTAGTTGGTGTTCACGGTAACAGCTACGGCACCAATCTTGGCACAAGCATAGAGGAAAGTCAACCAATCAGGAACATTACCTGCCCAAATACCTACGTGAGTACCTCTTTCCACACCGATGGAAAGCAAGCCTTTCGCCATGTTGTCCACACGTTCGTTGAACTTGCTCCAAGTGAATCGGAGATTGCGGTCCGAATAGACGATATACTCTTTGTCGGGAGTGGTTTCCGCCCAATGCTCCAACCAGTCGCCGAGGGTTCTGTTAGATAATTCTAAACTCATAAGCGTTCAATTAGATTGGAGTATATACTACAGCCAAAATCTTGGCAGCTTGTCCTTGATAACCGTGTACGTGATGAGGTACGATAGAATCATAATAGATGCTGTCGCCAGCTTCAATGATGTGGTTCTTCTTACCGTAGGCAATTTCTACGACACCTTCCATGACATAGATAAATTCTTCGCCTTCGTGAGAAGAAACTTCGTATTTGGTTTCATCGGTAGCTTCGATGTCGATGATGAATGGCTCCATGTGACGGTCTGCCTTCGATTTTGACAAAGATTGGTAATGCATGTGAGTACGTGCATTCATGGCGTTATTGGAGAAGCTGATGGTAGCTTGGGTAGTATCCTGCTTGCGGCTGATTACAGCACCCACTTCGTCCTGATCGTCCAAAAAAGTACCCAAACGTACACCGAGGGCACGTGCTATCTTGATCAGTGGAGCCAATGAAGGAATGTCCACATTGTTTTCAATACGTTCGATTTGTTCTTCGGCCAATCCGGTACGTTCGGCCAGTTCCGCTATGCTGATTTGCTTGGTTTCGCGGAGCGATTTAATCTTTTCACCTACAATTCTAGTGTTGTCCATATGGTTGTTTTATTATTATTTTTCTTTGAAAGGCGCAAAGATATAATAAAAAGATAGAAAAAAAGAATATTATGTGATTATTTTGTAGGATGTCACATGTATTTGCCATTCAGAGCGAAACAAAGTGTAGCGAAGAATCTCGAATTCATCATGTGTGTTCGAGATCCTTCGCTACGCTCTGGATGACAAATGTCTTAGTCGATATAGGATTCTGGATTATTCTGCATCCCCAATCGAGAAATTTTCTGGATGCTTACCCTTGAAATCCTTGAAGAATAGCTTTATTTCCCGCATATCCTTTTCAATGTCGTCTGTTGGGGTGAATACCTTTCCCAGAGTGATGGTCTTCTTCGAGAAATCAATGCCGGCCAGTACGATGGGAATACCTGCTCCCTTGGCGATGAAATAGAATCCGCGTTTCCAATTAGGATTGACCTTGCGGGTAGCCTCCGGTGTAATGGCTAGATGGAACTTTTCGCTTTTTTGGGCCAACTGGATGACATTGTCCACCAGCGAAGTCTTTTTGTCGCGGTATACCGGTATGCCGCCCATCCATCGGAAGATAGGTCCAAGTGGCCAGAAGAACCAGTCTTTCTTCATCATGAAACCTGCATCCCGGCCGATGGCTCCATAGAAGAGCTTGCCGATGAATAAGTCCCAATTGGAGGTATGAGGAGCTGCACAGATGATGCATTTGTCGAAATCGGGTACATTCACCACGCTTTTCCATCCTAATACCTTATGATATATAAAGCCGAAAAGAGCTTTTTTCATAAGCAGGTTTATTAAGCGGTTTTGTTCAATTCGTCAGATACCACTTGAATTTCCTTGTTCAAGTCTTCGTGCAACTTCTTGTAGTATCCCTTTACGTTGCCCGGTTGGGTGTGGCTGATGCGTGGAATGAGTGCCAATACGTTGTGGATTGCTTCTACAATAGCTTCACGGTTCACACCTTCTACCAAACTGGCCAGGAACAAGTCACCGGCTATATAAGAAATTTGTTTCTTCAATTTTCTTCTGCTTGCCATAATTCAATGTTTTAAGTTAATATGTGATTTATTTTCGCTGTAAAGATAGCATTTTTATTTGTATACGTTTTCATATTTCCAAAAAAAGAACGAAATTTGCAGAAGTGAACGTATGAATTTATATATTATTTAAATAATACATTAATATTATGACAAAAAGTGCATTGCAAATTGCTCGTGCTGCTTATCAGCCAAAACTTCCTCAAGCATTGAAAGGTGCTGTAGTAGCAAAGGAAGGTGAACCAACTCAATCTGTTGCTGACCAAGAAGCTATCAAGGCTTTGTTCCCTAACACATACGGTATGCCGTTGATCCAGTTCGTAGAAGGTGAAGCTCCTGCATTCCCGGCTATCAACGTGGGCGTTATCTTGTCAGGTGGTCAGGCTCCTGGTGGTCATAACGTAATTTCTGGTTTGTTCGATGGTATCAAGAAGTTGAACGCTGACAGCAAGCTTTATGGCTTCATCTTGGGTCCTGGTGGTTTGGTAGACCATAACTACAAGGAATTGACAGCTGAAATCATTGACGAATACCGCAATACTGGTGGTTTCGATATCATCGGTTCTGGCCGTACTAAGCTGGAAAAGGAAGAACAATTCGAAAAGGGTTATGAAATCATCAAGGAATTGGGTATCAAGGCATTAGTAATTATCGGTGGTGACGACTCTAATACTAACGCTTGTGTATTGGCTGAATACTATGCAGCTAAGAACTACGGTGTGCAGGTAATCGGTTGTCCGAAGACTATCGACGGTGACTTGAAGAACGAAATGATTGAAACATCATTCGGTTTCGATACTGCTTGTAAGACTTATGCTGAAGTTATCGGTAACATCCAACGTGACTGTAACTCAGCTCGCAAGTACTGGCACTTCATCAAGTTGATGGGTCGTTCAGCTTCTCACATTGCTTTGGAATGTGCTTTGCAAGTTCAGCCGAACATCTGTATTGTATCAGAAGAAGTAGAAGCTAAGGAAATGTCTTTGGACGATGTAGTTACTTACATTGCTCAGGTAATTGCTGACCGTGCAGCTGATGGTAACAACTTCGGTACTGTATTGATTCCGGAAGGCTTGATCGAATTCATCCCGGCTATGAAGCGTTTGATCGCTGAATTGAACGATTTCTTGGCTCACAACGGCGAAGAATTTGCAATGGTTAAGAAGTCACAACAACGTGAATATATCATCAAGCACTTGTCTGCTGAAAACTCTGCTATCTATGCTTCATTGCCAGAAGGCGTTGCTCGTCAGTTGTCACTCGACCGCGACCCACACGGTAACGTACAGGTATCTTTGATCGAAACAGAAAAGTTGTTGTCTGAAATGGTTGCTACTAAGTTGGCTGCATGGAAGGAAGAAGGCAAGTATAATGGTAAGTTCGGTGCTCAACACCACTTCTTCGGTTACGAAGGCCGTTGCGCTGCTCCATCTAACTTCGACGCTGACTACTGCTACTCTTTGGGTTACACAGCTTCTATGTTGATTGCTAACGGTAAGACTGGTTACATGTCTTCAGTTCGTAATACAACTGCTCCTGCTGCTGAATGGATTGCAGGTGGTGTGCCTATCACAATGATGATGAACATGGAACGTCGTCACGGTGAAATGAAGCCGGTTATCCAGAAGGCTCTCGTGAAGTTGGACGGTGCTCCATTCAAGAAGTTCGCTGCTAACCGCGAAGCATGGGCTAAGGAAACTGCTTATGTATATCCGGGTCCTATCCAGTACTTCGGTCCAACTGAAGTATGCGATGAACCGACTAAGACTTTGCAGTTGGAACAAGCTAAGTAATTAGAATAGGCGATTATATCAATCCCTAGATGTCATTCAGAGCGAAGCGAAGAATCTCGGTTGCATTCACTTTGTGTTATCGAGATTCTTCCTCCCTTCGGTCATCTGAATGACATTTTCTTTTTTCTGAATATACTATGAAAAAACATCTATTATCAACCGCATTGATCTGTGCTTCATTGAGTGTACAAGCCCAGCACATCCCATCCACTATCGATTCCATCTTCGCACCGGTAAGGGTAGGGACTCCACCATCGGATGCCTATATCGGTTTGTCCAGACTGGAAACGGGTGAAATCCGTCATTATAACTTCGGTGAGCAAGCGGTACCGGGCAATTTCTACCTGTCCAGCAAGGACAATGGTTTGACATGGAAGCGTGTAAATATTCCGGTGGGAATGCCTTTTGCCGACCGTCAAAGTCCGATTAGTAAGGAATACATCCGCGTGACTCACATGCCGGGTATGGGTGTTTATTGCATCCGTACCGAAGGAGGACTCAATGGTGGTCGTTCCATTATCAAGATAGCCGATACCAATTCCATCATGGTCAAGCCACCTATATTTATTAAAGGAGGGAAACGTATCGTAGTCGCTGCCCATGGTGATGTCACTCCCAAAGGATGTTATACCTATGTATCGGATGACGATGGCTTGACATGGACACGCTCCAACATCGTGACTACTCCGAATCATGAAAAGGGTGGTTTCCACAAAGGTATCCGTTGGAATCATGGTGCCGTAGAACCAACCGTCATCGAACTGAACGACGGAAAGCTATGGATGATCATGCGTACATCCCTGGATTATCACTACGAAGCATTCTCCGAAGATGGTGGGCTCACTTGGAGCGAAACCCGTCCTTCGCCTTTCTATGGCACCATCACCATGCCTACCATGAACCGATTGGAAGACGGACGCTTGCTCTTCTTTTGGTGCAACACCACTCCGCTACCCGAAATGGAAACCGCCAATGGGGTGTGGGACGATGTGTTTACCAATCGCGATGTTACTCACGTAGCCATTTCGGAAGACGACGGCAAGACCTGGATTGGTTTCCGTGAACTCTATCTCACACCGAAGCGCAACGAAGCCGAATATGCAGGAAAGGGTATGGACCGAAGCACCCATCAGGCACAAATGGTGGAAGTGGCACCGGGTAAAATCCTCGCATCTATCGGACAACATGAAACCTTCCGCTCGATGATGCTGTTCGATGTCGATTGGCTGTATGAAACCGAACGTTTCAACGATTTCTCGGACGGACTGAACCAATGGACCGTATTCAATTATATAAAAGGTATTAAGGGACATTGTTCATACAATCGTATTGCCGGTTGCGAAGCTTTGCCGCATGCCGATAAGGAAGGCAAGCAGATGTTGCACTTGAAATACAAGGCCGATGCCTCGCTGGTATCCGATATCCGTGGAGCTGTATGGAATTTCCCGAACATGCAACAAGGTACATTCCAAACCAGCATCCGCCTTCCACAAGGAAGTGAAGAAGTCTATTTGGTCTTGAATGACCGCTGGATGAATCCGTCGGATATCGTGGCCCGTCATGAATGCATGTACGAAGTGAAACTGGACCGAAAACAGTTGGGGATTCGCGATGACAAATGGCATGAAGTAACGATTTCTTGGGATTTGACCAAAAAGAATGCTCCGGCACGCATACAAGTTGACGGAAAAAAGCGTAACTTGCGCCTCAATTTGAAGCGACCGACCGTTCATGGCATCAGTTATGCCCATTTCATGGCTTGTCCGGCCAATGATAATCCGGGCATCTATGTAGAATGGGTAAAGGCTTCGAAGAAGTAAACCAATCTCAAAAGAATGGTAAAAGAAAAGAAACCTATCGCAAAGAAAACGACCAAAAAGCCTGCGCCCAAACGTACTCCGTCCAAGCGTAAGGCAAAGAAATCTGTACAGAAGGAGATACCTACCTGGGTGAGGTATCTCCTGTATGTACTTGTGATTATCGTCTTTGTATCGGGTTTCTATTATTTCTTTATCCGTCCGTATGCCTATCGTTGGAAGCCCTGTTACGGGTTGAAAGGTTATGGTATCTGTATGCCGTCGGGCTATCAGGTACATGGCATCGATGTATCCCACTATCAGGGAGATATCAACTGGAAGATGCTGGAGCAGACCCGTCAAGGACAATTCCCGATCCAGTTTATCTTTATGAAGGCCACCGAAGGGGGCGACTATTCGGACGACCGCTTTACAGCCAATTTCGATTCTGCCCGTGCTCATGGATTTATTCGCGGGGCCTATCATTTCTACAATCCCAAGACCGATGCCAACAAGCAAGCCGATTTTTTCATCCAGTCGGTGAAGCTGGAACCGGGCGACTTGCCCCCCGTACTGGACATTGAGAAGAAAGGCAAGGACATGAAGAAATTGCAGTCCGATTTGAAACTATGGCTTCGGAAAGTGGAGAACCACTATGGGGTAAAGCCCATCATTTATGCATCTTATAAGTTTAAGACCCGTTACTTGAACGATTCCGTATTCAATACCTATCCGTATTGGATTGCCCACTATTATGTAGATTCCGTCCGTTACGAAGGCGATTGGAAGTTCTGGCAGCATACCGATGTGGGTACGCTACCAGGCATCGAAGAAAAAGTCGATTTGAACGTCTTCAATGGCTCTTTGCAGGAACTGAATCGTTTGCAGTTACCGGAAGTGGAAGAATAGCATTTTATACTCCCATACAAGACGAAACACCAAAAGTGGTTGCGATAGCGGTTAAAATTGTGATAGCGATGTGGAGAATTTTGCTCCAGATAGATTTGTTTGTTTCCATGTTGTGTTAGTTTTAGTTTGGGTTAGTGATTAGTTTTTAGACATTTTTTCCCCTTTTTGTCATTCTTCTCCCCATGTTGTCATTCAGAGCGAAGCGAAGAATCTCGAATGCATATAGTGGGTGTCACCGAGATTCTTCACTCCACTACGTTCCGTTCTGAATGACAATTACCGGTGGAGAATCCATTAAACGGTTCCTTCTTCAGTAGAGTCTTCTTCCTCCTCCACGATAGTGACCGTAGACTCGCCATTCTTCACGGCCTTCAAGACCTTCTTCTGAACGGAACGGATCGCTAC